>QAMX01000091.1 GCA_003149835.1 Clostridiales bacterium
TTCCCCGGTCAAAACACCGCTCGCTTCCGATAGAGAACTGATCTCTGACACAGAACTGGGGTTCTGCCCCTGCGCGCCGCCGCTTTCATACGGCGTACAGGCACAGAGCGCCGCCAATGCCGCAACGACGGTCGCCAAACGTCCGATTCTTTTCATGCTGTTTCCGCTCCTTTTCGCGCCTCTACTGTCGTTTGAGCAGAGGGCTTTTTATGGATAGAACGGCGCGCAGGCGCGGTTTGGAGAAACCAACCCATCCGTTGCTTGAATGCAGCAAATGCAGGGATCCGCATTTGTTATTTGACAAAGTAGCAATAATCCAAGATAATCTTGCCTTTTTCATCCGGAGTGGTCAACCTTGGGCACTGATCGCGCTCGAAAAAGCCGATATAGCCCTTTTCGTCCGACCGTATTTCCATGCCGGCAGACGACAGCTCTGCGGGGCACTGCGGCGTCAATTGATACACCTCGTCCAGCTTGCCGTATATCCAGCAAACGCCGAGGTTCTGCTCCGGGAAATCCAGATAACCGAGCCCTTCCGGAACGTCCGTATCCGGCGGCGCAAACATGCCGACCCAACCGTCGTACCCGCCGGTTTCCGCATTGCGAAAATACAGACCGAGATAGGCGTCGGCGTCCTCATAGAGCAGGTGGCTTTTTTCTTCGCCGCCCGAGGCCCGCTCTATTTGGCCAAACACGTCGCACTCAAACGCGTCTCCCCAGTTCGGGCGCTGGCCGCTGCCGTAATTTTTACCGATAAAGCGCATGGCCGGGACCGTCTGTTTATAGACCTTGATAATCCCCGCTCCGCTTTCCGGCGCCGGATACTCCGTCTCGATTTCGTACCGCATTTTTCATATCCTCCCTATTTTTACATCGGTGCGACGCCGGCTGTCCCGCCGACCTCCGGGGATCTTTTGCCCCGGCGGCGGAGAAAAGCTGTCGCTCCTGCTCACCTCGCATATCGGGAAGCGGCCGAATAGTTGAGGGTTTCTCCCGCAAAGCGTTCGAGCAGGTAATGCGTCGCGCTTTGCTGGGTGACCCGGATGGAGAGACTGTTTTCCTGCGGCGGTTGTTGGACGAGAAACGCCGTCGTCAGACGGTTCGTCACGACATCCAGCCGCGCACGGATCAGAACCGCCGTATCGCCGCTGTTTTGAAAACGAAAATCCAGAGAGCCCCAGTATACCGTCGCGTCGCGGCCCGCAGGCGCATAGGCAACTTTCAGCCCATGATTATAACGCTCCGTGATGGCAAAATTGGCGCACAGGGCATTGTTGAACAAATTCGACGAGACTTGGCAGATCCCGCCGCCGACTTGAAGCACATATCGGCCGCCGGAGATCACATAGCCTGGCTGATAACCGTTCTGCCTTGTCCGCCTGCCTACGGTTTGATTAAAGGAAAACGCATCGCCCGGGTCAAGCTCCGTTCCGTCGACTGCCGCGGCGGCCAGGCGAAGGTTTTCCGTCCTGCCCGCGACCGCCGGATCATAGGGCGACGCAAACGCCGACAGCACATACCGGTACTTGGCGCCCGAAATACGGTAGATCATCACGGAAAATTCCGCTCGTGTCAGCAAGGCGTCGCCATTGAAGCGGCCGTGTCCGTCGCCGGTAAAGATACCGGCCGCATAAGCCGCGGCGACGTAGGGCTTGACCGCCGGTTCCATATCCGCAAAATCCGAAAACGGCGCGTTTCCCACGTCGGCCGGAGGCAGTCGCCGCGCCGCCGCGGCCAGCCGCGCGGCGGTATAGCGCGTGACCGGTTCGCCCGCATGGCTCAGCGGGATCTGCTCTGCCGAAAACCAATCCAACTCCGCAATACTTTCCCAGAGCTGCGCCGCGGAGCGCGCTTCCACTCCGTTTTCTGCGGCCAGCGCCGCGACGCATTCGAGCATGGACACCGGCTTCGAGGGAGAAAAATTTCCTTCCCCGTCCGGTTGAAGATATCCCATCGCGCAGGCGTATTCCGCCGCCGCTCCATACCATGCCTCGGCGGCCAGGTCAGCCGGAGCTTCATAATAAGCCGCAGCGGTCGGAGCTGTGGTAAAGCTGATCGTGAATACCGCCAGAAACGCCGCCCATCTCCGGCAAAGGCTGTCTTTCTTTTGCAGCAAGGCGCCTCTCACCTCTCCTGTTTTTCTATATTTTACCCGCCTTTCCGTGCAAAGTCAACGTTTTTTGAGCGTATGTGCTGGGATTTCCTCAAATAGAAAGAATTGCGCCGAATTTTTCCGCAGCTTTGCTTGACATATAATTTTCGGAATATTATAATTATACTATTAGGAATATACCGCTGTCAGCGGTTGTCAGCGGTTGTAGGGCGAAAGGTTGGGTATACTTATGGGTCTGATTAAAGCGGCGGGCGGCGCGGCAGGCGGCGTGCTGGCCGATCAATGGCGCGAATACTTCTACTGTGAATCGCTTCCGACAGATGTGCTCGCCATCAAGGGCGAGAAAAGGGTCGGCGGCAGGAGCTCCAATAAAAAAGGCTCCGACAATATCATCACCAACGGCTCCATCGTCGCCGTCGCCGACGGTCAATTCATGATGATCGTTGATCAGGGCAAGATCGTCGAGTTCTGCGACGAACCCGGCGAATTCGTCTACGACACCTCTACGGAGCCTTCCCTCTTTTACGGCGGCTTCGGAAAGGGCTTGCTGGACACCTTCAAAACCTTCGGCCGGCGTTTTACCTTCGGCGGCGACACGGGCAAGGATCAGCGCGTCTATTATTTCAACAAGAAAGAGATCATCGGCAATAAGTACGGGACGCCCAATCCGATCCCGTTCCGCGTTGTGGACAGAAATATCGGCCTCGATATCGATGTCGCCATCCGCTGCCACGGCGAATACTCCTACAAGCTCGTCGATCCGCTTTTGTTTTATGTCAACGTCTGCGGAAACGTCTCCGACCGTTATATCCGCTCGCAGATCGACAGCCAGCTCAAAAGCGAGCTGATGACCAGCTTGCAGCCGGCGTTTGCAAAAATCTCGGAGATGGGCATCCGTTACAGCGCGCTTCCCGGCCATACCGTAGAGATCGCCGACGCGTTGAACGAAATCCTCTCGAAGAAGTGGAGCGAGCTGCGCGGCATCGCCGTCGCCTCGTTCGGCGTTTCCTCGGTCACCGCCTCGGAAGAAGATGAGGAGATGATCAAGCAGCTGCAAAGAACCGCGGTTTACCGCGACCCGACAATGGCGGCCGCTTCGCTCGTCGGCGCGCAGAGCGAAGCGATGGTCGGCGCGGCCAACAATCCCAACGCCGGCCCGGTTATGGCCTTTGCAGGAATGAATATGGCGCAGAACGCCGGCGGTATGAACGCCGCGAACCTTTACGCGATGGGGCAGCAGCAGCGTCAGGACGCCGCTCAGCAGCAAGCCGCCGCGCAGCCTCAGCCGTCGGACACATGGACCTGCCAGTGCGGCCACCAAAGCAGCGGCGCGTTTTGTCCGCAGTGCGGCGCGAAAAAGCCCGCTCCGACTCTTCCGACCGATCAGTGGACCTGTCAGTGCGGTCATCAGAACAGCGGCGCGTTCTGCGTCGAATGCGGCGCAAAAAAGCCGGAAAACGGCTGGACTTGCAGCTGCGGCGCGGTAAATAAGGGCAAGTTCTGTTCTGAGTGCGGCGCAAAAAAACCTGCGGGCGCCAAGCTCTACCGCTGTGACAAATGCGGCTGGGAGCCCGAAGATCCGGCCAATCCGCCCAAATTCTGTCCCGAGTGCGGCGACCGCTTCGACGAGGACGACACACGCTCCTAACGCTTCTGAAAGGATTATTTCCCTATGGAAAACGGCAAAATGTATACGGAACAGGCCGACCGGCAGATCAACCGCGGCTGTCCGATGTGCGGCGGCGCGATGACCTTCGACCCTGCCGACGGCAAGCTCTACTGTCCGTACTGTGAGCATCGGATGGAAGTGGAGGAAGAAGGCTCGGTTTCGGAGCAGGTATTTCACGCCGCGCAGCACGTTGAGAATTTTGTCTGGGGCGCTGAGCAAAAACAGATCATCTGCCAGTCCTGCGGCGCTCAGGCCGTTTACGACGCGCTTCTGACCTCGGCGGTCTGTCCTTTCTGCGGCTCCAACCAGGTCATGGAAGAAGCGGTCGACACGTCTCTGCCGCCCAACGGCCTCTGCCCGTTCGAGGTCACCCAACAGCAGGCGGGCGCTCATTTCAAGGCGTGGATGAAACGGCGGCTCTTCGCGCCGAGCAAGGCAAAAAAAAGCGTCAAGCCGGAAATGTTTACCGGCATGTATATCCCCTACTGGACCTTTGACGCGCATACGGCTTCCTCCTATACCGCCAGATACGGCAAGGACCGCACCTATACCGACAAGGAGGGCCGCACGCACACCAAAACCGACTGGTACAGTACCTCCGGCGACCTCAATCTCTTCATCGATGACGAGCTGACCTACGGAACGGCGCGGCACGACGTCAAAACGCTGCGCCAGATCGAACCGTACGACACGCAGCGCTGCGTTCCCTATCGTCCGGAATACCTCTCCGGCTATCTTTCCGAACGGTATTCGATCGGTTTGCAGGACGCATGGGGCGCGGCGAAGCAGCGCATGGATCAGCGCATTGAAGCGGAGATCGAGCAGATAGTGACCAAGCAGTATCATGCCGATCATTTTTCCCTTTCGTCGCGCAATACCATGTACAACGATCTGACCTATAAGTATGTGCTCGTGCCGCTCTGGCAGTCGTCTTTTGACTATCAGAGCAAGCGCTATCAGTTCATGGTCAACGGACAAACCGGTAAGGTCGGCGGAAAATCGCCGGTTTCGGCTCTGCGCGTCGCCGTCGCGGTGCTGTTGGCGCTTGTGATTCTCGGTTTGGCCGTCTGGCTGTTCTCGTCAGACGATATCGAATTCACTTTTTCACCAGACGAGTTCTATTTTTATGCCGGCGAGGTCTGCCCAGACCGCGCTTTATCCGCGATCCTCTCCGAAGCGCCGGCAGACGGCTGCTCTCCCGCGTATGGAGCGCAGATCATGCTCTGCGCCCCGTGACGCAAAAAAGGTCACAGGTATTCCGAAAACGCCATGCCGTTCTACCTGATGCAGCCGCTTTTTGCAAAGAAATCCATCCAATCCCCCTGACGGAGCCGCGGCTCCGTCAGGGGGATTTTTCGACCGCCTCTCCTCCTGCAATGGCTTCTGTCATTTGGACAGGCGGGATCGCCGGCGCCGTTTTCTGTCCGTACCGTTTTTGGCGCATGGGTTTGGGAGTGAATCGGGCGTTTCAAAGAAGCACCTTGGCGGTTTCATAATCTTGACAGCGACGGCGATATTTGATAGAATAATATACGGGAAAATGGATGATAGACTTCGGACAAGCCGGCGGCAATACGGCCGGCGTTGATATGAGACGGGGTGAAGCAATATGTTCGGCGGATCTGCTGATGTCGATTACGCTTATCGCAACAGTCTGTTTTCACAGACCAAACGCCTTTCTCAGCGTCTCGGAGCCCACCCGGCCGAGGACGGAACGGCATGGCGCTTTTCCGTCTACGCCCCCTCGTGCCGCGCCGCCTCTCTCGTCGGCAGCTTCAATCATTGGGATCCTGAGGCAAACCCGATGGAGCGGGCGGAAAACGGCGTGTGGTCCGTCACTGTGCCCGGCGTCCGCTGCGGCGAGCTCTATAAATTCCGTTTTGTGTCTCGGGACGGTCAGATTCTCTACCGCGCCGATCCGTGCGCCCGCTATGCCGAACTGCGTCCGGGGACGGCGTCGCGCACATGGCGCGACAGCTATCGCTGGAACGACGCGGCTTGGCGCAGCCAGCAGATGTCGCGGCGAAACCTGTCCGCGCCGATGGCGGTCTACGAAGTCCATTTGGGTTCGTGGCGCGCTTTTGACGGCGGAGAACCGCTGTACCGCGCCGCCGCCGTTCCGCTTGCCGAATATGCCGCCGACAACGGTTATACGCATATCGAGTTGATGCCGATCGCCGAATACCCGTTTGACGGCTCTTGGGGGTATCAGGTAACCGGGTATTTCGCGCCGACCTCCCGCTATGGAACGCCGGAAGATTTTAAGTATTTCGTCGATACCCTGCATCGATACGGGATCGGCGTGCTGCTCGACTGGGTGCCGGCGCACTTCCCGCGCGACGAGCACGGACTGCGGCTGTTTGACGGCGAGGCGCTGTTTGAGCACCCTGACCCGAAAATCGCCGAGCATGTGCAGTGGGGCACGCTCCGATTTAACTGCGACAGCGATGCGGTCAAAGACTTTTTGATTTCCAGCGCGCTTTACTGGCTCTCTGAATACCACCTCGACGGCCTGCGCGCCGACGCGGTCTCGTCGATGCTGTATCTGGACTATGAGCGGGATTTTCCGCTCCGCAACCGCTTCGGAGGCCGTGAAAACCTCGGCGCGATCGCGATGTTCCGCGCGCTGAACCGCGAGGTCGCCAAGCGCTTTCCCAGCGCCCTGACCGTGGCGGAGGAGGCGACGGATTTCCCGGACGTTACCGCGCCGCTCGCATGCGGCGGCCTCGGCTTCTCATATAAATGGAACATGGGCTGGATGAACGACACCCTGCGCTATATGGAGACGGATCCCCTTTTCCGCAGCGGCAGCCATGCGCTGATGACCTTTTCGATGGTCTATGCGTTTTCGGAGCATTTTATCCTCCCGCTCTCGCACGACGAGTGCGTACACGGCAAAAAGAGCCTGCTGGACAAAATGTCCGGCGATTATCCGAATAAATTCGCCGCGCTCCGCACCTATCTCGCCTATATGTTCACCCACCCCGGCAAAAAGCTGCTGTTTATGGGCACGGAGCTCGGCCAGTTTCTGGAATGGCGCTATTACGAACCGCTGGAATGGCAGCTGAAAGCCTATGATTCACATCGGCTGCTCTCCGAATACGTGCGCGCGCTCGTGCGCTTTTACCGCGCCGAGGCCGCGCTCTGGTACAACGACAGCGATTGGAACGGCTTCAAATGGTCGAACGCGGACGACGCGGTCTTTGAGGTCTATTCCTATTTCCGCATCGGTCCGCCCGGCGATATCCTGCTGTGCGTGTTCAACATGACGCCGGTCGCGCGGCCGAACTACCTGCTCGGCACGCCCTATGCGGGAACATACCGTCTCGTGTTCAATTCCGACGACCCTTGTTACTACGGAAGCGGCGGCGCTGTAACCGAAGAGCTTGTGACCGAGACAAAGCGGCAAGGCGACTTTCCATATCTTCTGCGGGCGGCGCTGCCGCCGCAGAGCGCGCTGATTTACCGATATCTT
>QAMX01000125.1 GCA_003149835.1 Clostridiales bacterium
GAGAGACAGACCCCCTCCCTCCGGCGCCGTCCGGCCAGCCGGCCGTGTCTCCCGCCACGCCGTTCGCTCGAAAAAGCCGCGGAAATCGATGATATCCGGCAAATAGCAGGAGTTATATTTTAGGAGGAGAATCATGAACAGAAGATACCGCAAAACGATCATTGCGGGGAACTGGAAAATGAACAAAACCCCGAAAGAGGCGCGCGCGTTGGTTGATGCGCTGCGCCCGATGATCGCCAAGGCCAAGTGGTGCACCACCGTACTCTGCGTCCCGTTTGTCGATCTGCACGCGGCTCTCAAAGCCACGCGCGCTACCAAGATCGCCGTCGGCGCGCAGAATATGCACTATGAATCTTCCGGCGCCTATACCGGCGAAATTTCCGCTGAAATGCTCGTGGAAATGGGCGTTAAATATGTCATTATCGGTCATAGCGAACGCCGGCAGTATTTTAACGAAACCGACGAAACCGTTAACAAAAAGCTTTTGAAGGCCCTCGACGTCGGCCTGCGTCCGATCGTCTGCGTCGGCGAATCCCTGGCGGAGCGCGAGTCGGGCGTCATGGCGGAACGCATTCAGTATCAGGTCAAGATGGCGCTTCAAAACGTTCAGCCCGACCAGGTGCGCAAAGTCGTCATCGCCTACGAGCCGATTTGGGCGATCGGTACGGGCAAGACCGCTACGGTCGCGCAGGCCGGCGAGGTCTGTACGCTCATCCGCGACACCGTCCGGACGCTGTTCGGCGCCAGAGCCGCCCGTTCTATCACGATCCAGTACGGCGGTTCGATGAATGCGGAAAACGCGGCTGGGCTGCTCGCGCAGCTCAACATCGACGGCGGTCTCATCGGCGGCGCTTCTCTCAAACCGGATGCTTTCAAGGCGATCGTCGACGCGGCGAATCAGAACTGATTTTACGCAAGGTTTTCAATCGGAAAAGAGGAATCCGCCTCTTTTCCGATTGTTTTTCCCGTATCGTCTTTTCCGCTTTCTTCACGGTTTTTGCAGACGGATCTTTGCAACCGCCCGCCGCCGCTCAGCCTGTGTCTGTTGAGCCGGGCGTGTATCGCCCGTTATCGGGTTGCTGCTGTTTCAGATCCTTGCAGCCATCGTTTCATGGGGATCCACAACGGCATAGAAAGGAGTTTTTCGGATGCGGAACACCATTACGTTGATTACAATCGACGGTTTCGGCCTCTCTGCGTCGTCGACAGGCAACGCGTTCGCTGTGGCCGCTGCTCCGAATCTCTCGGAGCTGTTCTCAAAATGCCCGAGCACGACGCTCTCCGCATTTGACGCCGGAGAAGCGCAGACAGACGCCGTTTCTCCCGACGCGGGCTATTACAGGATGGGCAGCGGCCGCCGCGCCGCGCCGCATCCGGTTGATCCGCTGAAAAATACGTTGGGCGAATGGATTGCCTCGATGGGTCTGAGGCAGACACGGATTTGCGCCGAGTCGGCGCGCCATGCTTCGATTTACAGCTTTAACGGTTACAGCGATGCGCCTTTCCCCAACGAGCGGGATATCGTCGTCGCCGGCGACGCGGCTCTGCCCGTCCATCAGGCTGCAATCGAAGCGGCCAGGCAGGTTTGCGACGCAGCGCTTTCAGCATTAGACGCCGGCGACAGCGACTTTCTCACCGTCTCCTTCTCCGTATGCGACGTCTGCGGACTGCTCGGCGTTATGCCGCATGCGGTGGCCGCAGTCGAAACGGTCGACGCCTGCCTCGGTATGCTGACCGGTAAGCTCACCCAGCTCGGCTCGGTGGCCTGTATCGTCTCTCCGAACGGCAACGCGGAAAAAACCGTCTGTGCCGACGGCGTCACGCCGTTTCAGGATCGAACCGATAATCTTCTGCCGTTCATCGTCTTCGGCGCCGATGTCTCCCTGCGCCCCGGCTCTCTCTGCGACGTCGCGCCGACGATTCTCGACCTCATGGGTCTGTCCTGCCCTCCGGAAATGGACGGCAGAAGCCTCATCGGCTCCTGAAAGCCGGCGACGGCATGTGGAGACGCAACGGCAGCAGAGGAGATTTCAAAAGATTCATCAAAAAAATCCGGAACGGAGCGGTCTATACCGCTGCGTTCCGGATTTTTTGATTCGGCCGGGAATCAAGCGCGCTCCCGATCCTCATTTTTTTGTTCGTCGATCATCGCGTGCAGCTTTGCGAGCGCGTCGGACAGGCCGCCCAGCGCGTCGATCAGGCCGATCCTGACCGCCTCTTCCCCGTTGATCAGGCTGCCGACATCCGTCGCCAATTCTCCGGTTTTTAACATCAGCTCCCGGTATTTTTCCTCGCTGATCCGCGAATTTCTCGTCACAAAGCGGACGACGCGGTCCTGCACCTTTTCAAAGTAATAATACGTCTGCGGCACGCCGAGAATCAGCCCGTTCATGCGCACCGGATGGATCGTCATTGCCGCGCTCGGCGCGATAAACGAATACTTGGACGCCACCGCGAGCGGCACGCCGATGGAATGGCCGCCGCCCAGCACAAGCGAAACCGTCGGCGTTTTCATGCTCGCGATCAGCTCTGCGATCGCCAGCCCCGCCTCGACGTCGCCGCCAATGGTATTCAGCATGACAAGCAGGCCGTCAATTTCCGGACTCTCCTCAATGGCCGCGAGCTGCGGCAAAACATGCTCATATTTTGTCGTCTTGTCGTTTCCGGACATTGATCGGTGTCCCTCGATCTGTCCGATCACGGCGAGACAGTGGATCGCGTGTTTTTCCCCTTCTCCGGTGATCGCGCCCAGCTCGCGGATTTCTGCCTGCTGTTCGCCGCTCAGTCCCGTCTCTTCTCCGCCGTCCCCATCCGCGCCGTTTCTGTCGTCATCATCGTACTGCCGCATCGTCCAGACCTCGTTTCTCTCGTATTTCTCTTGGCTTTTCTTTTATTTTTGCCTGATCAGGCCGGAATATACGCGGTATGCCCGGCTGTCTGCGCTCTCATAGAGCGGCGGCTGTCCGCAGAACAAACGGCTGCGCATAGGGTCATACAAACGATTTGAAGCTTATTTTGTGCAGGTTGACCCTTATGCCTTTTCAGACGCCGGTTTTCTTAATGAATTCCTGTCATTGACAAAACGCCGTTTTTGTGGTTTAATTATAAGAAAATCAAAATAAAGGAATGAACCCGTATGAACGAAAAAATTATGCAGATTGCCGAGCGAATTAAAGGGTTGCGTGAGTTGTTGGGCATTTCCGAGCAGGAGATGTGTCATACGTTACAGCTCACGCCTGAGGCCTATGCGGATTACGAGGCCGGCCGGCGTGATTTTTCTTTTTCACTGCTCTATGAGATCGCGCTGAAATTCGGCGTTGATATTACCGAGCTGATTACGGGCGACATGCCGAGGCTCTCCCGTTTCTCACTGATTCGCGCCGGCGAGGGCCTGCCGATTGAACGCCGCAAGGGCTTTGCCTATCAGCATATGGCCTATCTGTTCAAAAACCGCAATTCTGAACCGTTCCGCGTCGTCGCCAAATTCGACGAAACGCTCTTGAACAAGCCGATTGCCATGTCCTCCCACGCTGGGCATGAATTCGACTATATCCTTTCCGGGACGCTGTTAGTCCAGATTGAAGATCACCGCATGGAGCTAAAACCCGGCGACGCCGTCTACTATGACGCGCAGAACCCGCACGGGATGCTGGCTGTCGGCGGTGAGGACTGTATTTTTCTCGCCGTTATCTCCGGCGGCGAACACGCAAAATAATCCGCTGTAAACATCGACGGAATATCTTGATAAAGGACATGATTTTTGATGATGAAAAGCAAAACGATCCAGACAAACGGCGTTCCGACGCTCCATAAACAATATCTCGACGAGACGTTCGACGGCGAAGGCCGTCTGACGCATCTCGGCTATCATATCCCCCAGCGCTTCAACTTCGCCTACGACGTGATCGACGAGCTTGCGCGCAGGTCTCCCGACAAGCGCGCCATGCTGCACCTTTCAGACAGCCTTGAAGAGCAGACGTATACCTTTGCCGATATCTCCCGCGAAAGCGACCGGACTGCGGCGATGCTCGCCGCGCACGGCGTCAAGAAGGGCGACCGCGTCATGCTGATTTTAAAACGGCATTTCGAGTTCTGGCCGTCGATCCTCGCCTGTCATAAGCTCGGCGCCGCCGTCATTCCCGCGACCAACCAGCTGGCCGCAAAGGACGTTCTCTACCGCTTTAAAGCCGCCGGCGTCTCCGCGGTGCTCTGCACAGCCGACGGCGACATCGCCGAGCACGTTGACGCAGCCGCCGCCGAATACGGCTGCCCGCTCCTGAAAATCATCGTTCACGGCAAGCGCGCGGGCTGGCTGGCCTACGACGAGGCGGTCCAGAGCGCGCCCGCGTTTGAGCGGCCGGACGTCTCCAACGAAAACGACGACACGATGCTCATCTACTTCACCTCCGGCACCTCCGGAATGCCTAAGATGGTCATGCACGACTTTACCTACCCCATCGGCCACATCGCCACCGCCAAATACTGGCACAAGGTGAACGGCGACGGCCTCCACTTTACCATCTCCGACACCGGCTGGGGCAAGGCGGTCTGGGGCAAGCTCTACGGCCAGTGGTTTATGGAGACGGCGATCTTCGTCTACGACTTCGACCGCTTCCACCCGGACGCGGTGCTCTCCGCCATCGAAAAGTACGACGTGACGACATTCTGCGCGCCGCCGACGATGTACCGTTTCTTTATTAAGGAAGACCTCTCCAAATACGATCTCTCCGCGCTCCGCCACGTCACCATTGCCGGCGAGGCGCTGAACCCCGAGGTATACGAGCAGTTCCGCCGCGCGACCGGTCTGTCGCTGTACGAGGGCTTCGGGCAGACGGAAACGACGCTGACGGTCTTCAACGCCTACGACATGACGCCGCGCCCCGGCTCGATGGGTCTGCCCTCTCCGGCCTACAACGTCGATATCGTCGACGAGGCCGGGAATTCGACGATCCCCGGCGTCACCGGCGAGATCGTCCTGCGCCTGCCGGAAAACGGAAAGCCCGCCGGCCTGTTCAAAGGCTATTATCTCGATGAGGCGCTGACCGCCGAGGTCTGCCGCAACGGCCTGTATCACACCGGCGACACGGCGTGGCGCGATGAGGACGGCTATTTCTGGTATGTCGGCCGCGTCGACGACGTGATTAAGTCCTCGGGCTATCGAATCGGGCCGTTTGAGGTCGAAAGCGTACTGATGGAACACCCCGCCGTCCTCGAATGCGCGGTCACGCCCGCGCCCGACCCGATCCGCGGCCAGGTCGTCAAGGCGACGATCGTGCTCGCAAAGGGCTATACGGCGAGCGACGCGCTGGCCGAAGAGATCAAAAACTATGTGAAATCGCACACCGCGCCCTATAAATATCCCCGCATCGTCGAATTTGTCGCCGACCTGCCGAAGACGATCTCCGGCAAGATCCGCCGCAACGAGATCCGCGACCGCGACCGCGCCAAATAGAGCCGATACTGCTGCGAGGCGTGGAAAAATATCGCAAACCGCCGCGCAGCTTGCCGCCCGTTCTCTTCCGAAACAGTTGTATGCTCAGAGAGATCCCGACGGGAAATCGCCGGCGGGCCGCGTGAACCCCCGCTGAAATCAGCAGGCGCCGCCGATTCGGTTTTTGCCCCGCGTCAAGTCAATAATACAGCGCTTCTAAAAAACGCGCGCGACAGCTTTTATGCCGCCCCGACAGACTGACGTCTGTCGGGGCGGCTATTGACACCGTGTCTGAAATCAGGTATACTAAATACGCAGCGGTGATTCGCCACACTCGGAAAAATACCCCGCCGACGGCAGATAAGGATCAATATGGAAGATTTGAAGCTGGTTTTTGCGAGCAATCTGATTCGGCTCCGCACAGGCGCCGGACTCAAACAGACGGAGCTCGGAGAAAAACTGAATTATTCGGACAAGAGCATTTCCAAGTGGGAACGCGCCGAAGCGCTGCCGGACGCAGCAGTGCTGAAAAAAATGGCGGAAATTTTCGGCGTCACCGTCGACTATCTCTTGACCGGTCACGATCAGTGGGAGCCCTCTGAGGATACGAATGTCCGCAGAGCGCTGACGTTCAGCACAACGATGGTGACAGGCGTCGCGATTGCGAGCATCTGGACGCTGGCGCTCTTGACCTTCGTCATTCTCTGGCTGCTCGGCCAAACGGAATGGCTGATTCTGATTTGGGCGATTCCCGTCTCGCTCGTCACGCTGTTGGTTTTCAACTCCGTCTGGAACGCGGGCAGAAATAACCGCTTCATTGTCGCCGGGCTGGTGTTCAGCGTGATTCTGCTTGTCTATCTGTCTCTGCTCTCCTCAAATCCCTGGCAGCTCTTCTTGCTTGTCGTTCCGGCGGAAATCGTCGTTTTTCTGAGCTTTCGCATTAAAAAAAATCGCAGAAAACCGTAGTCTACGAATCGTAGAGCGACGTTTTCACAGGAGTAGAACGCGCGGACGCGCGATTCTACTCCTGTTTCCATTTATGAGAGACGGCCCATGCCGGAGTAGGTTGCTTTCCGCTTCAAACAGTGGTATGCTAAACAGGAAAGGGCGGCCGCACGCCGCCTTCACCCAATCTATATCACCGGAGGTTCCCGTATGAATCCATTCGTCCTCAGCTGCTGCTCGACAGCCGACCTGTCCAAAGAGCATTTGGAGCGCCGCGACATCCCCTATGTCTGTTTTCACTATACGCTTGACGACGTCCAGTACGCCGACGATCTCGGCGTCACCATGCCGTCTGATAAATTCTATGCAGCCATGGCCAACGGCGCGATCGCCAAGACCTCTCAGGTCAACCTCTCGGAATACATGGCCTATTTTACCCAGTTCCTTGAACAGGGCAAGGATATTTTACATCTTACGCTCTCCTCGGGCATCTCGGGCAGTTATAACTCGGCGATGAGCGCGGCGATGATCGCCCGCGAGCAGTATCCCGACCGCAAGATTTACGTCGTCGATTCGCTTGGCGCTTCGTCCGGCTTCGGCCTCATGATGGAAACGCTGGCCGATCTCCGCGACGGCGGCATGGGGATCGACGAGCTTTATCAATGGATTGAAGCCAACAAGCTGCGCCTGCACCACTGGTTTTTCTCGACCGACCTGACCTATTATGTCCGCGGCGGCCGCATCTCCAAAGCGGCGGGTATGTTCGGCAGCCTTTTGAACATCTGCCCGCTGCTGAACATGGACAATCTCGGCCGCCTGATTCCGCGCAGCAAGCTGCGCGGCAAACCGAGAGTCATCGCGGAAATCGTCAACCGAATGGAACAGTTCGCGGAAAACGGCACCGGCTATACTGGTAAATGCTTCATCTCCCACTCCGCCTGCTATGAGGACGCGCGGAAAGTCGCCGACCTCGTGGAAGAGCGTTTTCCCAAGCTGAACGGCAAGGTTCTCATCAACAATATCGGTACGACCATCGGCAGCCACACCGGTCCCGGCACCGTTGCTCTCTTCTTCTGGGGAGAGGAGCGCGTGAACTGATGACAAAAATTTTTACCGATACCTCCGGCAATCTCCCCGACGAGCTGATCCGGCGGCATGAAATCACCGTCATCCCCTTTCACTATTCCATCGACGGGCGTGAATTCTCCGCTCTGCCGGACAACGGCGTTTTCGACGGAAAAGCGTTTTACGACGAGATGAGAAACGGCGTCGTCGTGCAGACCTCGATGATCAACGAGCATGACTTCCTCAAAGCCTTTGAGGAAGCGCTGGCGCAGGGAGACGACGTCGTCTATGTCGGGATGTCCGGCAACATCAGCGGCACTTACCAGGCTTCTCTGACGGCGGCGGCGGCGCTGCGCGAACAATACCCGGATCGCCGCATAGCGACCGTCAACACGCGCGGAGCTTCGCTCGGCGAGGGCTTTGCCGCGCTGTACGCCGCGCAGTTAGCCAAAGAGGAAACGGGATTTGACGAGCTGGTCGAAAAAGTTGAGGCGAGCTGCAATGCGATGTGTCAGTATTTTACAGTCGAGACGCTCACCTACTTACAGCGCGGCGGGCGGATCTCCAAGGTGCTCGCCCTCGTTGGCAATCTGTTGAGTATCAAACCCGTGTTGCGCGGCGACATGGACGGAAACATTGTTCTCTATCACAAGACGCGCGGCCGGCAAAAGTCACTGGACGCGCTGGTGGAAAAATACGGCGAATTTGTCACCGACCGCTCTGCGCTTGTCGGGATCGCACACGCCGACTGCGCGGAGGATGCGGCAAAGCTTGAACGGCAGCTCCGTGAAAATGGCCACACCGGACAGGTGCTGACCGTCTGCTATGAGCCGGTCACCGGTTCGCATGTCGGCCCCGGCGCTCTGGCGCTGTTTTTCTACGGCAAGCGAACCTGACGGCGGCGCGGCTGTGTTTTGGGGCGCATGGTTCGGAAAATGCAGGCAGACTGCGGCGCCGAATTCTCGCCGCAGTCTGCCGATCGTTCCTCCCCAAAAACGCCGGCCCGCTTTTGTCAGCGAAATTTCGCCGGAACCGTGTGCGCGGTTGCTCCCTCCTCCGCTCATACGCTTCTATAAAACGTTTGCGGCGGTTTGAAACCGCCGCAAACGTTTTTTTCTGCGAATTTGAGGGGGAACAGCGTTCAGGCAGCGGCGCCTGTTCGCCGGATGCTTGACGTTTTCTAAGAAAAAAGCCGAGGCGGATCCGGCCGATGCCGAAGGCAGATTTGCGGCATTGCCTTTTATTTTAAGAGCGTGCGCGCCGTTTTCTCCGGCGCGCACGCTCTGTTTTCTGATAACGCCACAGTCCGCTCACAGGCTCCGCATCACGTCGATGATGATGTCGGCGGCTTCGTCGATCTGCTCCTTTGTGTGCGTGGCGGTATAGCTCGTGCGCAGCAGACACTGTCCGTCCGCGACTGCCGGCGGCAGAACCGGATTGACATAGACGCCGCGGTCGAGCAGCATATGCGTGACTTTCAGGGTTCGTATCATGTCATAGGTCATGATCGGGACAATCGCCGTCTCCGACGCGCCGAAGGGAATGTCCGCCGCTTTTAAGCGGGCGCGCATGTGCGCGGCGTTCGCCGCCAGGCGTTCGACGCGC
>QAMX01000115.1 GCA_003149835.1 Clostridiales bacterium
CCTGCGGAAACGGAACGCGGCGCCGGCTCGCCCGTTAACGCCGAAGTGTCGACCGACGAACAGCCTTCGGTCACGGTTCCGTCCAGAGGGATGCGCTCGCCGGGCTTGACAACGATGACGCCGCCGACAGCGACTTCGGCCGGATCGACTCGGCGCAGACCGCCGTTCTCCTCAATATTGGCGTACTCCGGCCGGATGTTCATCAGCTCGGTGATCGAGGCGCGTGAACGGGAAACGGCATAGCTCTGAAAGAGCTCGCCGACCTGATAAAACAGCATGACGATGACGGCCTCGGCGTAATCGCCGAGCGCAAAGGCGACGATCGAGGCCAGAGCCATCAGAAAGCTCTCGTCGAACACCTGACCGTGCAGAATATTGACGATCGCCTGGAAAACGACTTCGCCGCCGACCAGCAGATAGGGGAGCAGGTACGCCGCGACTGTCCACCAAACGCGGGCCTGTTCGGGGAACCAGCCGAACTGTCCGGCGCAGACCGCCAGAGCCAACGTCAGGGCGGAGATCAGGATCAGACAAAGGGATTTTTTTTGTTTCTCAGACACGCTTCTCAGCTCTTTTCGGTTGAATTTTTTTCATAGACGCTCGGAAAAAACTTGGAAAAAACGCCGTCCGGCAAACAGAGGGGATCAACCGGAATACGGTCTGGGTAAAAGCGCGCAGACTCGGTCAGACGATATGCAGAACCGCATCGGATTCGATTTTTTTACAGGCGGCCGCCGCGGCGTGAAGGATTCTTTCGGCGTCGCCTTCATATTCAATGGAGAGCCGTTCGGTAAAGAGGTTAATCGAAGCGTTCTGTACGCCGTCGATTTTGCGGATGGCGCGTTCCGCTTTGGCGGCGCAGGCGCCACAGTCAAAGCCGGTCAGTTTCAAGGTCTTTTTCATAAGAGACAACTCCTTATTTTTTTGATACAATCAGTTATTCGCTGATATGTTCCATTCCCTGGGCGATCACAGTGCGGACGTGCGAATCGGCGAGGGAGTAGAGAACGCTTTTGCCGTCGCGGCGGAACTTTACAAGGCGGGACTGCTTTAAAATGCGGAGCTGATGAGAAATCGCCGACTGATTCATGCCGAGCAAAGCGGCGATGTCGCAGACGCACATCTCGTTTTCGGAGAGCACATAGAGGATTTTGATCCGCGTCGTATCGCCGAAGATCTTAAAGAGCTCGGCCAGATCATAGAGAATCTCGTCGCAGGGCAGCGCCTGATCGACTTTCTCGATGATCTCCTGGTGAACGCGGTCGTCCTCGCAGCGCGGCGCCGTTGCGTCTGTCATAAGTAAACACTCCTTCATATGAATAACTGTTCATATATATATTATACACCCGCCCTCCAAAATGTCAAGCCTTTTCCAAAAAAATACGTGTGGGCTTGACAAGCAAATTGGACGAAGAAGTCGTTCGGAGAAAGCCATCGGAGAGGCCGCAACGGAAAGTTGTTGGAACAGCGGTTGTGAGCGGCAAGCTGTTTGGCGCAGTCGTCCGGTGAAAAGAGACCGTGGGCATCATAGAAACGCTTCCGGTCTTCCCGGTGACTGCGTTCCACCTTCCCGTTGCGGTGAGGCGGGAAAGGCCGAATGCGTTTGTGACGGATCCTAAGCGTTTCAGCGGCGGCTTTAAAAAGGGTTTGGAGATCCTTTTTTATTTAACTGTCCAATATCTATTGTGCTCTTACAAAATTTTTAGGGTAAAAACGCAGATTCCTCTTGCAATCTGCAAAAGCTTATGATAAAATATATAAGGTTATCCGGTCGGGATAAATTTCGCATACATGTCCCGGTAAACGCTGTTCGGAGCTGATTCGGACAGGCGTATTATACACACGTCGTTGCCTGCGCGATGTGCCGAAAGGTTCGTTTCAGGCGTAAACGATGTGGCGGATTCAACAAATAAGGAGGAAAACACATGGCAGTCGTATCAATGAAGAGTCTCTTGGAAGCCGGCGTGCATTTTGGTCACCATACACGCCGCTGGAACCCGAAAATGGCGCGCTATATTTTCACGGAGCGCAACGGGATCTATATCATCGATCTCCAAAAGACCGTCAAGAAACTGGATGAAGCGTATTATTTTGTGCGCGACATCGCAGCAAACGGCGAGAGCATCCTGTTTGTCGGCACCAAAAAGCAGGCGCAGGACGCGATTAAAACCGAAGCGGAGCGCTGCGGCCAGTTCTATGTGAACACGAGATGGCTCGGCGGCATGATGACGAACTTCAAAACGATTCAGAAGCGAATCGAGCGCCTTGTCCAGCTGCAAACGATGGAATCCGACGGGACCTTTGATCTGCTCCCGAAAAAAGAGGTCATCAAGCTCCGCAATGAGATTGAGCGCCTCGAAAAGTATCTGGGCGGTATCAAAGAGATGAAAAAGCTCCCCGGCGCTATTTTCGTCGTCGACCCGCGCAAAGAGCGGATCGTTATCGCCGAAGCGAGAAAATTGGGCATCCCGATCGTTGCGATCGTCGATACCAACTGCGACCCTGACGAAATTGATTTTGTGATTCCGGGCAACGACGACGCAATCCGCGCCATCAAGCTGATCAGCCAGACCATGGCCAACGCCATTCTCGAAGGCAGACAGGGCGAGAGCTATGACGACGGCGACGCGGCGGCGAAGGCGGCGGAGCCGGCTCCTGTTGAAGAAGAGGTAAAGGCGGAAGCGTAAGCGGGGAATCCATCGATTTTGAAAGGAGAACAAGAATATGGCAATTACAGCAAGTGATATAAAAGCGCTCCGCGATAAGACGGGCGTCGGCATGATGGAATGCAAAAAAGCGTTGACAGAGGCGAACGGCGACATTGAACAGGCGATCGTGCTGCTGCGCGAGCGCGGCATTGCCGCCGCGGCGAAAAAGGCGAGCCGGATCGCTGCCGAGGGTATGGTGTATCCCTTCTACTGCGATCAATGCGGCGTTGCGGGCATCATCGAGGTCAATACCGAGACGGACTTTGCGGCGAAGAACGAAAAATTTGCCGATTTTGTAAAGGGTCTGTCCGTTATGATCGCCAAAGAAGCGCCTGCGGACGTCGACGCTCTTGTGAAGCTGGCGTATCTCGACAGCGGGCTGACGGTGGAGCAGGAGCTGAACAACATGATCCTGACCATCGGAGAAAACATCAAAATTCGCCGTTTTGTCCGTTACGCTGCCGCTGCAAACAGCGTTTACGCGATTTATAACCACCATATGGCGGGCAAAGTGGCGGTCGTCACCAAGCTGGAAGTTTCCGACAATCTGGTCGGAAACGACGCCGTTCAGGCCTTTGGCAAGGACATCTGCATGGGCGTCGCTGCGAACCGGCCTGAATTCGTTTCGAGCGATGAGGTTCCGGCGGAGCGGCTCGACAGCGAGCGTGAAATCCTGAAAGCGCAGGTTATGAACGAGGGCAAGCCCGCGGCCGTCGCGGACAAGATCGTCAACGGCAGGCTCGGAAAATTCTACGAAGAGGTTTGCCTCGTCGATCAGCCGTATATCCGCGATATGAAGATCAGCGTCAAGGCGCAGGCTGCGGAACTGCAAAAACAGCTCGGCGGCGAGATCAAGGTCGTTGCGTTTACGCGCTATGAGTGCGGCGAGGGTCTCGAAAAGCGCGAGGACAATTTCGCCGAAGAAGTCGAGAAGATGATGAAGTAAACCGGATGTTCTTTCTCTGAACAGCGTATCCATATCGTGTTCGGAGATAAAAGCCGGACAGAGAGCCTGAGACACAGGGTATGTGTTTCAGGCTCTTTTTGCTCCCTCTTACAGATCGCTGATAGCCTGTGCTGCTGAGGATCCGGGCAGGGAAAGACGGCTGAATCTTGGAGCAGGAGGGATATGAGACACGTTATCTTGTATATCAAAACGTGCATATTTGATCGCTATAATTGGTAGAATGTATTCTCTTCGTGTTATATAATATGGCTATACACTGATCAGGAGGACAATCATGAGTTTGGGCAGCAGTTTGTTTCACGCCAGAAAAAGATGCGGACTTTCGCAGGAAAATGTGGCAGAGAAACTGGGAGTAAGCAGACAGACAGTTTCAAAATGGGAAACCGATGAAACAGTTCCGGATATTCGTCAGTCCAAGAAAATGGCGGTGCTATATAAAGTGTCGTTAGATGAGCTGATTGATTTTGATATGGACATAAAAGAAATCCAGGAGGCGATCGACAAAACAAGGAAAGAAACGGAAGAGAAAGTCGATTGGAGCAATGCGTGGGGGAAAAAATATCCGATTCTGCTGAAATATAAAAATATGGTCAATCCTTCCGGCTATGTTCGCCAATTCAATGAAATGCTGGACGAAATAGAGCAGGAATATCAGTTCAACGAACAAGATGCGATGCTGGTTCTGAAAGATATTTTATATACCGTTTGGAAAGAGCGTAAAAACAGATCGAATTGCTGAAAGCTCAGCTGCTCGTGCGGCTGTGCAAATAAAAATATCCTGTCCGATCAAAAGACCGGACAGGATATTTTTTGTGATTTCATGCGTTCCGCTCTGTTTCGAGCGAGATTTTCCGCAGGAAAATGATACGAGGTGGGCTTAGCTTAGCGTCGCAATCAGCGGAACACCGCGTCCAGCATGCTTTGGAGCTGAGCGCCGTAGGTTTCGGCAATGGCCGCCGGGGAAAGCTCTTTGGTATAAACTGCATGCATAACGGTTTTGCGGAAGAACTGATACAGATCGTTGCTGGCTTTGGCATAGTTCATCGTGGCGTTGGGGAGGCAATACTCCGTCAGCATTTCAAGCGCCTGTTCGTCGCCGCGGAACTCGTCAAGAACGACTGCCAGATAGTCGTCCATGCTGGTAAACGCCCTGCCGATTTCCTTGATGATCGGAATACTCTTCGCATAATCCGAATTGGTTCTCAGCATGATGAAGCCTTCCGTATCGACCATGTTCATCATATAGTGGTCGGCGTTCGGCCCTTTCGGGATCGGTACGACGCCAAATTCGTCTTCCATGGTGCCGGTGGTGTCATTGCCGAAGTTGCCGCCGTAGAGACCGCAGAAGCCGCCCAATCCGGCATAGAAATTTGTCCGCCGGCCGCCGCGCCCGGTGACAGGGTTGCCGTCGACGGAAATGACCGGCTCCTGATACTTGGTGTTGCCCGAAACCTCAGACATAAAGTACATGGCGTCTAAGATGGCCGGATCATCGAGATTCACGGTCGCCGTTCCGTCGTCGTTGATGAGGATAGGCGCCGCGCTGTTGGAGTAGATCTCGTTGCCGTCACAGTCCAGACTGATGCCCCAGATATCGGTGTTGCCGTCGCCGTCTACATCCTTCGTGATCTTTCCGGCGATTTCAAGCATTTTGTCATAGGTCCATTCGCCGTCGCGGACAAACTGGTAGATCTGATCGGCGGAATAACCCACTTCGGAGACTAAACGTTTGTTAAAAGCGAACATGTGGCCGAAGTCAAACGATTCATACTTGCCTGAAATGTCGAAAGCAAGCTGTTCTCCTTGGAATTGCAGAATTTCTGTGAAAAACTGATTGAAAACTTCGCCGTCGGTCGTGTCAAGACCGGCTTCGATCATTTCCGGGGAGTTCAGAATACGCAGGCCGTTCATGGCGCGCAGGGGCAGATAGTTCATCTGGTGCGAGTGAATCATGTCGGCGTATTTATCGCCGGAAACCGCTGCGACGATCAAGGCGCTGCCGGCTGCGGAATTGATATGAGAAGGCGCGCCGAAGATACGCTCAATGGTGATGTTGTATTTTTCCTCGATAGAAGCGTATATGTCTTCGAGCTCGTCGGCCGTCGAAGTGCCGGCTTCGGGTTGCATTCCCGTAAACTCACCGTAGGAAAGAATGAAGTGGTAACCGTCGAGAGAAAGCGCGGGGTCTTCTGTCGTCGTGTCGGGAACGTCTGTGGAGGGGGGAGGGGTGGTATTGTCGGTGACAGGCGCAACTGTTGTCGTGGCGGACGGATCCGATGTGTTGTCGCCGCAGCCGGCAAATACACATACGACCATCAGGAGTGTTAGAAGGAGACAGAAAAGCCGTTTCTTCATAAGACGCAATACCTCCAATTCAAATATGTAGTGGACAGCGCGGAAGACCGTCGCTGTTTAATACAATTTCATTATAGCAAATCAAATGAAAATGTCAATGGATTGCACTGAAAAATACAAAAAATA
>QAMX01000108.1 GCA_003149835.1 Clostridiales bacterium
CCAAACGAGCGCAGCGAGGGCGATCAGCGCGAGTCTCTCGATTGGAAAACGCAGTTTTACAATCGACTGAATGATATTAAGAAAATGGAGGAACCCTTTTTATGAGCGACAATTCCGCAAAACGCAGCAAGCCGCCGCGCGGCAGCTCCGCCGCGCCGGATCATATCATGCTCTCCATCCGCGGAGACGCCAAAACCGGTATGGCCGTGACCTGGCGCACCGACGAGACGGCCGCGCCGGGCTACCTGCTGCTGCGCCCCGAATGGGGCGGCGAACGCGAGACCGTTCGGTTTGACGCGGTCACCCGCCGCTTTGAGAGCGATATCGACGTCAGCCTCATCCATACGGCGGCCGCGGAGGGCCTGACGCCCGGCGCGCGCTATTTCTACACCGTCGGCGACGACGCCTGCCGCAGCGCGGAGTTCTCGTTTGAGACCGAGCCGGAAAGCCTGACGCACTACCGTTTCATCGTCATCGCCGACCAGCAGAACTCCACGCCGTTTGCGACCCCGGAATACGCGCCGGTGCGCCGGATGCTCGGAAAGGCCTTTGAGCGCTGCCCGGACGCGCGCTTTATCCTCACGCTCGGCGACAACGTCAGCAACGGCCAGAACGAGTTGCAGTGGAACGGCCTGTTCCACGGGCTGCGCGGCTTCTGCGAGCGCGTGCCGCTGATGATGGCGACAGGCAACCACGACAACCGCGGCTACCGCGTCTACGATTCCGAGGAGACGCAGTCGGGCAAATTTTATCTCGAACACGCCGACTTTTTCGACGCCCAGTTTGAAGAGGCGTATCCGAAAAACGGCCCCGAGGGCTATACGACGGAGAATTATTCGTTCGACTACGGCGACGCGCACTTTACGATCCTCGGCATCAACGAATTCGCCAAAATCGCCGACTGGGCCGTGCAGGACATGGCGGCGAGCGATAAAACGTGGAAGCTGGGCGTTTTTCACTTCCCCGTTTTTCCGATCATGCCCGAGGGCGTGAGCGGCCAGTGCCTCGAAGGGCTGTCCGAGCGGCTCGACGCGGCCAAGCCCGACGTGATGTTTGCCGGACACGAGCACTCGTTTGCGCGCTCCTATCCGATCCGCGGCTACCAGATGTTCGACCGCCCCTCGCAGGGCACGGTGCACTACATCCTCGGCAACAGCGGCGAGAACATCTTCACCTCAAACGCCGACAAGGTCTGGTACTATAACTTCTACCCGCAGGAGGAACGAAACTGTATGTACGCCGTCGTCGACGTGACGCCGGAGCGCCTGACCGTCAGCGCCTATCTCGACGACGGCCGCGCCGTGGACGAATTTTCGATCGACAAATCGCGCGACGAAATTTATCCGCCGCTCGTCGCGCCGGTCTATCACAGGATGCGGATGGCCTACAAGGGCGCGCTTGTCGAGCTCTGCGCCCGCGACATCAGCGCGCGCCGCGTCGACGGGACGTTTTTCGTGCCGTTTGCGGTCTGCGCGCAGGCCGTCGGAGCCGAGGTCGTCAAGGAGCCCGGCCGTGTCACCATCGATCTGTACGGCGTGCGCGCCGTCTTCGCGGAGGGAAGCGATTCGGCGCTCAAAAACGGCGCTGAGGAGAAGCTTTCTCATCCGGTCTTCCGCGGCGACAAGGGCGAGCTGTATGTGGCCGCCGACGACCTTGCGGCGGTTTTCGGCCTCAGATGGGTCTATGCCGAACGCAACAATTTCATCGATTTCGACTATCCCGAGGAGGACTATCCGCGCAGCGTCCAGCCCGCCGGAGATGGCGGAACGGCGGAAGCGCCCGCGCGTCACGCGGCCTTCGGCGGCATCCGCGCGCCCGGCGTGAATCCGGCGCCCGCCTCCGCTGACGAGGCGTAAAGCGGACGGCCTGCGAGCAAGGAGATCCTCCCTCCGGACAATTTTTTGGAGGAAAACAGAAACATGAACAGACGAATCAAGCTGGCGGCGGCGCTGCTGACAGCGGCCGCGCTGCTCGCCGGATGCGACGGCGGCGAGCCGGCGGCGACTTCCGGCAACACGTCGGTCACGACGACGCAAAGCCCCGCCCTGTCTTCGGCCGGCACGTCGCTTACCGGAGAGCCGGCCGCGGAAAACTGGGATATGGAGGCCGCCTGGCCGCTGCTCGGCGTGCCCGAATGGGCGGGCGCGGAGCAGATCACAGCGGACTATTATCCCGACCGAAACGACGAGGCCGACACCTGCATTCTCTTCGTCGACGCATCGGAGGAGACGTATCACGCGTGGCTGGGCGAGATGGAGGCGGCGGGTTTTACGGGCTACCGCTTCGACGGAGAGAGCAGCCTGTGGCGCGCCGGCCGTTATCGGATTTTATCGGAGCCGGGGCGCTCGGCGCTGCCCGGCCACTATGAGATCGACGCCAGGCTCGTCGACGGCGCGCAGGCGCTTCCCGCCGCGTTTGCGAAAGCCTTTCCTGTCTGGAACGGCGACGGCGCTTTTGACTGCTACGAGGATCCGGGCCAGAGCGGCGAGAACGTATCGGCGCTCATGGGGGTGTCGGTTGCCGAGAGCGACGCGGGCATACAGCGCTATTTCGAGGCGCTGATCGCCGCCGGCTTTGAAGCGGCGGATGAAACGACGCCGCATTACGGCCAATATTGCAGCCGCTATGTCAAGCGGGACGGGGCGGCGACGTATACGTTCGAGGCCGGCGAGCTTTGGGAGCGAAAGAACGACGCGGGACAGGGAACGGCTGTCTGCATGTTCTTCATCCAAAACGGCGGACAGAAATAATGGGAAACGCAGAGCGCGGCGCGGAAGCAAATTCCGCGCCGCGCTCTGCATTTGCAGCCGCCCAAAAATCATCAGATTGTCGACAATTTAATGATTGACAATCGATAGATTGTGTGGTACAATATGATTGGTCAAGAGTTGATGTATGCTTTCTGGGCAGAATAGTGAACAGAAGCAAATATGAACGGAGGAAAAAAGGATGAGACGCTTTATAGGATTGTGCTTATCTCTAGCAATGGTTCTGACTCTTTTTGTAGCATGTGGTACTGAGAAACAGCCCCAAACGTCAGATAATACGTCAGTGGCATCTACCTCTGATGTACCGAAAACCGATGCAACGACGGAAACAACCGTTACTACTCCTACGGCTGAGAAAATTGATTTAGAAGGTTATAAATTTGTTTTTTATCATGATGTAGACATTTCTCGTTATATGCCGCAACCAAATCTAAATGCCCTGCACGACGAATGGCTGGCTGAGATGAGAGAGATTGAGGAAAAATACAATTTTACCTATAATGAACAACAGGGTTCTTCAAACTATGAGACTTACTATACTGCGACAATGGGAGGAATTTCTCTCGGAGACTTTTGTATGACCACGCAGACGCACTATATCCCGGGAGGTATTACCAATGTGTTTGAACCGTTGGACAGTGAAAAAATGCTGGCTGCTGGTTTTAATCCGTATGATGAAACAAAATGGAATCAAGAATATTCGTCTTTGACGAATATTGGTGGGCATTACTGGGGAGTTTTGCCTGTCAGCAAATATATTACGATGCCTCTTGGCTTTATGGTTATTTTTAACAAGGATATTGTAGAATCCTTGGGCTATGATCTGTATGAAATTGTCAGAAATAATGAGTGGACTTGGGACAAATATTTAGAGGTGGCGCAGAAAGCCTCGATTGATAATGATGGCGATGGTATCTATGACAGATGGGGAATTGCTTCCGTACCTGGTCAAGTCGAGATGTATACCAATGGTGGCGGAATCTTGCAAAATGTAGATAGTAAATGGACTTATGTCGGAAATACACCCTCGGTAGTGGAATCACTGCAGTTTATATATGACGAGTATAACCTCGGTTACTACAACACAGCACTGACAAAGGGGTCTGAAAAGGCAGATTTGTTTGTCCGTGGCGATGCGGCGATGACATGGGTTGCTTGGTATCACCTTCAGCCTTACGGCGGTGATCCTTTCTGGCAGTGTGAGTTTGATTATGGTGTAATTCCATCTCCTATGGGTCCCAGTGCGGACGGTTATGTAAATGTTGTTGATGGACTTGACGCTTTTGTCATGATGACGACTAATCAAAACTATGAAAAAAGTGTCATTTGCATGAATGCATATGGGGAAGCATTCAATAGCCCGAACTGGACGGAGCGATATGAAGATGGACGTCTGCGTGATGAAGAATCCATGGAAATGATTACAGAATACATCGCTCCCAATATGGTTGTTAATGTTAACCGAATTCAGCCGGATGTTAGATCCGTTATAACGGATGAAATCGTTGTTCCGGTTCGTCAGGGAGATCTTTCAATCTCAACAGCTCTCGAATCACAGGAACAGGTGATTCAGAAAATGTTAGATGATTTTTTCCACCAAAACTAATAGGAAGTATCAATAAAGTCATATGCAGAATGATATATCACAGATTTTCGGAGAAAACAGCCTTGCAAAAAAATCGATTTCCGTGCGCGCGGCGGATCTGATCCGTCAGAAGATCGTCTGCGGCGAGCTGCTGCCGGGGCAGCATTTAAAGGAAAACGATTTCGCCGACGCGCTCGGCATCAGCAAGGCCTGCGTCCGCGAGGCGTTTCTGATCCTAAGCGGCGAAGGGCTCGTCGTCCGGGAGGCGAACAAGGCGACGCGCGTCGTCGAATACTCGCAGAAGGACATCCGCGATTTCTATGATTACCGCTGCAACATCGAAACGATGTG
The DNA here is from genome assembly GCA_003149835.1 of Clostridiales bacterium. Taxonomy (GTDB): domain Bacteria; phylum Bacillota; class Clostridia; order Oscillospirales; family QAMX01; genus QAMX01. The sequence goes on from QAMX01000108.1 coordinate 4,705, forward strand.
CCTGCGCGTCTCTATGGAAGAGGGGACGCTGCCGATGGATCAGCTGAACGCGCAGGTCGAGCGCATGCAGGCGCTGGCGGAGCGCGGCGAAACCATCGACGTGCAGGCGTATATCAACGCCGACCTCGCCTTTCACGATCTCATCGTCCGCGCCTCCGATAACCGCTGGGCGATCCGCGAATGGGACATTCTCCGCTCCGTTATGCACCTGATCTATTGGGTCAGGACGACCTATGAGACCAATCCGATCGGGCGGCAGAACCCGGTGCTGCACTCGCAGATCCTGCGGCTGGCGGCAGAGGGGGACCGGGACGCCGCCGTCCGCGCCTTAGCGGCGCACATTGAAAACAACAAGGCGATTATCGGAAAATAAGGGAAGCGAGCGCTCACAGCGCTGGTCGAGCCGGCCTGTCTCCGGCGGCGGCAATGCCCGCCTGAAAACGCGGCTCCGCGGCGGAGAGACCGGGCTTTCCGTACACAGGAGCTGCGGAACCGGCAGAAGAGACGGCATATCAGGGAATTTGCAGGAGAGCGTTGAAAAAAGCATGGGATTTTGATATAATAAAGCCGTCGCCCTCCGGATACCGGAGGCGACGGCTTTTATCATTTTTCTGATCGGGAAACCACCGGCCGCCGCGCGTGTCCGCGCCGAAAAAGAAATAGAAACAGGAGAGCTGAACCGATGAAAAGCGACCTTGCCATCGCCAGAGAAGCGGCGCTTGCGCCGATTACGGAGATCGCCGAGAGGGCGGGATTTTTG
>QAMX01000071.1 GCA_003149835.1 Clostridiales bacterium
TAAGAGGCTTCCAGCGCCAAACGGTCGAGGTGTACGCGGCCCCACGGCGTTTCGCCGGGGTCGGCGTCCGCCGGCACAGCGCCCTCGGCGGCGCGCTCCGCCATATAGCGCTCGGCGTCGGCCTCGCTTTCCAGCCAAATGTGGGCGCGCTTCAAAAGCTCTTTGAGCCGCCCGTCGTTTTTTTCATAGGCCACGGCCTCCAAAAGCGCTAAAAAAGCGGGAGAGCGCAGCTCGTGCTCCTCCTCCATGAGCCGCTCGGCGGCCTCGTCGAGCAAAAGGCCGGTCTCGTCCTCGTCGGGGAGGCGGAAATCGGGGCGCAGCCCCAGGATGTGAAAGTTTTCGCGGATCAGCGAGAGGCAGAAGGCGTGTACGGTCATGATCTGCGCCTCGTGGATGAGGTTCATCTGCCGCCGCAGATGGCGGTTCTGCGGTTCGGCGGCCAGCGCCTCGCCGAGGCGCTTCAAAATGCGCGCGCGCATCTCCGCGGCCGCGGCGTTGGTAAACGTGACGATGAGAAAATCGGTGACGTCGTGAGGGTCCTTCGCGTCCGAAATGCGGCGGAAAACGCGCTCGACGAGCACGGCCGTCTTGCCGGAGCCGGCGGCCGCGGAGACGAGCAGCTTCTTGCAGCGGCCCTGAATCGCCGCTTCCTGCTGTTGGGTCCAGTTCATGCGCTACACCTCCATTTCGTCGCCGGCGTGTCTGGCAAAAAATTCGTCCTTGCGCAGAGGCGCGGCCTCGCGGAAGGCGTCGTGTCCGTTGGTGGGGTCAAAGCGGCAGAGCCTGTGAAAATCGCAGAACTCGCAGGCGCCGGCGAAGGGGTCGCATTCGATCGCGCCGCCGGTCAGCGCGGCTTTGGTCTCGCGCATCAGCCGCGCGATATGCCCTTTCAGGATTCCGAACTGGCGCTGGTCCACCAGAGACGAGCGGCTGCGCCGGATCGCGCCGCCGTCGATGGCGACGGGGATAAAGCGCTCGCGCCGCCCCTCGGGCACGGCCTCCATGGCGAGGATCACGCCGTCGTCGTCCAAAACCACGCCCTTGCATTTGCCGGAACGGCGCAGCTCGTTTTCCATATCCTCGCGCGTCATGCCCGGCCGCAGCGCCACAAAGCGCTTGCCAACGGGCTTGTAGAGCACGCCGGCCGGCCGCAGCGCCCGATCCCCGGCGACGACGGCGAACAGGTACAGCAAAAGCTGAATGCCGATGCCGTTTTCCACATCCTTATAAGTAAAGGCCTTGGCGCCGGACTTGTAATCGACGACGCGGACGTACTGCACGCCCTCGAACGCCCAGAGGTCGATGCGGTCGACGCAGCCGGACAGCAGCACCGGCTCGCCGCCGGCGTCGAAGCGCAGGGGCGCGCCGTCCGCGCCGAGCGGCGTCTCGAAGCCGACCGGCACGAAGCGGCTGGCGGCGAATTCGTCGATCATGCCGCAGAGGATCTCGCGCACGGTTCGGCCGAGCCGCTCGACGGTATAGCGCAGACGCTGCGGCTTGTCGCCGAGGCCGCCCATGTACGTCTCCGTATATTCGTCGATGTGGCGGGCGGCGGAGGCTTCGATGAACGCGGTCAGCTCGGCGCGGTCGATCGAGAAGCCGCCGTGCTCCATGATATCCTTTGAGGTTTTTTCAAGCACATAGTGGAGAAAGCTGCCGGTCTCGGCGGCCTCAAAGGCGGCCTTTTTGTCCGGCCGCGCTTTCAGGCCGTAGCGCGCGAAATGCGCGAAGCGGCAGGTGCGGAAGCGCTCGACGCGCGAGGCCGTCAGCACCGGCTCGGGGCCGTAGAGCTTGCGCACGGTGTCCGGCGCGCGCAGCGGGCCGCGCCGTCCCTCGGCGGCGAGCGCCGCGCGGGCGAGCACGTCTCCGCTGTCCGCCCCGGCGCGCAGCACGGCGAGCGCCGCGCGGGCGAGCGGGTCGGCGCCGGACGGATGCAGGGCCGCGGCGGCCAGCTCCTCGCAGGGCGCCTGCGCATAGGTTTTGAAAACGGGGCCGCCGTCCGCCTCGCCGGCCGTCGCCAGACGCGGAAGCACGGCGCGGACGCGCTCGACCAGGTACGAGGGCTGTCCCGTCTTCGGCCATGAAATCCATAAAAATTCGCTCGGCGCGGCCAGCGTCTGATAGGCGATCAGCTGTTCCCACGCGATTCGGTCCTCGTTGGCCGGAGAGAGAGAGATTCCGGCGTCGTCCTCTAATTTCCGGCGGTCGGCTTGGGTGAGAATTCCGCCCTCGGCGGGCTTGGGTGGAAAAACGCCGTCCAGCGCGCCGAGTACAAAGACGGCGCGCGGGTGGTCGGCGCGCATCCGCGCCGCGTCGCCGATGGCGATGACGTCCGCGCCGGTCGGGATCGCGCCGACGTTGTACTGCGTAACCAGAAGCCGGAACAGCTCTGCGAATTCCGCGTCGCCGAGCGCCGTCTCGCCGAGGATCAGCACGCACTGGTCGAGGCAGCGGCAGAGCAGCTCCCAGAGCTGGACGTATTCGGCTCCGGCGCGCGGGTTGCCGGCTTCGAGGAGCCGCGCCCGCGCTTCAAGCGCGCCGGCCAGATCCAGCTCCTCGGCATAGGCGTAGAGCGCGGCGGCGCGCTGCCGCGCGGTTTTTCCCCGGCTGCGCTCGATCAGGCGGCTGAGCGGCGCGGCGGCGCGCCGCCGCAGCTCGTTGATGTGGTCCAGCGCGTTGCGGGCGTCGTCGTCCATGGGCGCGCCGTAGCCGGCGGGATTTGCGGTAAAGCCCGGTTCGGCGAGCCAGACCGCGCCGTTTAGGTTCCACATGAGCGCATAGCGTTCCAGCTCGTCGGCCTCGGCGGGGGAAACGCCGGACAGGCCGGTTTTGACGAGGCGGAGCATGCGGTTGAGCGAGCAGCCGTTGGCGGCGATGTCGAGCGCGGCGCACAAAAGGCGCACCGGCAGCTTCTGCGCCGCGTCGCTGCGCTGGTCGAGAAACACCGGCAGGCCGTATTTGCGGAACACCGCCTCTGCCGTCCGGCCGTAGCTCTCCATGTCGCGCGTGACCACGGCGATCTCGCGGAGCCGCAGGCCCTGCGCGATCAGCGCTTTGGCCCGCGCCGCCGCGGCCTCGCACTCGGTATAGAGCGATTCGGCCTCATAGAGCGCGACGCTGCCGTCCGTTTCGACGGCGCGGGGCTCGCAGGTGTAGTCGAACAGGCCGCGCTCGACGGCGGCGAGATCGCCGTCCGGCCGAGCAAAGCGCTTGCATGGAATGGAAGCGGTATCCGTCTCGCAGGCGACGCCGAGGCGGGCGCACAGCTTTTGCAGGGCGGCGACGGTTTTCTTGACATGCGAAAAAACGCCTGCGCCGCGGTCCTCGTCGGTCACGCCGTCGGCGCAGAGCGCGATATCGAGATCGTCGGCCTCCTGTATGATCTTCGACAGCACGGACAGCTCCGCGCCGGTAAAGCCGTTAAAGCCGTCGACGCAGACCGAACGGCCGCGGAAATAGCCGCTGCCGTCGAGGGCGCGGCAGAGCGCCTTCATGCGGTCGGCGGGGTCTTTGAGCTCGGCGGTCATCAGCGCGTCGTAGGCGCCGCTGATACAGGCCACGTCGTAGAGCTTGTCCGGCAGAGCGCCGCCCGTCCCCTCTAAGACGAGCAGATCCTCGGGCGCGACGTTGTAGGCTTTGAGCTCGTCGGTCAGCGCGAGGAGCTTTTGCAGAAATTCGGGCCGCAGCACCGCGCCGCCGTAGACGCGCAGGCGGCTGCGGATGTTGGAAACCGCCGCGTACATGGTCAGCAGCCGGCCGCCGTCGTCGAGCATGGCCGCAATGCCGCCGCCGAGCTCGTCGAAGACGCGCGTGGCGAGGCTTTTAAAGGTCATGACCTCGGCGCTCAGGGAAATGCCGTTGCCGCAGACGCGGCAGAGCGCGCGCTCGGCGTTGAGCGAGAACTGCTCGGGGACGAGAAAAATCTGCCCTGTCTTTCCGCTCTCCGCGCGTTTTTTTACCAGATTGAGCAGCCGCGCGGTCTTGCCGCTGCCGGCTCTGCCTAAGATCAGTCTGACCATGCCGTAACTCCCGTTTCACCGGAGCGCCCTGAGGCGGCGGATTTTGTATTTCTGGTCCGCAAAACTGCGGAAATTGCCGTTTCCATTATACGACACGGCGAAGAAATTGTCAAATACGCGCTGGACAGCCGGAAGAAAGGGCGCGGCTCAGCGGCGGCAAACGGACCGTGCCGTCGGAAACGCCGGACAGCCGCCGTTTCCGGCGGGCGCTGAGGAAAGGAGAGAGACTTGGAGGCGGAGCCGCGTATCATGGCCGGGCAAAACAAAAAAGCCGCCCCGCCCTTTCGGACGGTTCGGCCCTTCTGATGTTTCCATCATATGAATCTAAATCAGGATGGTTTCGCTCTTGCCTCTGTTTTTCAGAGAAATGTTGTCGGCGAGCATGGCGATAAATTCCGAATTGGTCGGTTTGCCCTTGATGCTGGAAACCGTATACCCGAAGATATTCTGGATTTCCTCGACGTCGCCGCGGTCCCACGCGACCTCAATGGCGTGCCGGATGGCGCGCTCAACGCGCGACGGCGTGGTCTGAAAACGCTTGGCGACGGCGGGATACAGCACCTTTGTGATCGCGTTGATATAGTCCGGCTCGCGGATGGCCATGGCGATCGCCTCACGGAGATACTGATACCCCTTGATATGCGCGGGAACGCCGACGTCGTGCAGCATGGAAGTGATTTCGAGAATCAGGTTGAAATCCGCGGCGGGTTGAATTTCGTGCTCGACCGGCCGGTCGCTTTTCATGCTGCGAATCCTTTCGATTAACACGTTCTTAGGAATTGGCTTCAAAGCGAAGTAATCGGTGGCGAGCGAGGACGCTTCACGAATGACCGGCGCGCTGGAATACGCCGTCAGGATAAAGATCAAGGGACGAGCGGCGCTCATTGTGTCGTTGATTTTTCTGATCAGGCCAAGACCGTCCAATTCTGGAAGAATCAGTTCGGTAATGACCACGTCCGGCTTTACGGCGGCGATCTTGTCAACAGCCTCGGCGCCATTTTCGCAGGAACCGACAACCTCAAAATCTTCTTCGCTGTCGAGAATGGAACAAAGCAGTGCCCGGAAGTCGCTGTCACCGTCTACGATGAATAGTCTTTGCTTCTTACCCTGGATCTTCTCCATGATTTGCATTGCCTCCTAGTCTATTATCCCTTTTTTGATTACAGAATGGTTGCCAATTGGCTGTTAGAATTTGGACGCCTATATTGTAACATATTGCAACACAATTTAGCAAGATAAAGCAACAGGAAATGCCAATTTTCTTTCGACAGACTTCGACAGAAACGGAACGCTTTCCCGCGCCTTCAACACGGATAGATCAATTATTTCACTTTGTTGTCGAAAAGTACTTTGGGACGCCAATTTTTAGACTTTTTTAGACTTATACTTTTTTTTGATAGGGAGACTAAATTTATTTTTTTAAAAACCAGAAAACGGCATGATCCGACAAAATGCGCAAAATTGCTTTTTAGAATTAAGCGCTATATTAGACTTACAGCAATAAGCGCGTTTTTTCAGAGGATTTAGTCATCAATAAATGATATATTATGAATACGATAGCCTAAATGCAAAATGTGATAAAGAAAAGACGGAGACGCTTGAACCGGCGGGAGGACAACGTGGAAAAACAATGAGAAAACGAAAGATTTCGCCCTTGTGAATTGCGGAAACGCAATATGCCGCGCGAGGCAAATGGTGTCGACACCAACAAAAATGAAGCATAAAAACCGGGAAAGCTCTGTGCAAAAATGCCGTATCGGCCAAAAGCCAAAATACGAGAATTTGACAGTACGGTAATATTGCGTTCGGCGACAGATTGAAGAGTGTGTGGCGGTATGTTTCAAAATATGATATAATGGACGCGCATACCGGAAGGCTCTGGGAAAGGGTTGGAGAGCGATGGAAAACCGCTGTCCGTTCAGCGATGGGAAACCGCTGTCCGTTCAGCGATGGGAAACCGCGCTTCAATCAGGGGAGGCAGCGAAAATGGCGGTGAAAGACATTGGCAGATATGAGGAGGCGGTTCGCGCGCTTGAAGCGGAAGCGGTTCCGGAGGGCGGCGTGGTTCTTTACGGCAGCTCGACCGTCGCCCTTTGGCCGCGGGAACGGCTGACAGAGGATCTGCGACCGTTTCGGGCCTATGGCCGCGGCTTCGGCGGCAGCACGGCCGAGGAGGCGCTCTATTATTACCCGCGCCTCGTCCGCCCGTGTGCGCCGCGCGCGCTCGTCTGGTACGAGGGGGACAACGATCCCTGTTACGGCTATTCGCCGCAGCGCAGCTTTGCGCTGAGCGAGCGCGTGTTCCGAATCGCGCGCGCCGACTTTGCGGGGCTGCGGCTGATTCTCATCGGCGTCAAATACAGCAGAAACCAGCCCGCGGACAACGCGGCGCGGCGCGCCTATAACCGGCTGCTGCGCCGATATGCGGCAGAACGCGGCTTTGCGCGCTATATCGACCTGCCCGCGCTCGTCAACACGCCGGACGGGGCGCAGCGGGAGGGCTGCTTTGCCGAAGACGGCGTTCATCTGACGGCTGCGGCTTACAGCCTGCTTGCGGGCGCCGTCCGGCAGGGCTTGGAGGAGATGTTAGGCAATGAAACGAGATGAGGCGCTCCGTCTGGCGCACAGCGAGGCGGAGCGTTTGCTCGCCGCACAGGCGTTTGACAAAGCGGCGCTGGCGGAGAAAAGCGGCCGCGTCGCCGCGACGAAATTTCTCACGCCCGCAGAGGCGGCGTTTGTGCGCCGGTTTTGCGAGCGCGTTGGCCTGCGCGCCGCGTTTGACGGCGGCTATGCGGGCGCGGAGCGCTGCGTGGCGCTGTTTGCGCCGGAATATTATATGGAAGCGGCCGACGCCGTCGAGTCGGAGGAGAACCCTGTCGCGGTTCTGCGGGCGACAAACAGCGCCGGCGCCGCCCTGACCCACCGCGACTATCTGGGCGCGCTGATGGCCGCGGGGATTCGGCGCGAGGCCATCGGAGACATCGCCGTACACGGCGCGGAGGCGTATATTTTCTGTCTGGCCGAGCTGACGCCGTACCTGACCCAAAACGTCGCGCAGGCGGGCCGCGCCCGTCTGACGCTAAACGAGGTCGGCCGGGCGGCCGTTCCGGCAACGGACGAATCGGACGGAGAGGCGGTGGCGGCGACGGTTTCCTCGCTGCGCGTCGACGCCGTCGCCGCGGCGGGCTTCCGGCTCTCGCGGGAGGAGGCGAAGGCGGCGGTCGAGCGGGGGCTGTGCAGCGTCAACCATCTCCCGGCGGCGAAGCCCGACGCAGCCGTGGCCGAGGGCGACCTGATCTCCGTGCGCGGCAAGGGGCGAATCCGGATCGCCGAGGTGCGCGGAGAGACGCGCAAGGGCCGCGTCGCCGTGACGCTGCTGCGCTATCGCTGAGCGGCGGCCGCGCAGGCATACAGGCGGCCGGTATTCCATAACGGGGCGCGAAACCGTATGGAGGCGGCGAATCTGTGCGTGAAATGCGGCTGTATAAGATGAAAGCGTCGGGCAACGGGAAAACCAAGCCGGCTTTGGGGACGGGGCAAACCCGACCGAAAACCGTTCTCCGGCCGGCGGGAGGGAGCTGATTTTTTCCTCCGGCGGTTGACAACGGCGCGGCGAAACCGTATACTTATACCGAGCCCATGACGGGCGGATAAAAGGAAATCAAAATTGACGTCGCGGCCGCGGCGGGCGGCCGGAAAAACGGAGGAAGCGGAATGAAATTCGGCGTGGTAAGCGATCTGAAAAACATGGAGCTGATTGCAGAGCTCGGCTTCGATTATATTGAAGGGCATGTGACCGCCGTCGCCAATATGGACGACGAGGCGTTTGAAGCGCTTGTGAAGAAAAACGAAACGTCGCCTGTTCAGGCGGAGGCGTTCTGCGTGCTGCTGCCCGGCAGCATTAAGGTGACGGGGCCGGAGGTCGATCCGGCGCAGCAGGCGGCGTATCTCGACCGCGCCTTCGCGCGGCTGCAAAGGCTGGGCGCCGGGCCGGTGGTTTTCGGCAGCGGCGGCGCGCGGCGCGTGCCGGACGGGTTTGACCGCGCCGAGGCGTGGCACCAGCTGATCTCCTTCGGCAGAATGCTGGCTGAAAAAGCGACGGCGCACGGCCTGACGATCGCGTTGGAGCCGCTGAACACCAAGGAGACCAACATCATCAACACGCAGGTCGACGGCATCAAGCTGATGGAGGATATCGACCGGCCGGGCTTTGAGATTCTCTCCGATTTCTATCACCTCTATCTCGCCGGCGAGGGCCGCGCCGAGGTCGCCGCCTGCGGCGCGCGGCTGAAACATACGCACATCGCCAACCCCGTCGGCCGCGTCGCCATGAAAAAGAGCGACGGGATGGACTATGACGCGTTCTTCGCGGGTCTGGCCGACTGCGGCTATCACGGGCGGCTGAGCATCGAGGGCAACATCAAGGACATGCGCGCCGAGCTGCCCGAGGCGCTGGAACTGCTCCGCGAAAAAGCCGCGGCTTACGGGCTGTAAACGCGGGTTCGCGCCGCGCCCTTGCGCATCGCGCGCCGGACGAAAGGCCAGCGCAGCTGGCCAAAAAACGGCGGCTGTCGGTCCTCTGCTTTCGGCGGGCGTCTCCGCGCCTATTTCCGCGCCGCCGTACAGCGTTTGTCTTTTCCCCGCGAACCCGCTTGCGCGGCCGCCCGTCTTTTGGCCATCGGCCGTTGCGGGGCGCGCCGGCAGAGCGGCGCTTCAATAACATTCGGGAGAGTGAACGGAATGACGTTGACCAGCCGAGACCGCGAAACGCTCCGGCGTCTGGCCGGAGAATACATGGAGGCGGCGTCGCTGCCCGTGCAGCGCGAGAAAATGCTGCTCTGGAAAAGCCACAACCGCCTGGACCGCAAACGCCCGATGCTCAACATCGACCAGCTCCCGTGGAACGAGCTGGAAGCCGCGGACGGCGCGGCGCTGCTCTGTACCGTGGAGGAGCCGTTTTTCCGTGACATCGAGCGCACGCTGCGGCGGCAGCTCTACCAATGGCGGCATTTTCCGGCGGATATGGTGCTGGAACCGTATCTTTCCGTGCCGGCGGCGATCTATCAAAGCGGTTACGGGCTGACGCGCGTCGAAGAGGTTCGCCGCCTCGTCGAGGGCGAAACGGCGTCCTCGCACCGGTATCTCAATCAGATCCGGGAGCTGGAGGACATCGAAAAAATCCGCGATATCCATGTCACGGCCGACGCGGAGGAGAGCCGGCGCCGCCTCGACGCGGCTGCGGAAGCGTTCGGCGCGGACATACCGCTGCGGCTCAGCCGCGGGCTGCAATTTCACTTAGGCGTTTGGGACAGACTCTCCGAATACATGGGCGTGGAAACCTGTTACATCGAGATGCTCGACCGGCCGGAGCTGATTCATGCGGCCATGCGGCGGCTGACCGATTCGACCCTCAACGGGATCCGCGAGGCCAACGCGCTCGCCGTCCACGCCGACGACGTTTCCGTCTGTCACTGCTCGTATATCTATACCGACGAGCTCCTGCCCGATTTCGGCGCGGGCAAGGGCAGCGTTTCGAAAAACTGCTGGTCGTTTGGGCTGGCGCAGCTTTTCAGCTCGGTCTCTCCGGCGATGTTTGAGGAATTTGAGCTGCCGTATATTGCGGAGATGGCAGAGCCGTTCGGCATGATCTACTACGGCTGCTGCGACCGCCTGGACGACCGGCTCGATCTCGTCGCGCGGATTCCCCACGTCAAAAAGGTCTCGTGCAGCCCGTGGAGCCGCCGCGAGGAGTTTGCGGAAAAGCTTGACAAAACGCTGGTGATGTCGAATAAGCCGTCGCCGGCGCTGCTCGCCGTAGATTCGTTCGACGAGGCGGCGGTGCGCGCCGACCTGCGCCGAACGATCGAATGCGCGGAGCGAAACGGCCTCGCGCTGGAAATGATTTTAAAGGATGTGTCCACGGTGCGCTTTGACCCGCGCCGTCTGGAAGCGTGGAGCCGGATCGCCTTGGAGGAAGCCGGCGCGTGAGCCGGCCCGCGGGCGGAGAGAAAAGCGGATACGGGATCGGCCGCGGCCTTAGGCCCGCGGCTGCCGCAAGGCGGGAATCAGACGTTGAAGTAGAAAAGGAAGTGAGCGCGATGCGGCTGTTTATCGCGCTGCCGCTGCCGGAAGAGGTGCGCGCGGCGGCGCTGGGCGGAATCGCCGCGCTGCGGCGGCAGGGAATCTCGGCCAATTTTACGCGGCCGGAAAATCTGCATGTGACCCTCGCCTTTATCGGCGAATCCAATCGGACGGACGCGCTGCGACGCTGTATTGACGGCGCCTGCGGCGCGCCCTTTGCGCTTGAAACCGCTGCGCCGGGGCGGTTCGGCGAGCTTATCTGGCTCGGAGTGCGCGTTTCGCCGCCGCTGGCGGCGCTGGAAAGGCGGCTGCGCGCCGCGCTGTCCGCCGAGGGCTTTGCGGTCGACTCGCGCGCTTTCCGGCCGCACATCACGCTCGCGCGCGGCGCGGGGAACGCCGCGCCGCCGGAGGTTGCGAAAAGCGCGGGCATCGCCGAGGCCGTTTCGCTGATGAAATCGGAGCGCGCCGGCGGCCGCCTCGTCTATACGGCGCTCTACACGCGGCGGATGGAGGCGGAGGGCGCGCGCGGCGTATAGAGCGCGGCGCGGCGAAGGCGCAAACGCAGGGCCTCATGGCGCTGGCCGCTGCATATTGCATGAGGGGAAAAAGGAGGCGCGGCGAATGGAGCTGCATAGAATGGAAGAGGAGGCGTGGCGCGGCTATGAGCTGGATTTTCGCTACACCTCGGCGTTTTACTATGACGTGCGCGTGGAGGCGGCGGAGGGCCGTTTCACGTTTTCGGCGGTGAAAACGCCGTTTGAAACGCCGGTGGAAAAATCCTTCCGCGACGGGCTGTTTCAGCCGTGGTGGCAGGGGTCGGCGGCATACGGCTTTTTTGAGGACGGGGCGGCCGCGCCGGTCGCCGTGATCGAAACGTGGGCGGAGGAGTGGTCGAACCGGCTGCGCGTGACCGAGCTGTGGGTCGCCGAGGGATACCGGCGCATGGGGCTGGGGCGGCGGCTCATGGAGAAGGCCAAGGAGCAGGCGGTTTACGAAAAGCGCCGCGCGGTGATTTTGGAAACGCAGTCGTGCAACGCGCCGGCGATCGCTTTTTATCTCGCGCAGGGCTTTGAACTGATCGGCTTTGACAAATGCTGCTATTCAAACGACGACGCCGCGAGAAAAGAGGTGCGCTTGGAGCTGGGCTGGTTCACGCCGGCCGGCGCAGAGGGAGAAGCGGGCCGCTAACGGCGAAGGCGGCGGCGAGGCGGGCGTCTGTGCTTTGACGCGGCGAGGCGGGAGCCGGCCGGAAACGCCGGAAACGGAAAAAACGTTTTTCTGTTCCCTCGCGGCCGGGAGCTTGCTTTCTTTGCGCGTCTGTGCTATAATTTTCGACGGATTTTATACAGGCGATTGTAAAACTCTCGCTTTGCCGCCTCAAAAACTCGACTTTGGCGAGCAAAGCGAGCCCTCGCGCCG
>QAMX01000039.1 GCA_003149835.1 Clostridiales bacterium
GAGGCGGCCAAATCGTGCATGATCTTATAGCAGTCGCCTGCGAAACGGTTGCCGCACATTTTGCGCCGCACCTCCGGGTCGGTCGCGTGGACGGAGATGTTGATGGGGCTGATGCGCATCCGCTTGATTTTGGCAAAATCTTCGGCGGTCAGGTTTGTCAGCGTCACATAATTGCCCATTAAAAACGACATCCGCATGTCGTCGTCTTTAAAATACAGGCTGTCGCGCATTCCGCCGGGCAGCTGATCGATGAAACAAAAAACGCACTTGTTATGACAGCGCGCCTGCTTGTCCATCAGATAGGTTTCAAATTCCAGGCCGAGCGGCCGGTAGCTGCGGTTGACAATGCGCACAGTCCTCGCCGCGCCGTCCGCGGAGAGCAGCTCCAAATCCAGCACCGGATCGGCGGAATAGAAGCGGTAGTCGAGCACGTCGTGGATCTCGTTTCCGTTGATCTTCACAAGCGTCTCCCCCGCGGATATCCCGGCGCGGAAAGCAGGGCTCCCCTTGTCTACCGATGTGATCTTTGACGCCATGTACGCCGCTCTCCTCCTGTCTGTGCGCTCAGGGCGCGCGGTCTGCGCCGCGGCAGCCTTTCCGCCGCGCAGGCCGGCGCGCCTGCGCCCCGTTTTTCGCCCCTCGCCGCAAAGCGGAGCGAACAGCCGGGCGCGGGGGCTTTTTCAATTATTTCGTAAGACAAATAGGGGCGCATGAAATTATCGCCCCAGAAAAGTTTGTCTTATTTCCCCGCTTACGGCAGGTGATTATTCCTCAACCTTGACGATCTCGCGGCCGTTGTAATAGCCGCACTCCTTGCACATTCTGTGCGGAAGCCGCGCCGCGCCGCACTGCGGGCACTTGATGATCGACGGCAGCGTCATCTTCCAATGGGAATTCCGGCGCGTGTCGCGTCTGGCCTTGGAGTGTTTTCTTTTCGGTTCAGCCATTCTGGGTTACACCTCCTGTTTGTGTCAAGCCCGCGCTGAAAAAACGCGGGCGTTCGGTCATTTGTCCGGCGCGCAGTTCTCCTTCTCCGCCTGTTCGCCGCAGCCGCAGGGCCCGTCGTTCAGGTTGGCGCCGCATGAAAAGCAGACGCCTTTGCATTCGGGCGAGCACAGCGGGCGCATGTCGAGGTTGAGCGCCGCGAGATCGCGAACCACCTCGCCGAGTTCGAGCTTATCGTCCGCGTAGAGCAAAATCTCGTCGCTGTCCTCAATCATCGTTTTGGCGAGCAGATAATCGACCGTCACCTCAAACGGACAGCGAATCGGCCGCCCGCAGCTGGCGCACAGCGTGTCGAGCACGGCGGAAAGCGTCAGCCGCAGCGTGATCAGGCCGGAATGCTTTTCGATGACGCCTTCGACGGTCAGGCCGCTCTGAAACGGCCGCACGCCGTACATCTCGAAATCCGACAGATCTTCGCTCTGCTCGAAGCGGAGCACGTTGACTTTTCCGTCGAGAAGCGATTTTAAGTTGACGACCATCGGCATGCATTCCTCTTGACCGGAAACCCCGGCCCGTTTTCAAAAATCGTTTGCCCTCTGCTCAGAGATTGCGCAAAAAAGATTATATCGCAAAAAAATACGTTTGTCAAGATAAAAACAGACTTTTTTTATCCGCAGTTGTCAGAACCGGCAGCCTGTGATATAATGAGTCGCAGAGAAACCATCCGGCGCGCGGCGGGGCGGGCGGCAGCCCGGCGCACCGGCGCGCCCGTACCGGCATAAAGGAAAAAGAAAGCTGCGAATCCGGCTCAAAAAAACAGATCGGAGGTGCGCCATGCGAAAGCTTTCAGAAGCATCCGCCGTCCTGTTCGACCTTGACGGGACGCTGACCGACCCCAAGGAGGGCATTACCAAGTCCGTAGCCTACGCGCTCGGCAAATACGGCGTCGCCGTCGGCGACCGCCGGACGCTGTACCGGTTTATCGGCCCGCCGCTGGCGGAATCGTTCGAGCGCTTTTACGGTTTTTCGCCCGCGCAGGCCAAAGAGGCCGTCGCCTATTACCGCGAATATTTTCAGGACCAAGGCATCTTTGAAAACGCCGTTTACAGCGGCGTGCGCGCTTTGCTCGCCGCGCTCCGCCGCGCGGGAAAGACGCTGGTGATGGCGACCTCGAAGCCGGAGGTATACGCCGAGCGAATCGCCGTTCATTTCGGCATCGACCGCTATTTTGACTGTATCGCCGGCAGCCGCCTCGACGGCGCGCGCGTCCGCAAGGACGAGGTGATCGCCTACGCGCTGGACAAGGCGGGACTCCGCGGCGCGCCCGGCGCCGTCATGGTCGGCGACCGCGAGCACGACGTTTTCGGCGCGCACGCCAACGGCCTCCCTGCGGCCGGCGTGCTGTACGGGTTCGGCGGCCGGGAGGAATTGGCCGCCGCCGGCGCGGACTGGACGGCGGAAAGCGTCCGCGCGCTGCGCGGCCTGCTGCTCGCCTGAACGCCGCGGTTTCCCCTGCCGGCAGCGTAAAATCGCCTGTCCAATCCGTCCGTGCGGTTCGGATCGCGCCGGCCCCCGGCCGCCGGAGAAAAGCTCACACAATCCCGTTTACATTGCCCTGCATTTGTGGTAGAATATCCGCAAACGTTAGTCATCGCTTCCGGCGCGGCTGAAACGTTGGCTGCCGCGCCTCCACCAAAACTGAAACGAAAGGTCTGAGCCCGCATGATTGAAATCAGCCGCGGAAAGGTCTCCGAGTTTGAAGAAGTCATTGACTTTCTCGACTACGTCTTTTCCAAAAACAGCTCGTCGCACGATTTTCCCCTGATGTACCCGAACCTCTACCGCCGCACCGAGGCGTGCATGGACGCTCTGATCAATCTGCGCGAGGACGGCGTCATCAAGGCCTCGATCCTCGCCTATCCGCGGACGCTCTCGATCTGCGGGACAGAGCTGAAAGTATTCGGCATCGGCAGCGTCGCCACCCATCCGCGCGCCCGCGGCCGCGGCTTTATGTCGATGCTGATGAATTATAATTTGGAAGAAATGAAAAAAAGCGGCGCGGCGCTCTCCAACTTGGGCGGCCGCCGCTCGCGCTACAACCATTTCGGCTACGAGATCGGCGGCGTCAGCTACCGCACCGATTTGTCGTATGACGCCGTGCGCGACGTCTGCCGCGGCGACGACGGCTCCGCGTTCACCTTCCGCGCCTTTGAAGCCGCGGAGACGGAGCTGATCGACGCGCTGCACGCCATTTATGCGCAAAAGCGCGTCCATTATGTCTACGACCGCGACGATTTCGCCCTGCGCTTTTACAGCTGGTCGGGCTTTACGCCCTATGCGGTTTACTCCGCCTCCGGCGAGCTGCTCGGCTATCTGGCCATGACCGGCGCGCGCGACGGCAGGAGCGACGTGCGCGAAATCGTTCTGAAAGACGACGCCGACAGCGAGCGCGTGGTGTTTTCCTATATTTTGCAGACGCGGCAGCGCGTCAGCCTGCGGCTCGGAGAGTGGCAGCTCCGCCATTTCGGCGGGCTGCTCCGCATCAGCGGCGGCCTCTCGGCGGCGAGCGACGCGATGTGGAACGTGCTGGACTGGCCGGCGGCGTTCCGGGCGCTGCTGGCGCTCAAAGCCACATACGCGACGCTGGAAGAAGGGACGCTTGTCTTAGACATCGCCGGCAGCGGCCGGTATGCGCTGAGCTACGGCAACGGCGCGGTTTCCGTCGAGCCGACCGGCGCGGCGGCCGACCTGTGTTTCAGCGCGCTGGACGCGGTTTACGCGCTCTGCGGCCCCGCGCCCGCCGCGCTGACCGGCTTTGACCTGCCCGCGGCGGTCATGCGGCTGGTCAACAGCTGGCTTCCGCTCCCGCTCATGCATTTCGACACAGAGCGTGTGTAACCGCGCTTACAAACGGCCGCGTTTCGGCGCGGCGAAAACAGGAAACGGCCTTTCTGACGGCGGGCGGGCGCTCGGTTCCGCCCGCCGTCCGTTTCCGTTTGTCCCGTCCGTCCCGCCGCCGCGCCCGCCGCGGCCGGCCAACCCTTAAAATAGGAGGAATGCTCTCAATGTCCGCCGAACCGAATGCAACCCCCGCCCCGTCCGTCTCGATTGTGCGCATGGCGCCCGGCGACCAGCGCCTGACCTTCGAGTTCTCCGCGGGCGGTTCCGCCGCCGGCGCGGCGCTCTTCGCCAACGTCCGCCTGCTCACCTCCGGCGAGTGGGACCGGTATCCGTGCCGCGGCGAAAGCGCGACCATCGCTCCGCTCCTCAACGGCGCGGACTATGAGATCCGCATCACCGCCGAAACGCCGGACGGGACGGTGCTCTGCCGCAGCGCCGACCGTTTGTTCCGCTGCGGCTTTGTGCCGGGGACGGTCGTCGCCTATCTTCACCCCGAGGACGATACGTTTATCGCCTCGGGCAACGCGACGTGCAGCCCGTCGATCTGCGCCGCGCCGGACGGTTCGCTGCTGGTTTCGCACGATATCTACCGCAGCAAGGGCGGCCAGAACCTGACCCACGTCTACCGTTCCGAGGACGGCGGGCAGACATGGCGCTTCGCCTCGGCGCTGTCGCCGTGCTTCTGGGGCGGGCTGTTTGTCCACCGCGGCAAGGTCTATCTGCTCGCGACCGCCACGGAATACGGCGCGCTGCTGCTCTACGAATCCTCCGACTGCGGCATGAGCTGGCGCGGCCCCGTTCAGCTCCTCGAAGGCGGTTCTTCGGAGGAGGGCGGGCCTCATAAAGCGCCCATGCCGGTCATCGAACACGCCGGCCGGCTCTGGTCGGGCGTGGAATTCGGCTCGTGGCGGCAGCGGATGCACTGTCCGGGCGCAGTCTCAGCCGACGTAAACGCCGACCTCATGCGCCCCGAATCATGGGTCTGCACAGGCTTTCTGCCCTATGATCCGGCGCAGGTCTCCGACGTCCGGGGCTATCCGATCGGCGGAACCATCGAGGGCAACGTCCTCGTCGCGCCCGACGGCGGGCTGGTCGATCTCCTGCGGTATCAGACGGCGACGTGCGTGCCCAATTACGGCAAGGCGTATATGACCCTCCTCGACGCCGAACACCCCGATCAGCCGCCGCGCTTCGCGCGCACAGTCGAGTTTCCCGGCAACCTCTCGAAGTTTTATATTCTGCGCTCCCCGTCGGACGGGCGCTACTACGCGCTTTCCAACCGCGTCACCACGGAAACGCTCAACCAGCGCAACGTCCTAACCCTGTCGGTTTCCGACGATCTGATTCACTGGCAGATTAAGCGCGACATCCTCAACTACGCCGACAACTGCTTTCCCGAGGGCGAGGACAAGGTCGGCTTTCAGTATCCGAGCTTCCTTTTCGACGGCGACGATATCCTCGCGGTTTCGCGCACGGCCGTCAACGGCGCGGAGAATTTCCACAACGCCAATTTTATCACCTTTCACCGTATCCGCAGCTACATGCGATAAGGCGCCGCCATTTTTTACAAATTCTTCACCAACCGCCGCCGCGCCGTGATACAATGAAGACGCATTGATTTTCAGCGGAAGCGCGCCGGGAGGCACATCCTGTCGGCAGCGCCGCCGCGCGGCATCTCCGCCAGACGGCCGGTTCCGCGCGCACGCAGCCGCAAATTCGCCGCGAACCGTGCGGCGCGGGCGCGCCCATCGGAACGGCCGGTGGCGCGCCCGCTTTTTTCGGCCCCGGTTTTAAAAAAAGCGGCGGCGGGCGGCGTTTTCTCTCGCCGCCCCTGATCAACCCGTGCCGCGCGCACACAAGGAGTGAACGTTTTACCATGGCAAACTCTTCCAACCGCCAAAACCATCCGGACAACCTCCCCGAATCCGTCCGCATCGAGGCGGAGCGGATTCTCGCGGTCAAGCGCGCCAAAAAAGAAAAGGCCGGTAAAATCCGGCGCATCTGCCTGCGCTGGCTGCTCCCCGCCGCCGCGCTGGTCTGCATCGGTCTGGTCTTATACGGAACCGTGCTCGACGACGCGCTGGCCTACGGCCGCGCGAAGCGGCTGTTGGAGCAGGGCAGCTGCGCGGCGGCGGCCGAGCGCTTCCAAGCGCTCGGCGACTACAAGGACAGCCGCACGCTCGCCAAGGAGGCCGGTTTCGCTCTCGCCGTACAGCAGTACGAGGCGGGCGAGCTGGAAACGGCGCGCCAAACTCTGGTCGGGCTGTACGGCTTCGGCGAGAGCGACGCGATGATCGCCCGCATCGACTGCGATATGGCCGACGCCGCGGTCGACGCGCAGGACTATCTGACGGCGCTGCGGCTCTATGAACGCGCCGGCGAAACCGACGGCGCGGCTGAAAAGGCCGGCGAGACGCGGCTGCTCGCGTATGAACACGCCGTCTCGCTCGCCGATGCGGGCGACGCGCTCGGCGCGCTCTCGCTGTTCGTCGCCATCCCCGAAATCCGTGACAGCGCCGTTTACGCCCGGGCCTTAGGCCCCTCCGCCGCGCGGGTCTTCGCCGCCGGCCACCAGAGCGTGCTCGCGCTGAAAGCCGGCGGCGGCGTTTACGCCACGGGCGGCAACAGCGCCGGACAGCTCACCTTAACCGGCTGGGACGGCCTGATCGATCTCGCCGCCGGATATCGCCATACCGTAGGGCTGAAAAGCGACGGCACGGTTCTCGCCGCCGGCGACGACACCTACGGCCAGTGCGGCGTCTCTGGCTGGACCGATATCGTCGACGTCGCCGCGGCGTATATGCATACGGTGGGCCTGAAAAGCGACGGTACGCTCGTCGCCGCCGGCGACAACGAATTCGGCCAGTGCGACGTCGCCGGCTGGACCGGTATCTCCGCCGTCGCCGCCGGCTATATGCACACGGTGGGTCTGAAAAGCGACGGTACGCTCGTCGCCGCGGGCAGCAACGACGACGGCCAGTGCGACGTCGCCGGCTGGACCGATATCGTCATGGTCGCGGCCGGCCCCTATCACACAATCGGGCTGAAAAGCGACGGCACGCTCGTCGCCACCGGCGACAACGCCTACGGCCAGTGTGAAATTGAAGAATACACCGATGTCATCGCCGTCTCCACTGCGGAGAAAAACACGCTGCTTCTCAAAAGCGACGGCACGGCTTATTCGGTCGGCGACACGTCAAACGAGCAGAACAAGCTCGCGCTGTACACCGGCGTGATCGCCGTACTCGCCAGCGATACCGAGTGTTCGGTGCTTCTCAAAAACGACGGCACGGTCTCGGTGGCCGGCAAGTATATCGCCGTGCCGTCCGTGGCGCAGTGGCAGGAGGTCGGCCTGCCGCCGCAGTAAACTACGCCGGCGGCCGTTATTCCCGAACCGCGGAGGCAAATTTTCTACGGAGGCGACTGAGAGCATGAAAATCATCGCGCACCGCTGCGGAACCGACCGTTATCCCGAGCTGACAGTCGCGGCCGCGCGGCATTCGCTGGCCGCCGGCGCGGCCTATGTGGAAATGGACGTCCGTTTCACCGCCGACGGCGTTCCGGTCATCCATCACGACGACACGGCGGCCGGTCTGTTCGGCGACCCGCGCCGCATCGCCGAAATGACGCTGCCGGAGTTTCTCGCCCTGCGCCGTCAAAGCGATCCGGCCTTCTGCTCTCACACCATGGAAGACTTTCTGCGGTGCGGCGTGCGGCAGATTTTATACCATGTCAAGCAGGGCGGCGCGCGCTTGCAGCCGCTGCTGGACCTGTGCCGCCGTTACGGGTGCGAGGAACAGATCGTGCTCGGCCTGACCAGCGCCGAGGACATCCGCTATGCGCGCGAGCACAGCGGCGCGGCCATCCTCGCGTTTCTGCCCGCGCCGGAGCGTATCGCCGAATTTGCGGCCGCCGGCGCGGACGCGATCCGCCTTTGGGAGAGCTGGCTGACGCCGGAAACCATACGGGCGGTCAGACAAACCGGCAAAGAGCTGTGGATTATGGCGAAGGCGCCGGGGCAGGCTGTCGGCTATACCGCGCCGGAAACGCTGCTTTTCTGGCGCGACGAATGGGGCGCGGACGGCGTTTTGCTCAACGAGGTGCGGCCTGCGCTGGCGCTGCTCCATGCATAAGCGTCTGTTTCCGTCGAGCCGCCGGCAATCGGCGAAAGCGTTTGGAATCGAAACCTCGCCGCCCCGTATTTTCCCCCTTTTTCGCCGGAAATTGCTTGAATCCGGCAGAACGATGTATTATAATAGAAAGCGTCGGCGGGGATTTTGGCGGGTGCGCGTTTTCCGCGCGCCGCCGCTCCGTCTGACAAAAACGGCTTTTGCCTCGGGAAGGATGGGAGGACCATCGACACAACGGCGCTTCTGATCGCGTTCGGCGCGGCCGCCGCCGTTTATATCGCGGCGATGTTTTCGATTCGGCAGGCGCGCTTCCGCCGCGCCCGGGCCAAGCTCGCCGAACAGGCGAAAGCCGAGTCTGCGGCGCAGGAAAACGGCGGCGGCGCAGACGGCGGCACATCTGTCAAACAACAGGAACAGGAGAAATAAAGATGGGAAAGAGATTTGGCGTCGCTTATCAGCAATCCGTCGCGCCGTGCGAGGGCGGCTCGGTCTTCATGGCCGATTGCGGCGGAGAAGACTTCCTCATTGCGCCCGCTGGTTCGCGATTTGTAGGCGAACCGGTGAAGCTCGCGCGGGTGGAGTATATAAAAGCCCCGCTCACGCATGAGAACGCCGCGCTTCTGCGGGAGATGTTTCCTTTCTGCGCGCCGCGGCGCGTGCTCGCCGAACCGATGACCGTCGGCCTCGGCGACCGGCTCGGCATCGCCGGAACGGCGCACTGCCGGCTGTTGAACGCATACCCCGAATTCGTCCCCGTGCTCGCGCAGCAGTCGATGCGCGAACTCGACCTCACCGGCCGGAGCTATGAAGAGGTGCTCGACGCGGCGACGTTCGCGGTATTCCGCGCCGGCTACCGCGGCGGCTTCGGCGCGGACGGGGATCACCTGAAAACCATCGCCGACATCCAAAGCGCGCTCGGCCTCGGCTACACGATGATCACGCTCGACGTCAGCGATTTTATCGACAAGGCCGCCGCCGCGATGAGCGAAGCCGAGCTGCTCGCCGCCGATGATCGTAACGACGAGCGCGGCGCGCTTTACGCCGGCAAAACGTTCCGCGCGGAGGGACATGAAATTTTCATTTCCCGCGCCGAATATCTGCGGGCGCGGCTGCTCTATGACCGGGCGCTCGACTTCGCCGGGCAGGTCTGGCGGGAGTGCTTTGCCGGCAGGGAGACGGCCGACCTTGAAATCTCCGTCGACGAGACGGACACGGAAACCACCCCGGCTCAGCACTGGTACGTCGCTTCGGAGCTTGTGCGCCGCGGCGTGCGCTTTCAGACGCTGGCGCCGCGCTTTCCCGGCGAATTTCAGAAGGGCGTCGACTATATCGGCGACGCTCAGGCGTTTGCGCAGGGTTTCGGCGTCCATGCGGCCATCGCGCGGAGCTTCGGCTACAAGCTCAGCGTCCACTCCGGTTCGGACAAGTTCTCCGTCTTTCCGGCGGTCGCCGCGGCGGCGCAGGGGCGCTTTCACCTCAAAACAGCGGGGACGAACTGGCTCTGCGCCATGCGCGTCGTCGCCGAGGCGCAGCCCGCGCTGTACCGGGAGATCCACGCCTTCGCGCTCGAGCATTTCAGCGAGGCGCAGAAGTATTACAAGGTCACGACAGACCTGTCGAAAATTCCGCCGCTGGACAGCCTTTCGGACGGCGCGCTGCCGTCGCTTTTCGATCAGAACGACTGCCGCCAGCTCATTCACATCACCTACGGCCTGATTTTGCAGGCCAAAACAACGGACGGCGCCTATCGCTTCCGCAACCGGCTCTACGCCTGCTGGCGGGAAAACCGCGCCGCCTACGCCAAGGCGCTGCGGGCGCACATCGGCCGCCACCTCGCCCTGCTCTGCGGCGAGGATACCGTGCGCGTATAGCCGTTGCAGGCGGCCGGTATCTCCGCGCCCGCCGTGCGCCACCAGCGGTATCCGCCTGCGGGCGGTCGGTAGCCTTGATGCGGGCGCGTCCGGCCGTGTCCCGCCTCTCCGCATGGATGCGCGCGGTAAATCGCCGCGGATTACTTCGCAGAAAAGAGGGAACGCTATGAAAAAGACCGTGATTCCCGGCACGCCGCTGTGCGTCTCGGCCGTCTGCCTCGGCACGGCGAAATTCGGCGCGCAGACCGATGAAAAAAGCGCGCACCGCCTGCTGGACGCCTTTTACGACGGCGGCGGACGCATGCTCGACACCGCCAACGTCTACGGCCGCGGCGTCGACGGGACGAATCTGAGCGAGCGGATTGTCGGCCGCTGGCTGCGGCGCGGCGGACACAGCGGCATGATCGTCGCCACCAAGGGCGGCCATTACGATTTTCAGACGCCGGAGCGCTCGCGCGTGACGCGCGCCGACGTCTTTGCCGACGTTGAAGAGAGCCTGCGCGCGCTGGGCGTCGCCTCTATTGATTTATATTGGCTGCACCGCGACAACCCGGAACTGCCCGCCGGCGAGATCGTCGAATTCTGCGAGGAGCTGGCGCGCGCGGGCAAGATCCGCTGCTACGGCGCTTCCAACTGGACGCTGCCGCGCCTCAAAGAGGCGCAGGCTTATGCCGCCGCGCACGGCTGCGCCGGCTTCTGCGCGGTGTCAAACCGGTTCTCGCTCGCCGAAGTGCCCTCCGACGGGCGCGCCGACGCCGCGGGGCTGGTGACGACGGACGCGGCCTACTACCGCTTTCACCGCGAGAGCGGCTTTCCGCTCGTGCCGTATTCGGCGCTGGCGTTCGGGTTCTTTGAAAAGCTGCGCCGCGCCGGAGCAGCCGTTTTGAACGGCCGCCTCGCCGTTGAAAACCGCGCCGGACTTTCCGAACCGGCGTGGCAAACGCTCGACACGCCGGCCAACGCGCGGCGCTATGAGCTGCTGCTGGCGATTGCTGCGGAGACGGGGCTGACGATGACCGATCTGGCCGTCGCCTATCACACCTCGCAGCCGTTTACGGACATTCCCGTCGTCGCCGTCAGCGATGAGGCGCAGCTCGGCGAGCTGCTCCGCGCCGCGTCTGCGACGCTGGACGGCCGCACGCTGGACCGGCTCGACGAGGCGTAACCGGGGCCGGGCCTTTTGCCTCCGCTCAAATCCCGTAGCGGAGCCGGCTCCCTGCGGCGCGTCCCCTGAATGACAGGTTTTTGGAATTTTATAGGTGTCTGACACGCGGTCAGGAAAGGAGAAACTATGGGCGAAACAAAAAAAATCCCCCCGCGCAGCGAGGTTGACAAGCGCTTTACCTGGGCGACCGAGGATCTGTTTCCCAGCGATGAGGCTTGGGGGCAGGCGCTGGCCGCGCTGAGCGACATGCCGCAGCGGCTGGAATCCTACCGCGGCCGGCTCGGCGCTTCGGGTGCTGCGCTGCTGGAATATCTGCGCCTCGGCGACGAGCTGAGCCTCAGCCTGAACCGGCTCGCCAACTACGCCTTCCGCAAGGCCGACGAGGACACGGCCGTCGGCAAATATCAGGAGATGCGCGGCAAGGTCATCAGCCTCGACGTCGCCATCAGCGCCGCTTCGGCGTTTGACACGCCGGAAATCCTCGCCATTTCCGACGAAGCGCTCGACCGCTTTTACGCGGAAACGCCGGGACTGGAGCTCTACCGCCGCGCGCTCGATAAAATCCGCGCCCGCCGCGACCACGTGCTCTCCGACGCCGAGGAAAAGCTTTTGGCCTCGGCCGGCGAAATGGCGGAATCGCCCGAGCACATCGGCTCGATGTTCCGCGACGCCGACCTGAAATTTCCCGACGCGGTCGATCAAAACGGAGAAACGCATCAGGTGACGCAGGGCTCCTACATCCCGCTCATGCAGGGCGGCGACCGCGCGCTCCGGAAATCGGCGTTTGAGTCGATGTATCACACCTTTGAGGGCTTTAAGAACACCACGGCGGCGTTTTTGGACGCGCAGATGAAGCAGCTGATCTTTTTCTCCCGCGCCCGCAAATACGGCAGCGCGCTCGAAGCGGCGCTGAACGGCACCGAGGTGCCGGTTTCGGTCTATCACAACCTTATTCAAACCGTCAGCGACAACATGGAATACATGCACCGCTACGTCCGGCTGCGCAAAAAGCTCATGGGCGTCGACGAGCTGCACATGTACGATCTCTA
>QAMX01000147.1 GCA_003149835.1 Clostridiales bacterium
CGAATCGCGTCTTCCTCAAACGTAAGCTTAACGTTTTCCATCTCAAAAATGTGGATATACTGCCGTGTGAGCGCGTTTTTCGGCTCGGTCAAGACGCGTACCAGAGCCTTTTCGTCAAGTTGGGACAGAGAAATAATGACCGGCAGACGCCCGACCAGCTCCGGGATCAGGCCAAATTTGACGATATCGTGCGCTTCGACCTCTTTGAGAATAGACGATGCGTCGCGCTCCTTTTTCGATGTAACCTTCGCGTTGAAGCCTATGTTCTTAATATTGACGCGCTGCTCGATGATCTTGTCGATCCCGTCGAAAGCGCCGCCGCAGATAAAGAGAATATTGGTCGTATCGATCTGAATAAATTCCTTCTGCGGGTGCTTGCGGCCGCCCTGCGGCGGGACATTGGCGATCGTCCCTTCCAGCAGTTTCAGCAGCGCCTGCTGGACGCCTTCACCGCTGACGTCGCGCGTAATGGAGGTATTTTCGCTCTTTCGGGAGATCTTGTCGATCTCGTCGATATAGATAATGCCGCGTTCGGCCCGTTCGATGTCATAGTCGGCCGCCTGAATCAGGCGCAGCAGAATGTTTTCCACATCCTCGCCGACATAACCGGCTTCGGTCAGCGTCGTCGCGTCGGCGATGGCAAACGGCACTTTCAGCGTTTTCGCCAGCGTCTGCGCCAGATAGGTTTTGCCGCACCCGGTCGGGCCGAGAAGCAGGATGTTGCTCTTTTGCAGCTCGATATCAGAGTCGGCATTGAAATACACGCGCTTATAGTGGTTATAGGTCGCCACGGCAAGCGCGATCTTCGCTTCATCCTGTCCGATGACATATTGATCCAAAATCGCTTTCATCTCGCTCGGCCTCGGCAACGGACCCTCAGGCGCCTTTGCGGCCGAGCGATGTCCGGTATAGCGCTCCTCCTCCTCATCAGCAATCATCTGATAGCAGAGGCGAATACACTCGTCGCAGATATAAGCGCTGTCGCCGGAGATAATCCGGTTCGACTCCGTCTGCGGCCGTCCGCAGAAGGAGCAGCATATCAATCGTTTATCGTCGTTTCTCGCCATGTGATTCTCCTGTCAAAGTATAATCTCAAAGCAAGCCGGAATGGGCCTGCTTTGAGATTGAAAAGATCACGCTCTTACCGGTGTTCTCTGTACGGCTGTTCATCTTCATGACGCGCTTCGCCGAACACGCCGTTTACGCAGGGTAGAGGCAAACGGCTTACAGAAAAAGCGGTTTTCGGCCATAGTTTGCCAACAGATTACGCCGGCTTTATTTTTGCCGGTTCAAAATCGCGTCGATCAGCCCGTATTCCTTGGCTTCCTCCGCGGTCATGAAATGGTCGCGTTCCGTATCGGCTTCGACTATGCTGAGCGGTTTTCCCGTCATTTGGGCGAGCATCTCGTTCATCTTCGAGCGGATGGCGATGATTCTCTCCGCGTGAATCTTGATATCGCTGACCTGTCCCTGCGCGCCGCCGGACGGCTGGTGGATCATGATTTCGCTGTTGGGCAGCGCAAAGCGCTTGCCCGGCGCGCCAGCCGCGAGCAGGAACGCGCCCATACTCGCCGCCATGCCCACGCAGATCGTCGAGACGTCGGCCTTGATATACTGCATGGTATCGTAAATCGCCATACCGGACGTAATAGAGCCGCCCGGACTGTTGATATACAGAGAGATGTCCTTATCGGGATCCTGCGCTTCAAGGTAAAGTAACTGCGCGACGACCAGACCCGCCGTGACGTCGTTGACCTCTTCGTGCAGGAAAATAATTCTGTCGTTCAGCAGTCTCGAAAAAATATCGTAGCTGCGCTCGCCTCTGTTGGTCTGTTCGATAACCATCGGCACTAAGCTCATAAAAACCATCCCTTCGTTGTAAACTCCAAATAAACCGCTCCGGACGAGAATCGTTTCAAACGCCGTCTTGCCGCCGGAGAAGCCGCTGCGTTCTCTTCGCTTCACAGCGCCGCAGCCGAAACGCCTCCGTCGACGCGCCGCGCGGGGTTCCGTCGCCGCCCGAGACGGTCTACTTAGTTATATCCAGATTTCGGAAAATTATTCGCCGACGGCGTCCCCGTCTTTTTCAGAGGCTTCAGCCGCGCTGTCTTTGGCCGCTTCTTCCGTTTTTTCCTCTTCTTCGGGCTTCGGATCCAGCTTGACAGCCGTTTCCTTGATCAGGTCGACAGCCTTGGTTTTCAGCATATCTTCCTTGACCGCTTCGGGGCTCATATACTTTTTCAGCTCCTCGGCCGGCGTCTTGTACTGCTCGCTCAGCTTGGCGTATTCCGCCTCGATGTCCTCTTCCGTGACGTCGAAATTTTCCGCCTTGACGACCGCTTCCAGCGCCAGCGTCGTCTTGACCTGATGCTCGGCGCGATCGCGGAAGGTGTTGCGGAAGCCGTCCATATCCATGCCGCTCATTTGGAGGTAACCGTCCAGCGTCATTCCCTGCGCGCGAAGACGGTATTCAAAGTCCTCTGCGATCCGGTCGAGCTGCTGTTCGATCATGCAGGCTGGAATGTCCGCTTCCAGGCCTTCCAGCAGCTTATCGAGCAGTCTGCCCTCAAACTCCTCGGCCGCCGATTTCTCGCGCACGGTTTGCAGCTTTCTTTTCAGGTCCTCGCGGTACTCCGCAAGCGTCTCAAATTCAGAGACGTCTTTGGCAAACTCGTCGTCGAGTTCAGGCAGAACATTTTCCTTGACCTCGTGAACCTTTACCTTGAAGACCGCCGGTTTTCCCGCCAGCTCGCCCGCCTGATACTCCTCGGGGAACGTAACGTTGACATCCTTCTCGTCGCCGGCTTTCACACCGTTGAGCTGTTCTTCAAAGCCCGGAATAAACTGACCGGAACCGAGACGCAGACTGTGGTTTTCAGCTTTGCCGCCCTCAAAGGCCACCCCGTCGATAAAGCCTTCGAAATCAATCAGCACCGTATCGCCGTCGGCTGCCTCGCGCTCGACCGTTTCCAGACGGCCGTTGCGCTTGCGGCGGTTTTCGAGCTCCTTGTCAACGTCTTGCTCGGTAATTTCCACCGGCGTGTATTCCGCTTCGAGATTTTTATACTGTCCGATTTTGACTTCCGGCTTCACCGTGACAAGCGCGGTAAACGTAAAGCCGTCCGCGCTGATATCCACCAGCTCGACCTCTGCGCGGTCGACAGGTTCAATGCCCGCCTCTTTGACGGCGGCGGAATAAACGTCGGGGTAAGCGATATTGACCGCGTCCTCATAAAAGACGCCCTCGCCGTAGACGCGCTCAATAATCCGCCGCGGGGCGCGGCCTCTGCGGAAACCCTGTACGTTAAAGCGCGTGGCGTTTTTCTTGTAAGATTTCTCAACGGCAGCCTGAAATTCGTCTTTTTCGGCGGTGATTTCAAGCTTGACCTGGTTGGTGTCTGTTTTTTCTACGTTTTTTAAAATCATTGGTAGTCCTCCTGCGTCTTCAAATACCAGAGTATTATATCATATTTCACAGAAAATGCCAACTGTTTTTTGAAACAAAAATCTTTTTTTGCGTTGCTTCCCCGTGTCCGCCGTATGGCATCCCGACCGGATGCGGCTATCCGACCCGCACAGGTCTGAAATTCAGATGATCCGCCGAAATACAGGCGTATTGGACGCCGTTGATCTCGCCCTCGCGCGCATATTTGAGCGATCGGCCGTGCAGATGCCCGTAATAGCAGCGACGCACGGAATAAGCGCTCAGAATATCGAGGATCTCTCCGCACCGAAAGCTCTGGTAGAGCGGCGGATAATGCAGAATGGCGACCAGCTCTTGGGCGCCGGATTTCCTGCCCTCGTCCAAGGATGTCCGCAGCCGGATCAATTCTCTCCGATAGACCTTGCCGCCGTCTCCATCCGCATCGTTTTCGTTTTCCAAAAACCAGCCGCGCGTACCGCAAAAAGCCGTACCGTCGATGACGGCGCAGGTATTGTGCAGAAAATCAAGCGAGCGGATCCCTTGCTCCGCGAGAAAACGCCGCATTCCCGTCACCGTCGTCCAGAAGTAATCGTGATTGCCTTTCAGCAAAAGCTTTTTCCCAGGCAACGCCTCAATAAAACGGAAATCCGCCAGCGCCTCGTCCAGCGACATGCCCCATGAGGTGTCGCCGGCCAGAATTACCGTATCCTCCTGTGACACGAGGGCGTTCCACCCTTCTCTGATTTTCTCCACATATCCGTTCCATACGCCGCCGAACAGATCCATCGGCTTGTTCACGGTCAGAGAGAGGTGCAGGTCCCCTATCACAAAAACCGACACGCATATCCCCCTTTCAAAATTGCGGCGGTTGTCAGCCCATTCGGCCGCCCCTTTGTTTTCCTTTACGGGACAGAGATCGTCACACACGAAGCGCGGCCGACACCGCTTGCAGCATATCTCCCTTCTCCACGCTGCCGGTAAAACGCACCGGCTTGCCCGCGAGGGAACGGATCGGTTCGGGCACTTCAATGCCAGAAACCGCCGACAGGCGCGCCGCCGAGTCGCGCTGCTCCGCGCAGACTTCGCCGGTCAGCGCCTTTAAAACGTCGGGCGCGAATTTAAACGGGCTCGCCGTTGCCGCGACGACCGTCGGGCGCGTGTCGTCCGTCTGCCGCCGGTATTCGTCCAGCACGGCCAAGGCCACGGCCGTGTGCGTATCCGGCAGATAGCCGTAATCGTTGAAATAGCGCCGAATACAGGCCAGCGTCGCCGCGTCGTCGCACCAGCCCGCGCTGAACACTTCTTTTATATGACCCGTCATAGAGTCCGAGACCGTATAGCTGCCGTCCTCAGAGAGCTTCTTCATCAGCGCCGCGACCTCGGCGCCGTTGTGCTCGCTGAGCTCGAAGAGCAGGCGCTCGACGTTGCTCGATACGAGGATGTCCATCGACGGCGAGGCCGTCGTAAAAAACTGCCTGTGCGCGTTATAGCAGCCGCTCTGCAAAAATTCCGTGAGCACATTGTTGGAATTGGAGGCGCAGATCAGCCGCGCCACCGGCAGACCCATGCGCTTGGCAAAATAGGCCGCGAGGATGTTTCCGAAGTTTCCTGTGGGCACGCAGATGTTGATCTTCTCTCCGTCCTTGACCGCGC
This sequence comes from Clostridiales bacterium, assembly GCA_003149835.1. Lineage (GTDB taxonomy): Bacteria > Bacillota > Clostridia > Oscillospirales > QAMX01 > QAMX01. The sequence goes on from QAMX01000147.1 coordinate 5,078, forward strand.
CGGCGTTCAACAGATCGCAGTACGCCGAGACGTAATAGACGATCTGAGGAACCAGCCGCCCCCAGTTGATGGAGTTTGCGCTCGAAAGACGGATGCCTTTTTTCGACAGCGTTTCGGCAAACGCCGCGTCGGAAAAAATCCGCTTGACGCCGGTCTGCGCGTCGTCAAAATTGCCCTTGACGGCGCAGACCGAGACGTTATTCCCTGTCTGCGTCACCATTTGGAGCTTTTGAATATCGCTGACGCCGTTCTCCGGGTAAAAGACGATGATCCTCGTTCCCTCCACGTCCGCGAAGCCTTCCAGCGCCGCCTTGCCGGTATCGCC
>QAMX01000127.1 GCA_003149835.1 Clostridiales bacterium
GTAAGGAAAGGTCGGTTCGTCCTATGCAGGTTCCCGTCGTCCGGCGCGTCGCGCCGTCTCACCGCATTCTGACGCTGCCGCAGTCTGCGCCGCTTCCGCACCCGAGCTGGGCGGCCGTTGCGCGAAAAGCCGTTCGCAGCGCCTTTGCCTTTCTAAAAATCGAGGATCCGACGGTTGTCGAGCTGCTTTTCGTCGACGAAAGCGCCATCCGCGCGCTGAACAGCAGTGCGCGCGGCAGGGACAGCGTCACCGACGTGCTTTCCTTTCCCGCGCTCTCTCTGACGCCCGGTCAGCAGCCGCGCCGGATGGCCGGAGCGGCGGATTGGACGGACGGGCGCATTGCCCTCGGCAGCATCGTCATCTGCACGCAGCGGGCGCTGGCGCAGGCGGACGAATACGGCCACTCCCCCATCCGGGAATTTGCTTTTCTCGCCGCGCATTCGGCCCTGCATCTGCTCGGCTACGACCACGAAACCTCACCCGAGGACGAAAAAAGGATGTTTGCGCTCCAAGAGCAAATCCTCAAAGCCGCCAATATTCTGAGATAGGATTATGATTCGTCTCGCCCGCCGAACCGGCGCGGCGCAGACTATAACGGAGGACAATAACAAGCTCATGCAGACAGTGAAAAAATGCGGCACCGTGTCGATTCTCGGCCGGCCAAACGTCGGAAAATCGACGCTTTTAAATCAGTTGATCGGCGAAAAGGTCTCCATCGTCTCGCCGAAACCGCAGACGACGCGGAACAAAATCACCGGCGTGCTAACAAGAGACGCCGTGCAGATGATTTTTCTGGATACGCCCGGCCTTCACAAGCCGCGCTCTAAGCTCGGCGACCGCATGATCAAAACGATTTACAGCACCGCCGACGATGTGGATTTAGCCGTCCTCGTCGCGCAGGCGGACAAGCTTCCCGGCAAGCCGGAGCAAATGCTCGTCGAGCGTCTGGCGCACAACGGCATCCCCTGTATCCTCGCTCTTAACAAGACGGACGCCTCCAAGAAAGACGCAATCTTGGAGGTCATCGGCCGTTACGCCGCGCTGCATACGTTTGCCGCGGTCGTTCCCGTCTCCGCGCTGACCGGCGACGGCTGCGACGCGCTGCTGGATGAGATCGAAGCGCTGCTGCCGGAGGGCGAGCACATCTTCCCGGACGACGCGCTGACGGATCAGCCCGAGCGCGTTCTTGCGGCCGAGCTGGTCCGCGAGCAGCTGATGCGGGCGCTGTACGAGGAGATCCCGCACGGCGTCGTTTGCGAGACTGAGCGCTTTGAGGAGCAGGAGGACGGACAAATCGAGATCGACGTGCTGATCGTCTGCGAAAAGGACAGCCACAAAAGCATCATCATCGGCAGACAGGGCTCGATGCTGAAAAGCGTCGGCACGGCGGCTCGGGCGGAAATCGAGAAAATGCTCGACGCGCCGGTCTTTTTGAAGCTCTGGGTCAAGGTGAAAAACGACTGGCGCAACAACGCCTATTTTCTCTCCGAGCTGTCGGTTATGCAGGAGCAGTAAAAGCCTCTGCCGGACGCAGCATGCAGACATGCCGCCGGTCTTCGCCCCTTGCGCAGAACCGCCCGCAGCGTCTCCTGCGGCGACGCCCCGTACTTTTCCGGAACCAATATCTACCGCTCATACGCCGCGCCGTTTCGGCGAACGCTAAGAACAAACGAAAAACGGAGGCGCAGTATGAGCACAGAGCGGTCATGGGAACTATTCGCGGCGACGGGACTTCCGGAGGCATACCTGTTTTATTCCAAAACGAAAGCAAAGGACCAGGAACGTGTTCGTAAAAATCAAAGGGCTGATCACGCGCGAGATCCGTTACAAGGACAATGACAAGCTGCTGACCGTGGTGACGGCCGAGCGCGGGCGGCTGACCGTGCGCGCCCGCGGCGTTATGCGGCTTAGGAGCCCGCTCGCCTCCGCCTGTCAGCTCTACGCTTATTCCGACTTTACGCTCTTTGAAAACAAAGGCCGGCTCACAGTCAACGCCGCCGAGCCTGCGGAGCTGTTTATGGGCTTGCGGACAGACGCGCAGAAGCTCGCTCTGGCAGCCTATATCGCCGACATCGCCGAAAAGATCTCCGACTCCGACGCGGAAAACGGCGAACTTCTGCGGCTGACGCTGAACAGCCTCTACGCGCTCAGCGAGCGCGCAGAACCCTTGGAGCTTGTCCGGGCCGCGTTTGAAATGCGGGCCGCTAAGGTCGCCGGCTATGAGCCGCAGCTCGACGCCTGTCTGCGCTGCGGCAATCCTCCGGAGGCCCCTTACATATCTCCGGCGCTGGGCGGCGTCTGCTGCCGGAACTGCCTGACCGCCGAGGAAAACACAGACGTTCTGATCGCCTGTCCCGACGGCGTTCTGCCGTTGATCCGCTATTTTCTAAGCGCGCCGCTCAAACGCCTGCTGCCGCCTGTCGGCGACGAACGGCTGATTGAAGACGTCGTCTATGTGACGGAGCGCTATCTGTTCTCACAGCTCGACTGCGACTCGAAGCTGCTGCGCTATTACCGCTCGCTCCGGCTTCCGTTTACACGGTAAAGATCTTCTGTTGTTGTACCGCGAAAACGTAGCGTCCCTTGGGTGAAGGCCGGATTGGATCCGCTTTCTGACCAGCCGCGGCGCGGCCGCCGGCTTGACAGAGCCTGATAAAAGCAGGATTCCATGGCGTCCGGCCCCATCGGCATCGGGAGGATCCCGTATGCGTTCGCCATTGATTTTTATGCCGCCGCTACCGGCTGCGCGGCACGGGATTGATTTGTCAAGGCCGGCGCGTTCCGGCCGCTACCATTTAGAATCAGGGCTTGCCGCCCGGAAAGATATTGCTATGATCGATTCATTTCAGACAAAATCCATGCGCACCCTGGAACTCGACAAGGTATGCGCGCGGCTCTCGGAGCTCGCCGTCTCGGACGCGGCCAAGCGCGCGGCCCAATCGCTGACGCCATCCGACAGCCTGCGCGAGGTCAACCGCCTGTCGGACGAGACCTCGGCCGCCTTCCGCCTTTCCTGCCGCAAGGGCAACCCGAGCTTTTCCGGCGTCAAGGATATCACCGCGCTGCTGCTGCGCGCCGAACGCGGCGGCATCCTCTCCATGGCGGAGCTGCTGACCGTCGCGGCGCTGTTCCGGGCGGCGCGGAACGCGCGCGATTACCGCTTCCGCGACCGCGACGAGGGCGAAAGCTCCATCGACGAGTATTTCTCCCTGCTCCGGCCCGACTATGATTTCGAGCGCTCGATTACCGACGCGATTTTGAGCGAGGATGAGATGGCCGATACGGCGAGCGCAGAGCTTCTGTCCATCCGGCGCAAGCTCTCCGGCGCGCAGAACCGCGTGCGGGACATCCTCGCCAAGCTGATCTCCGGCCCGAACGCCTCGAAGATTTTGCAGGAGAGCCTCATTACGCAGCGTTCGGGGCGCTATGTCGTCCCGGTCAAGGCCGAGCATAAAAACAGCGTCCCCGGTATGGTGCACGACGTCTCGTCGAGCGGCGCGACGCTCTTTATCGAGCCGATGGCCGTCGTCGAGGCCAACAACGAGATCTCCGTGCTGATGAGCGAGGAACGCAACGAGATCGAGCGCATTCTCGCGCGCTTTTCCGCCGAGACCTTCGCGCGCCGCGACGCGCTGCTCCTTTCCTACCAAATGCTCACGACGCTCGACCTGATCTTCGCGCGCGCCAAGCTGGCCGTCGAGCTCGACGCGCGTCCCGCCGTCATCAACGAGGAGGGGCGCTATGAGCTGAAAAAAGCGCGCCACCCCCTGCTCGACGCCAAAGCCGTCGTCCCCATCGATATCGCTCTCGGCGTCGATTACGACACGCTGATCGTCACCGGACCGAACACGGGCGGCAAGACCGTCAGCCTGAAAACGCTCGGTCTGCTGACGCTGATGGCGCAGTGCGGCCTGCATATTCCGGCGGCCGAGGGCTCGACGGTGTCGCTCTGCCCGGCCGTCTACGCCGATATCGGCGACGAGCAGTCGATCGAGCAGTCGCTGTCCACCTTCTCCTCGCACATGAAAAACATCGTCGAGATTCTCGCCCGCGCCGAGGAAAACTGCCTGATCCTCTTCGACGAGCTGGGCGCAGGGACCGACCCGACCGAAGGCGCCGCGCTGGCCGTCGCCATCATCGAGCGCGCCGCGGCGCTCGGCGCCAAAATCGCCGCCACGACGCATTACGCCGAGCTGAAAATCTACGCGCTCAACACGCCGAACGTTGAAAACGCCTCCTGCGAATTCGACATCGAGACGCTGCGGCCGACCTACCGGCTGCTGACGGGAATTCCCGGCCGTTCCAACGCCTTTGCGATTTCCAAGCGCCTCGGGCTCGGAGAGGACATCATCGAGCACGCGCACGGGTTGATCGGCACGGAGGCCAACCGCTTTGAAGACGTGATCACCCAACTGGAAAAAAACAGGCAGAAATTAGAGGAGGAAAAAAACCAGGCGGAGCTGCTGCGGCGCGAAATCGAAGCGCTGACGCGCAAGGCGCGGGCGCGCGAACAGCAGCTTGAAGCCGAAAAAGCCAAGGCCGAGGCGGCTGCGCGCGAGGAGGCGCTAAAAATCGTCGCGGAGACGCGGGAGGAGAGCCGGGCGATTCTCGCCGAGCTGCGCCGTATGCACGCGCAGGCCGAAGGCGAGCTGAAATCGCTCGACTTAAACAGCGAACAAGCGGAAATCCACCGCCGTCTCAACGCTATGGAGGCCGAAGCCTCCGCCCATGACGCCGCAGTTCCGCTTGTCGAAGCAGCTCCGCCCGACCGGCCGCTTGTCGCCGGCGACCGCGTGCTGATCGACCGGATGGGCATCGACGGCATTGTCACCGCGCCGCCGGACAAGGACGGAAATCTCCAGGTACAGGCCGGGGCGATGAAAGTCCGTGTCAAGCTCGACGCGGTGCGGCTCTGTCAAAACGCGCCCGACGATACGGGAGCCAGAAAAAAACGCCGTCCCGTCTCGCCGGACGAGGCCAAGGAAATGCTGCCCGGCGCTTCGGCCGCTTCGGTCTCAAATAAGCTCGATCTCCGCGGCCAGGCGGCCGACGAGGCCCTTTACGAGCTCGACCAGTATCTCGACGCCGCCGTCCGCCAGCATCTGACAGAGGCGACCATCGTCCACGGCAAAGGCACCGGCAAGCTGCGCGACGCCGTGCGCAGTCATCTGCGGCGCCACCGGCAGGTAAAAGCCTTCCGGCCCGGCGTCTACGGCGAGGGCGAGGACGGCGTGACGATCGTCACGCTGTGATCCCGTACCTTCCCTTCCCGCCTCTGCGGGAAACGCGCGCCGATTGCCTCGCACAGCCGGCGGCACAGCGTCAGCCCCGCCGCTCTCAACGGTTCGTAAACCGTGCGGCGTATGCCCGCCCTTGTATTCACGTCTATATCAGTCGATGATCAACCTTTGCTTGAAGCATGAAATTCGTTTTTTCGGGGTTTGAATCCATTCTAAATCCCCCATTTGGACCGCTGTGCGCCGCTGTTTCGCCTGTGAAGAAATCATCGGGAGAGCGCTCAGGCGAGAAGCTGAACCGCAGGCGTTTCCAGTTATACAAGCATGGCTGATCATCGGCTGTTCATCTCAATACATAAAGGAGTGAGCGCATCCCTTGTATTCAAATATGCATGAAAAAGTAAAAGAATCCCTGAAATCCGTCCTCCCGATCACAGCGATCGTCGCAGTTCTGTGCTTTACGGTCGCGCCGGTTCCCACCGACGTGTTTGTGATGTTCATCGTCGGCGCCATCTGTCTGATCGTCGGCATGGGCATTTTTACGCTCGGCGCAGACATCGCGATGACGCCGATCGGCGAGCAGGTCGGCGCACACATGACGAAGACGAGGCGGCTCTGGCTGATCATCGCGGTCTGTTTTCTGATGGGCTTTATCATCACCGTATCGGAGCCTGATCTGAAAGTTTTGGCTGATCAAGTGCAGTCCATAGACAGCTTGCTTCTGATCGCCACGGTCGGCGTCGGCGTCGGCCTGTTTCTCGTCGTCGCCATCCTGCGGATTCTGTTTAAAATCAAGCTCTCCTATCTGCTGATCGGATTCTATGCGATCGTCTTTGTCGTCGCGTTTTTGCTGCCCAACAAGGACTATCTCGCCGTCGCCTTTGATTCCGGCGGCGTGACGACGGGGCCGATGACCGTGCCGTTTATCATGGCGCTCGGCGTCGGTATCGCCTCCGTGCGCAGCGACCGCAATTCGGACAGCGACAGCTTCGGCCTCGTCGCGCTTTCGTCGATTGGCCCAATCCTCGTCGTCTTAATTCTCGGCATTCTCTACCCGACCGAGGGAGGCGTTTACTCGCCGGTGGAAATTCCGGTTCTCGCCGATTCCCGCGATTTGGGGCTGCAATTTCTGCGCGGTTTTCCGCTGTATATGAAAGACGTTGCCATTGCGCTCGCGCCTATCATCGCGTTTTTTCTCATTTATCAGCTCGCGGCGCTGCATTTGCCATGGAAAAAGCTGCTTCGTATTTTTGTCGGCCTGCTGTATACCTATGTCGGGCTGGTGCTCTTTCTCACGGGCGCCAACATCGGCTTTATGCCCGCAGGCAACTTTATCGGCCAAATGATCGCCAGTCTCGATTATAACTGGATTCTCATCCCGCTCGGTATGCTGATCGGTTATTTCATCGTCGCGGCCGAACCGGCTGTCCATGTGCTGAACAAGCAGGTGCTCGAAATTACCGACGGCGCCATCCCCGCCAAAGCGCTGAGCCTGAGCCTTTCGATCGGCGTAGCGCTCTCGCTGGGGCTGGCGATGATACGGATTCTGACGCATATTTCTATCATGTGGATTTTGATTCCCGGCTACGCGCTGGCTATGGTGCTGACCTTCTTTTCGCCGGATATCTTCACCTCCATCGCCTTTGACTCCGGCGGCGTCGCCTCCGGAACGATGGCCGCGACCTTCCTTCTCCCGTTTGCGATGGGCGCCAGCGAGGCGCTCGGAGGAAACGTCGCGCGGGACGCTTTCGGTATTGTCGCCATGGTCGCCATGACGCCGCTGATTACGATTCAAATTCTCGGTATTTTCTATAAAATCAAAACAAAAAAACTCGACACAGATACCGCTGCGGAAGAAACCGATATCGCCGCCTCGACTGCCGACGACGATATCATCCGCTTAGACAGCGGCAGGGAGGAGTAAGCGTATGCAGCTTTCGTATTTAATCACCATCGTAAAGCGAAGCGCGGCTGAGGACTTTACCACATTTTTCAAAGAAGAAGGCGTTCCGTTGACGCTTCGGATGCTCGGCGTCGGCACGGCGCGCGATAACGTCCGCCGTCTGCTCGGGCTTGCCGAGGTGGAAAAAGAGGTCTTTATGTGCGCCGTGCCGGAGTTTAAGGCACAAGCTCTGATGAAAAATTTGGTTCTGAAAATGGATTTGGATGTTGTCGGAAGAGGGATCGCCTATACGGTTCCGATTTCCAGCGTCGTCGGCGCGAACACACTGCACTATCTCAGCGGCAACGCCGCAGAGAAGGGAGAGGAAAACAAAATGAGCGAAAAGAAACAGGATTATGAACTGATTGTGATTATCACCAATAAAGCTTATGTCGAAACCGTAATGGACGCCGCCTATGCGGCCGGAGCAGGCGGCGGCACCGTCATTCACGCCCGCGGCACGGGCAGCGAGCAGGCCGAAAAGTTTTTCGGAGTCTCCCTTGCCTCAGAAAAAGAAATGATCTTCATCGTTCTGAAAGACGCGGTTAAAGAAGCGGTGATGAAAGCCGTCAACGCCACCGCCGGTATGCAGACGCCGGCCAAATCTCTGATTTTCTCTATGCCGGTAACCGACGTGGCCGGACTCCGTGAAGTATACCGTGAGCAATTCGAGACAAAATAGTTTTTTTGCGACTATTATTGATATTTTACGGTCTAATACCATGTTTTTTCTTTTTGTTGGAATGCTGAACTTTTTTTGTTGACATTTTTCCAAAAGTATGGCATAATAACTTTTGAATTAGGTATGCTGAAAAGCAACCCATTTTAAGGAGGAAAAAGCATGAACAGAAAGCGCATCCTTTCGTTGCTCCTCGCAATCGTCATGATCACAGCGCTGTTCGCTGCGTGCGGCGATTCCAAGGATCCCGCCACGACCACTCCGGCTCCGGACGTTACCTCGACGTCTGATCAGACGTCCGATTCCGCTCCCGGATCGGGTGACACCACTCCTTCTCCTGAGGCAGGCTATAACGGATACGAATTCGTTTTGGCGAATCCCGGCAACGCTTATGTGGACAATCCCACAAATGCGCTGGAAGAGGAATTGATGGACATCTACGCTCAGCTCGAAGACGAGCTCGACGTGTCGTTCAGCGCAATTTCCATCGATGCGCCTGAAACGGCGCTGCTGGCCAACGCCATGGCCGAGATCAAGCTCGCCGACTTCATTCGCTGCAAGCAGAACGCTTGGGTTCCGGCGGCGGTCAACAACGCGATTCGTCCGCTCAACTCTTCCGAAGTGCTCGAAACCGGCATGAACGTCAACGACGAAAATCAGTTCGACCAGGTTTACACGCAGCTCGCCACTATCCGCGACGGCAATATCTGGGGCTGCGAAATGTCCGGCAAGTACTACATCACCGGCATCGGCTTTACCTATGTGTTCAACAAGCCGCTGCTCGAACAGAACGGTTATCCGGCTGAAACGATCTATGAAAAAGTCCGCAACTACGAGTGGACATGGGAATACTTCATGGAAATCGCCGCCAAGGTCACCAAGGATACCGACGGCGACGGCCAGAACGACATCCACGGCCAGACGATGGTCGATATCGAATCCGAGCTCGAATCCAACGGCATCGGTTTGATGTATTTCAACGAAGAGACGAACAAATGGGCCTCTGGTTTTGCCACACCGCAGCTGGTCGAGGCGCTTGAGTTTGTCTTGACCATTGCGACGGACCCTCAGTATTCCCTGATCGAGGCGCCGGACAATAACTACCGCCGCCAAGTCTTCTATGACGGTCAGGCCGCGTTCGGCTGTCTCTACGGCGGTCACTACGGCAAGGACGGCGTCAACGCCATGTGCGAGTTCGACTATGGTATCGTGCCGATTCCTAAGGGACCGCAGGCGGAAAAATACAGCTATGTCATCCCCGATCTGAATGTCTTTGTCGTTCAGACGGCGAACAAGGATTGGGCAACCTCCTGTGCGATTATGGCGAAGCTCGCCGAGCAGCTGACCGACAAGGAAGAAGCTGGAAAGGTGCTCAGAGGTTACCTGAGAGACGACGAGTCTCTGGAAGTTCTGGAAAACTATTGCTTCCCCGGCGCCCGGATTCAGGCGACCCGTTTCAGCCCCGACATCAAGGCGGCTCTTGACGCGGCTGCTGAGCTGATCAGTCAGGTCGGCCCCGCCGCCGCAGTTGAAACGGTCAATAACAATATCCAAACGGCGATTGATCAGCTCTTCGGATATTAAGAATCCCATACCTCTGAAAAGAAGCCGCGGGATAATGGAGCGGCGAATTAAGAAAACATTTTAGCAAAGAACGGTATAGCTTAACGGCTATGCCGTTCTTTGCTGTTTTTCGGTTGTATTTTGGGCTTTTTCTTTCACCCTTCAAAATCAAAGGGAGGATTATAAAATGACATTGAATATATAAAAATGTCCACCGTGAAGGGGACCTCAGTTCGAATAGAGCTGCGACGCGGGACATCGACCTACTCGGCCATGGCCTGTTCCCAAACAACCGATGGAGAGAACGAAACAACCGACAGATCTAAACGATTCTGCCGGTTGTTTTGCGCTATCTCTTTATGTAAATATCATGACCGCAAACCGGACAGCCAAACGCTTCAAGTAGACTTTCGCATTTGGGACAGACGAATCTCTCTTTCATGTCAGTTTTTCTCTTTTACATACAGTTTACTCTGTTTTTCATACATCTCGGCATACAGTCCGCCTTGTCTTACAAGGTCGTCATGGTTACCGTATTCCGTAATTCTTCCACCTGAGAAAACGGCGATACGGTCTGCGACCTTTGAACAGGCGAGACGATGTGATATGAAAACGGTCGTTTTATCTTTTGCCATACGAAAGAAATTCCGATAAATTTCACTTTCCGCTTTTACGTCAAG
>QAMX01000021.1 GCA_003149835.1 Clostridiales bacterium
TCCAACGCTTTAAAATTCACCCCGGAGGGCGGGGAGATTACCGTAACCGTGTCTCAGGAGGACTCCCCGAAGGGAGAGAAATATGTCCGCACTCATTTTTGGGTAAAAGACAACGGCATCGGCATGACGCAGGAGTTTCAGAAGAGGCTCTTTGAAAGCTTTGTGCGCGAGGACAACGCCCGTGTGCGCAAGGTGGAGGGAACCGGCCTCGGCATGGCGATCACCAAGTACATTGTGGACAAATCCGAAGGCAGTATCGAAGTGAAAAGCGAGCTGGATAAAGGCACCGAGTTCCACGTCACCTTTGATTTTGAGCGCGGCGAATCCCCGATCGAAGAGATGGTTTTGCCAAGCTGGGAGATCCTTGTCGTAGACGATGACGAAGAATTGTGCCGCAGCGCAGCCGATTCGCTGAGTGAAATCGGCGTTCATGCGGATTGGGCGCTGGACGGCTATACGGCCATTGAGATGGTGGAAAAGCGGCATGAGCAGCACAGGGATTACTATGTCGTCCTGTTGGATTGTAAGATGCCGGAAATAGACGGTATTGAAACCGCCCGCGAACTGCGCCGCCGCATTGGCGCAGACGTGCCGATTCTGCTGATGTCCGCCTATGATTGGGACGACATTGAGGACGAAGCCAGAGCAGCGGGCATTACCGGCTTTATTTCCAAGCCGCTGTTCAAGTCCACGCTCTACCATTGTTTAAGTCCCTTTGCGGAGCAGAATGTGCAGAAAGCGGACTTGCCCGCCGAGCCTCAGATGGATTTCAGCGGCAAACGGCTGCTGGTGGCCGAGGACAACGAGCTGAATTGGGAAATTGCAAGCGAACTGCTCTCCGAAGTGGGCTTTGTTCTTGATTGGGCGGAAAACGGCAGGCTTTGTGTGGAGAAGTTTGAGGCTGCACAGCCGGGACATTACGACGCGATTCTGATGGATCTGCGGATGCCTGAAATGAACGGCTTTGACGCCACGCGGACGATCCGCGCTATGGCGCGCGAAGACGCCCGGAAAATCCCCATTATTGCCATGACCGCTGACGCTTTTGCAGACGATATCAAGGCTTGTCTGGATTGCGGCATGAACGGCCATGTAGCAAAACCGCTGAATATGCAGGAGCTTTTGCGGCTGCTGCAAAAATACTGTTAGTTCCTCTGCTTTCTTTATGTTCATCTCCATTTTCCGTCGGCTTCCCGGTCGGTTGCTGTCCCTGTTTCAAAACCCGGTTTTTACACTTGTGAAAAATCGTTCTGCTGCAAAGCGGCTGACAAAGCAATTCGCAGGCCACGCATGGACATTTTTTTAAAAAGTGCTTGCGCAGAGAGAGTTTTTATGCTATACTTTTGACACGGCAGAGGAAAATAGGTCAAATTTTATGAACGGAGGCGATCGTTATGACGCAAAGACGGAACCTGACAACTGCATACAGCGTATCCGGATACGTCTCCGACGCCTCCCGCCCGCTCTGAGGCGGAGCAGGTTTTTCCCTTGTCTTTTCAAAACGGAAATCGGTCGGCGCATCCCGGATACGGGGTGCGTCTTTTTTTTGCGCGGATGGTTTCGCGTGCAGCGCAAAACACAGCGCTTGTTTTCTAAAGATCAGCCGAAACGACGAGCAGTTCAAGTCCATCTACATGGGCGCCTACCTCTATGACAAAAAGGGACGCCTCGTGGTGCTCAACGGCGACAAGGAGGTCGCCTCGACGCGCGAACAGACACTCTACTACGACAATACCTACGAGTACGACAACACCTACGAGGCGGACGGCGTTTTCTATACCGTCGAGCGCTCCGGCAAAAAGAGCGGCGACCGCCCCTACGTCCTTGTCAAAATCCCGTTGACTCTCCTCGGCGGCGTTCCCGCGTTTGAACTGGATTCGCCGGAGGGGATCGTTTTCGCCGACTATGCGTTGCGGCGTTTCTGCCCGTATATCCGGCAGCTCGACGCCGCGATGAACGAAAACGGGAAGGCGAACCGCGGCAATACGGCGCGCGAAAACGGCGCGTTTTACTGCTATCCGCCGAGCGGCGGCGAGATTCTCGCGCGCAGCAGCGCCGGCATCACAGCGCATAACGGCGAGCTGTGCTGTCAGCTGCTCGTATCGGTGCAGCTTCCCGTGGGAAATCCCGTCAAGGCCGGGCGCATGATGTGCAAGCTGCTGCCCGGCGCGGTGAACGCGTTCGCAGCAAAATTTGAGTCCGGCGGCTATCGCGAGGAAATCGCCCTCCATACGCTCCGAAGGCAAATCCGCGCATGGCTGCGGGAAAACGGCTTTGCGGCTTTCGTCGCCAACGGCAGCGTTTTGCCCCGCGCGGCCGACGGCGTCGCCCCGATGTCCGGCGCGCTGCCCTTCGTCTCCCCGCCCGAAAACGAAATCGAGATCTGCGGCGTGCGGGGCATGGGCGTGCGAGAGGGCGTCACGGTCGTCACCGGCGGCGGTTACAGTGGAAAATCGACGCTGCTCGACGCCATCGGCGCCGGCGTATTTGACCACATCTCCGGAGACGGCCGCGAACTCGTCGTCACCGACGAATCGGCCGTACAGATCTGCGCCGAGGATGGCCGCAGCGTCACCGACGTCAACATTTCTCCGTTTCTTGGCTGGCTTCGCAGCGGCGACACGGCGCATTTCAGCACGGCGCACGCCTCCGGCTCCACCTCGGAGGCCGCCAACATCATGGAGGCCTGTCTTTCCGGCAGCCGTCTGCTGCTGATCGACGAGGACCGCAGCGCCACAAACTTCATGATCCGCGACGGGCTGATGAAGTCGCTGATCCGGCGCGAACCGATTACGCCGTTTACCGACCGTGTGCGCGAGCTGTACGCGCTGGCGGGCGTCTCGACGATCCTCGTCATCGGCGGCAGCGGCGAATATCTCTCCGTAGCAGACGACGTGATTCTGATGGACGATTTGGAGGCAAAGAACGCTACGGCAGAGGCGCGCCAGCTTGCCGGCGAGCGCCGTGGGAAAAGTGCCGCGCCCGCCGACTGGTCGATGCGCAGGCGGCTGCTCGCGGCGGAGGGCTTCACTTCTTTCCGCGCCGGCGGACGTTTTGAGCGCGTCGAGGTATCGGAGATGGGCTATCTGATTCTCGGAGAGGAAAAGATCGACGCCCGCGGCGTCGCAGCGCTCCTCGGCGTTCAGATGCTCGCGGCGGCCGCCATGATCCTGCGCACCATTGAGGTTGAAAACACTGAGGCGGCCGTGGATGTTTCCGCCCGCCTTGACGCGCTGTACCAACGAATTGCGTCCGACGGCCTCGATTCGCTCTACACCTCGCATTTCAGCGTTCCCAGAAGCATGGAGCTGCCGCGCAAGCGCGACGTCTTGGCGCTTGTCAACCGCATGCGCGGAATCTCGCCGGCCGGAGAGGAAGGTTCTCTGACAGGGGCAACTCCGCACACCGGCGGCTGAACCGGCAAAAGCCTGTGTCCTGAAAACATCGCCGAAGGTGCGGCGGGAAGATTGGATTCTTCCCGCCGCACCTTCGGCTTCGGTTCATTTTTCCCGGATATTCTTTCGAAAAAGCTATGGTTTCAAACGGTAGCGCAGGTACTCGCCCGAACCGAGCGGATAGCGCGCAAAAAGGTATGCGTTGTCCGCGTCCTGATACAGCTCCGTGCCTGCGGGCAGAAGCTCCGAGCCGGTCGCCGCCCCGTCCACCGATCCGGCCGGCTGCCACAGGCTGCGGTCCGCCTTGTCGGAAGCTATACCGTCGAATGCATAAACGCTTTCTCCGAGACAAATCTCGTCGAGCGCATGAATCAGGCGCTCGCTGCTTGTGTAGACGCGATATCCGGACTCGCCGGCCTCTGCAAACAGCAGCATGGGACAGTTTTCAAACATATACAGTTCCGTCCCCGCATCAAGGTCGCGCGCCGCTTCAAGGTCGTTTTCCGGCACGCCATCGACGGTTTTGTCAACCGCTCCGGCGGATTTCAGTCCGCCCGCGTCCATTTCTGCCATTTTCCGCGACAGCGGCTCCGCATAGTAATACGTCTCTCCTCCGCAGCGCACACAATCCAACCCTGTATACAGATAACCCTCCCGGTAATACGCGCCCGTCGAGTCGGTCTCGGCATACCATGTCGTGCCGGATGTGTCTGCTTCTTTTACCGGCAGCGCCGTTCCGCATGCGCCGAGCAGCAGAAGCATCACGCCGATGAAAATCAATCGTTTCATGCTTTCATACTGTCCCCTTTCACCGTGCTTCGTTCGGTTATGAATCCTCATCAGAATAACGCCTTACGATCGGGGAACGGAGACCTTTTCATTAAACTTTTTTTATGGCGGCAGCCCATCCATTCCGCCGGTTTTTTATTGTATTTTGATTTTTTGCTGAGCGACAAAAAACCACATTGTTGACAAGTTTCGGGCAAAGCTGAACGTTTTCGTCCTTCCTACCGGCTGATTTTCTGGTTTTCTATATCAAAAAACGGGCACACCGCGTATCAACGCGGTATGCCCGTTCTCTGTTCTCCGGCGGCTTTTCTGTCTTACCGACAGAAAGCCTTTACCGAATCTTATTCTTCGTAGAACTCGACCTTTTTCTTGAGCAGGTCGTATTTCTTCTTCGCGTTCTCCGCAGCTTTCTCAAACAGCTCCGTCGCACGCTCGGGCGACTGCTGCATCAGTCTGCTGTAACGCGCCTCGCCCTTGATGAAGTCGATGTAATCCGCAGTCGGCTCCTTGGAGTCGAGCGAGAACGGATTCTTGCCTTCCTTTTTGAGCATCGGGTTGAAGCGGAAGAGCTGCCAGTAACCGGCCTCGACCGCGCGCTTCATCTCGGACTGGCAGTTGGTCATGCCGCCCTTGATGCTGTGCATCTCGCACGGAGCGTAGCCGATGACGATCGACGGACCCGGATAGGCTTCCGCTTCGGCGATGGCCTTGATCGTCTGGTTCATGTCGGCGCCCATAGCGATCTGCGCGACGTAGACGTAGCCGTAGCTCATCGCGATGGCCGCAAGGTCTTTCTTGCCGATGGCCTTGCCGGCCGCGGCGAACTGCGCCACCTGGCCGATCTGCGACGCCTTTGACGCCTGACCGCCGGTGTTGGAGTAAACCTCGGTATCGAAGACCATGATGTTGACGTCCTCGCCGGAGGCGATGACGTGGTCAAGGCCGCCGAAGCCGATATCATAGGCCCAGCCGTCGCCGCCGAAGATCCAGA
>QAMX01000036.1 GCA_003149835.1 Clostridiales bacterium
GCGGTTTTGGCCGGCTGCTCGAACGGCAGCGAACCAGATGTCACAGAAGCCACCACTCCTTCCCCTGTTAGCTCCGATGCATCTGATCCCGTTTCAGATTCCTCTGGAAATGAAACGACAGCAGCCCCGAACAAAATCGATCTTGAAGGCTATGAATTCGTCCTGAACACTACTCATCGCAGCGGCCTCGCTACAAACGAAGCTGCCAACGGCAACGCTGACACCGCACTGTATGGTGAACTGATGGACATCTACGCGCAGATCGAAAGCGACCTCAATTGTGTCATTGTCGCAGACAGCTATGATAACAGCGCAGAATCCCTGATGACAGCCGCCGTCGGCGGCGTAAAATCGCAGGACTTTATCTGCTGCCGTCAGAGTACATGGATTCCTCTCGCAATGATGGGCGGTATCCGCTCCCTCAACTCCATGATCGACGCCGGCCTTGACCTTTACAACGAGAACAACTTCAATCAGGTCTACACCCTGATGAGCGAGGTCGAAGGCAATATTTACGCGCTTGATATGACCGGCGTTCATGTCAGCACGGCGCTCGGCCACTTCTATGCTTTCAACAAAGAGCTGTGTGAAAACGCCGGTTACCCGGCCGAGACGCTGTTCCAGGCTGTCCGCGACGGCGAATGGGATTACGACATGTTCCTCGAAATCGCCCGCAAGGTCGCCAAGGACACTGACGGCGACGGCGTCAACGATATCTGGGGCGTCGCCCTCGATACCGACGGCAACGAGGTTTGGACCAACGGCGCTAAGATGATCTATTATGACGAGGCGCAGGACAAGTGGCTGGCCAATCTCCAAGATCCGCAGCTCATGCCGGCCCTCCAATTTATGTATGACATTTCCCAAAACGACGTTCAGATCCCCGTCTACGGCAACACCGTCGGACGCGGCGACCGTCGGACGATGTTTTACCAGGGCGGCGCCGCCTTTGCCGGCCTCTATGGCGGCAATATTTCGGGCGACGAATGCAGAGAGATGGCCGGCAACGGCAAGCTCGGCTGCCTGCCGCTCCCGAAAGGTCCGAATGCCGAGGGCTATATCATGAACATGGTTGACCTCGACAGCTTTGTCTGCCTCGGTTCCAACCAGGATTGGGAAAAGAGCGCCAAGATCATCAACGCCATCGGCGCGGCTGTCACCGACTTTGACGCCTACAAGGAACAGCAGCTTGAATATCTCGCCGGAGACGAAGAGTCCGTTGAAATGCTGTTTGACTACGCGCTGCCCAACGCAATGATGAACATCGCCAAGTGCTCTGATGAAATGTATCAGATCACCCGCAAGCAAGGCTTCTTCTCCAATATCTACGAGATGGTCCTGACTCCGGCGCAGGCCGCTGAGACGTGGCAGAGCGTCGTTCAGGCTGAACTCGACAAGGTTTTCCAGCAGTAATCTCTCCGCGTTTTCCTCCAAGAAACGCTTTTCTTCATGTCAAACGGGACGCCGCAGAATAAAACTGCGGCGTCCCGTTTTTTTATCATGCGCTGCGGCGAAACGGTCTGTGGTTTCTATTGATTTTGAGTTCCCGGCACGATTTGAATAGAAACCGGCTCCATGCGGATCACGCGGCCGTCTCTGAGCGTGATCTCCGAGACCGCCATCCGGTCGTTGTAAAGAACCAGCTTGCCGGTTTTGAGCGCCGACATATAGACGCCGCGGGGCTTCTGCGCCGTCAGCATGTCGAGCGTGAGGCCGTCCATGCCGCCGACTGTTTTGAGCAGCTCCGCCGCGTCGTCGATATAATCGTCGAGCGGCTCGCGCATGGTGTTGATCAGATAGACCTTTCCCTTGCCGGTGTCTCCGGCGGCCCAGCGCGCGAAGACGCTGCCGTCGCCTTCCACCGTCCGCACGCCGCGGTGCGCGTTGGAGTGGAGGATCGGGTAGATCACCGTACCGCCTGCGCGCACCCATGCGTCGATTTTATCGAGCACGGCGCTCTCGACAAAATCGCCCTCGTGCGACTTGGCGAGGAAAACGAGCGCCTTATAGCCGTTCTTTTCCAGCGCGCCGTCGAGCACCATCTGCTCGGCGCAGAAGTCGTAGTCGAGCTTGCGGCGGAACGGGAACACCTGCGAGAAGAACGACGAACCGTCGAGATAGCGGATTGACGAATCGGTCAGCTTCGACTCCGTATCGGGGTACAGCACGGCCACGTCGACCTGCGGCTCGGCGCGCTGGTCGAGCAGCGGCGCATATTGCACCCAGAGCGGCGCGCTCTCGTCGCAGGAGAGGAAGTTGCCGTTATAATAGAACAGGTGCTCGCCGTTGTTGACGATGATGTTGAAGAGGCGGTTAATAACGCTGCGCGCCGTGCCGTAACCGGCCGGCTCGGAGCCGAACTTGACGCCGTAGAAGCGCGCCGCGCTCGACAGCATCCGCGTGATCGCAAAGTTCAGCTCATAGCTCTCATCCTCGTTCGTGGCGCGGATGCCGCCGTTTACCGGCACCATGCCGCGCGTCTGATCGGTAAAGTCCGTCCCTGCCTCGCAGAAGCCCCAGCCGCCTGCCGACTGATAGATATCCGGCTTTTTCAGCTCCTCGCGCATCCAGACCGCCCAGCGGTTGCACCAGTCGGTCATCTCGAACATATACCAGTCCACAAAATCCTTGCGCTTGCGGCGCGAATTGGTCGACGCGGGCAGGAACGTCCCGATCTCGTCAAACGAGGCATAGGATTCCTCCCACGCCGCGCTGAGAGCGGCGATGTCGCCGTATTTTTTCTTTAACCATGCGGCGAATTTGACCGGCGCGTTTTTGTCGCCCGCCCACCAGCCGAGGTGCATGTGCTCCGGCCGGTGCTTATAGCCCCAGTTGCCCGAGGCCGGATACTGGCTCTCGCCGTAGTTGCCGCTCGGCCCGAGGCGGACGCCGAAGACGTTCGGATCGTCGTTATAATGCTTTCCGAGCTCATGCAGATAGCGCTTGACAAACGGCGTCTGCTGCTCGCTGAAAATCGTCGGGATGTTATTCTCCATGCCGTGCTCCAAGCAGACAAAGCCCTCGAAGCCCGGCGTATGCTCGCGGTACCACTCCGGCAGCGCGTAGGCCGAGCCGCCGATCACGAGCGGGAACCACTTCATGCCGTAGCGCGCCGCAAAGGCGATGACCGCGTCGTAATAGCTCCAATCAAAAACGCCTTTTTCATACTCGATCATGTCCCAGCGGACATAGCTCTCCACGCCGTTAAAGCCGAGGCTCCGCGCATACGGCACGCAGTCCGCCATGCGTTCCAGCGTCTGCGGCAGCTCCTCGCGCGCGCAGCTGAACGAATGGTCGCCGACCGTTGTGACAAGCTGCAAGGGGCGGTCGAGCGAAAACGCCGGATGCACCTCGTCCGGCTGCGGGCGGTCGGCCTTGGCGCGGGCGATCACCTCTTCATCCCGTCCGGCGAAGACGGCGACGGATTCGATATTGGAGAGATCGACAATGCCGACCTCCAACGTCTGCGGCACGCCGCCTTCGATTGAGGCGACCGCCGCACAGGTGCGCTGTTTCCCGGTCGCACAGGAGGTATAGCCGGCAATCGCGTCGGCTGGCTTGCCGTTCAGCGAGATATGCGTGTAACCGCGGCCGTTGTCGGCAAATGTAATACAGATCGTGTATTCCGCCGCTGCGGGGAGCGCATTTTCCGCCCGGTAGAGAGAGACCTTGCGCTTGTAGAGAAAGTCCTTCCCCGCTCCGATTTCGATTTTCCCGTTTCCTTCCGAGGTTTTGGATTCGACATAAGATAAATACTGTTTTTCCATCTGATTCAAACCTCCCGCCGTCAGGCGTCGATATTGGCGATACTGCCGTTATTATAGCAGAACGGAGGCATTTGTCAAGGGAAACGCAAAATTTCCTCTGAACAGAGCCGGCCAGCTTTTCAAAAGAAAGTTTAAAAGCATTGACTGAAAAAGATTTACTTTTTACGGCGCATGATGTACAATATAGATAAATTGACTGTTTTGTACGGCTGACCCGTAACCCCCGGCGCAAAGGAGGAAACGGCCATGAAAGTCGAAAGGTCCTTGAAAATGGTTTTGGCGAACGGTTGGAAGCTCGCGTGTGACCAGGATAACGCCGGCCGGCAGGAGCGCTGGTTTGCAAACGGCCTTCCGGCCGGCGCGAAGGACGCGGCCGTGCCAAGTTATGTGCACCTGTATTACCCCGGTTATTTCGGCGTCGCATGGTATGAGAAGCGTTTCACCCCCTCTCTCTGCGTTTCTGGCGACGAGCTTGTCATGCTCCGCTTCGACATGGCGGATTTTCTCTGCGAGGTCTATCTCAACGGCTCGCTCGTAGGGACGCACCGCGGAAACGAGGATCCGTTTCAGTTCGATGTGACGGAGATGCTGATCCCCGACGGCGAAAACCTGCTCTCCGTCCGCGTCTCAAAGCCCCATGCCCAGCCTGTGGACGGTTATTCCTTCGCGCAAATCCCGCACCGGAACCAGCTTCCGAATACGCTGATGCCCGGGAGCTGCTACAACGTATTCGGCCTCAGCGGCGAGGTCTCGCTCCGCGTTGTCCCGAAGATGCGGATCTCCGATCTGTATGTATACGGCAACACGAAAACAGGCTGTATCGATCTCGAACTGACGGTCGTCAACGCTCTGTCGCCCTGCTCCTGCCGTTTAGACGTTCTCTGCTCGGAAAAGGCCTCCGGCGATCCCGTGGCGTCATCAGAATATTCCTTTTCCTTTCCCCTCGGCGAGACCGTCTGTTCTCTCTCTGTGCCGGTTCAGAATCCGCGCTATTGGGACATCGACGACCCGTTTCTCTATACCGTGACCGCCGCGCTCGTCCGCAGCGGACGCTGTATCCACACTTTTGCGCGCCGCTGCGGTTTCCGCGAATTCAGGGTCGGCAAAAACGGCTATTTTTATTTAAACGGCCGCCGTATTTTTGTGCGCTGTTCGCACACCGGCAACAGCTTTCCGATCGGGCAGCAGCTGCCTGTCGACCCCGACCTCTGCCGGCGCGACTTTGTCATGGCCAAAGCGTCCGGCTTCAATATGGTGCGCTTTATCGCAGGCGCTTCCCTGCCGGTACAGCTCGACTTCTGCGACGAGCTGGGGCTGATGATTTACAGCGAACCGTACGCCGCATGGGGTACCGAAAACAGCACGCGCGCCAAGGAGCTGTATCTCCATGACCTGCTGAACCTCGTCAAGCGCGACCGCTCGCA
>QAMX01000059.1 GCA_003149835.1 Clostridiales bacterium
GGCGGCGCGCAGGCGCGTTTTTATTCCGGCGTTTCCCCTTCCCGCCGCGGCACGGTGACGACAAACCCGTCGAGGTTATTGCCGGAGACCTCGGCCTCTCCGTCCAGCGGAACGTAGACGTCGCCGCCGGCGCAGTAGAAAATCTCATAGCTCTGGCCGAGGCACTCTGTGAACAGATGCGCGCCCTCAAACGGGTAGCTTTTCAGCCAGTCCAGATATTCCTCCAAGCAGAAGCCCTTTTCCGTCATCAGCTGCGCGTGCGGCAGCCCGACGTAGCGAAAGTGCCACGGCTCGTTGGAAATCCCCGTGATCGCCTCTTTGCCCGCCGGATAGCGCTGCACAAAGCCGTAGCGCCATGCGTTTTCGCGGATCCATGCGTACGCGCCCTCTCCGTCGAAGTCGCCGCTGAGGCCGGTATCCTCAAAATACAGCGCGAAGTCGACGGCGAGGCCGGTGTGGTGCTCGCTTTCACCGGGCAGCGCCACATAGCGCTCCGCGTGTTCCGCCCCTTGCTCCCGCACAGCCTTATCATAGAGCTTTTCCTGATACTCCTGCGACCGCCAGCCTGCGACGATGTTGACGGTATGCAGGCCGCTCTCCGCCTCGAAGTCGCCGAGCAGGCGGTTCAGCGGCTCCATGATGCGTTCCGCCGCATACAGATCGGTGCTGCGCACAAAATAGCTGGAGTTTTTATAATCGAAGACGCGGACCAGCTCCGGCGCGCTGTCCGCGTCGTACGGTATGGACGGAGCGACGAGAATCAGCGCCCCTTTGGCCAGATCCTCCGGCCCCACAACGGCGTATTTCCAGCCGCTGTACTGCCAGCCCGTCTCTCCGGCGGCCGGGCTGTCTTGCTCCCCGGCAACCGGCGCGGTCGTCAGCGCCGCAGGCTGCTGCGGCCGCTCGCGCCCCATGCTCCGCAGGCCGTAGACCGCTGCGGCCAGAAGCGCCAATCCGGCGGCGGCGGTCAGCAGAAGCCTCGCCTCCCGCCTTTTCTTCGCCTTTGCGCGGTCGATTTTTGCGTCTCTCTGCGTCTCTTCCACGAATGATTTCTCCTTTCATTGTTTCGCCCGCCGGCCCGGAGCGGCGGCGCTCCGGGTTCTTTCATACGGCGGTTCTTTCTCACCGCTCTTCTCCTTGCGCCCCGCCGGCGAGCAGTTCCAGCACGCAGGCGGTAAACCGCTCCGCATAGCCCTTTTCCAAAAAACCTTCAAAGCTGTATACGTCTCCGGGAAATTCAAACAGACAGGAGTCATACCCCAGCTCGGCCGTATAGGCGGTAAAATACCCCTCGCCGTTTCTGCAATCGGCCCATGTGTTGTCGGGAAAGCGGCTGTGAAACAGGGCAAACAGCGATCCGTCGGCTCCGTCCGAGGTGATCGTCTGCTGATACCAGCCGTGTGCGTCGATGCAGACGCTGCGGCCCGTCCCCTGAACCTCTTCCGCAAACCGCGCCAGCGCGACCGCCTCAACGCAGGCGAGCGGCGCGCCGCCGTTAAAATTCCGCGCCCCCGTCATCGCTTTCCATCCGGCCGGAAAGCAGCGGTTCATATCGACGCCCGCGCCGGATGCGTCCAGCGAAACCACCGTACAGCGGCCGGGGCCGTCGTTTGTATGGCCGTCGTAAAGCCCGTCGGGGTTGAGGCACGGCAGCACGTAGACCGTCCAGTCCGACGCTTCGAGCAGGGCGGCGGACTGGTCCAGCGCGGCCATGAGCTGATACGCCGTGTAGACCAATACCGCGCCGTCCGCCGCAAAGCTGTCCTCATATCCGTGAATGGCAAAGGTCAGCAGAAGCGTGTTTTCGCCGCTGCCGAAGCGGTAGGCGTTCAGCGGGCGTCCCATGCCGGAACGGCCGTATTCAAGCTCCGCGCCCGTGTCGGGAAGCGTCAGACCTGAAAGCATCCGCTCCGGCATGGTGCGCTCCGTCCCGTTTTCTCCGGCGAGTTCTGCGGCGGCCAGCGTCGCCGCGGCGGCGACCAGAACCAAAATCCCCAGCAGCAGCAAACGGCGGCGGCGGCGGACGCGCCGTCTGCGATGGACGCGCGCCCGCACATATACGGCGCGCCGTTTAAACTCCATAAAAAAACCGCCCTTCTATCCGCTTGTCTGAACAGGTTCAGTCAACAGTATAGAAGAGCGGCGTTTCATTCAGGCAAAATTCCGGCATCAAAACGGCATCACAGGATATTGAACGTCAGATTATACGGCTCAACCGTCAGCGGAAATTCATAGCTTTCGCCCGCCTGATCGGTCAGGCAGACGCGGTATCTGTAAAAATAATACGAATAATGGGGCGCATAGGCGGGCTCTGTCTCTTCTTCATATATCTGCGCGGCCGCAAAGCCGTTCTGCTGCCGTATCCGCTCCGCCAGGGCTTTCGAAAGCTGTAAGGGGCCGCTGCCGTTCCATTGATCGGAGCCGGCCAGTCCGGCGAATTGACAGTAACCGGAAAACGAAAGCACAGCGCCGGTCGTGTCGTCGATCGTCAGGTCGATCATATAGAACCTGCCGTCGGCGCGCGAAACCGCTTCGGTATGAGTCTCCCATACGATCATTGTGCTCCCGTCCTCCCGCGCTTTGAGCTGCGGGATATACTCGTAGTGTGCGACTTCGCTGTCCGGCAGAATTTTATCCTGCCGCAAGCCGGCGAGAAAGCTTTCGCCGTATCCGGCCGCATCCGCCGCGTCGAGATTCAGCCCCTTTTCCAGGGGGAACGAATATCGAAAATCCTCGCGGATCCGTTCCATGCGTTCGCCGGTATCGTCCTCGGCGTGATTGCCGAGGCTGACGGCGTTCATTTCATAGACGCCGAGCTCATGCTGCTGGCGCGCGTCCTCGTATTCCGCCATGGCGCGCGGCAGATACAGCCCCGCGGCGGCGGCCGCCGCGAGCAGCAGCGCGGACAGCAGCACGCCGCCCAGCTTCGCCGGCAATTTTTCAGGCAGCTTCACGCCGCGCCTCCTTTCAGCGTCACCGTGACGCAGGTGCCGTTTCCGACGCGGCTCTCAAAGGTGATCTCGCCCCCATGCAGCCGCGCGATCTCATGGCACAGCGTCAGGCCGAGGCCGACGCCGCCCTGCGCGCGGGAGCGGGACTTGTCCACGCGGTAAAAGGCCTCGGTCAGATGCGCCAGCGCCTCTTCGGGCATACCGCGCCCGTTGTCAAACACGCGGATGCGGCAGCCGTCTTCCAGCATATCCGAGACGATACAGATATTGCCGCCGCCATCCATCGCCTTGCGCGCGTTGTCGATGAGGTTCATCAGCAGCGAGCGGACCAGATCCGGCTCCATCAGGCGCCATCCCGGCTCGCAGCGGCATTGCAGGCGGATATTCTGCTCCGCAAGAATCGGCCGCAGGTGCGCCGTCAGCGCGGCGATCATCTGCGCAGGCTCCACAGCCGTCAGCGCGGCGGTCTGTTTTTTGGTCACCAGCAGATCCAGCAGTTTCAGAGACAGCGTCTCCAAGCGCTTGCCCTCCGAAAAAATATAGTTGGCCGCGTCCATCTGCTCCTCCGGCGCGAGCGCCTGGGCGCGGAGCAGATCCGCATAGCCGATGATCGAGGTCATCGGCGTTTTCATCTCATGCGCAAAGCTGCCCATAAACCGCTCCTGACGCTCGACCGACTGTTCCAGCTCGGCGACGCCCGCTTCGAGCTTTTCAGCCATATTGTTGAAATCCGCCGCCAGCGCGCCCACCTCGTCTCTGGTGCGCACGCGCGCGCGGAAGTCGAGCTTCCCGCGCGCCAGCTCTCTGGAAGCGCGCGACAGCGCCCTCAGCGGCCGCGTCAGCAGCCATGCTGCGCTCCACGCCAGCAGCGCGCCCGCGGAGATCAGGATGAGAAACAGCTTCCGGCAGAGCTCGAGCTGCTGCGCGCGCGTCTCATAGACGGGCGTGATGTCATAGGCGATGTCGAGCGCCAGCACCTCCCGGTCCGCGGTCAGCAGCCCGCCGATTTGCAGATAGCGCCTGCCGTCGTTGCCGGTAAACGCCGCGGCGCGGTAATGCGCCGTGTCCGAGGCGAGCGCGAGCATTTCCGAGGCCGCCGTCCCGTCGCCGTAGACGGCGACGCCGTCCACCGCCAGTCGCACCGACGACCAGGCGTTTTGCCGGCGCAGGGCCGCCAGCGTGTCGGTGATCTTGCCGAGGCTCTCGGACTCGCCGACGGCGTTGACCAGCCGCAGCGTCTCGGTCGTCATCTGAAAGGTGCTTCGGGCGCTGCTCATCTCATGCTCCAGCGAGCGCCGGAAAGAGAGCGAAATCATCAGGCCGCCGCCGATTCCGAAGATCAGCGCCAGCAGCCAGACCATGCAGACTGTAATTTTGAGGCGAAAGCTCATGCAAAACCTCCCGGCAACGGCGATTTCTCAGCCTGTCAGCCGCGTCACTCCCCGGCGCTCAGCCGGTAGCCGACCTTGTTGACCGCGACCAGCCTGTCCTCCCAGCCGACTTTTTTTCTCAGCCGCTGGATATGCAGATCGACCGTCTTGCTGCCGTATGGAAATTCCTCGTTCCACACCCGCTCGTAGATCGTCTCGCGGTAAAGCGCGATGCCCGGATTCCGCGCGAACAGAAGCAGCAGGTCGTATTCCTTTTTCGTCAGCGCGACGATCTCTCCGCCGCGCCGCACGATCATCGCCCGCGTGTCGATCGTCAGCCCGCCGATCTCGATGACGCCGCTGGTCTTGCTGTACCGGCGCAGCACCACGTCCACGCGCGCCAGCAGTTCGAGCACCTCAAAGGGCTTGACGATATAGTCCTCCGCGCCCATGCGCAGGCCCTTGACCCGGTCGCCCACGGAGTCTTTCGCCGTGATAAAAATGACCGGCGTGCCCGTGGGGCGGATGTACTCCATCAGCTCAAACCCGTCGATTTGCGGGAGCATCACGTCGAGGAGCACCAGGTCATAGGCATTCGTTTCCAGCAGGTCGGCGGCCTCCGCCCCGTCGCCCGCGCAGGTGCAGGCGTAGCCGGCCTTTTTCAGGCTGAGGCGGATCAGCTCGGCGATCGGTTTTTCGTCCTCGACGACAAGAATTCGGATCATCCTCATCCCTCCTTCCGGCATGTATCATACATCATTCCGGCATCAAAACGGCATAGCGGCGGCGCGGCGCTTTGTCCGGCTGCCGGAGCAGTGTCCGGTTGTTGGTGAAACCCCACCGGCGGGCGGTCAGCCGCCGTGTTTCCCGCCTTATATTGTAGCACAGGCTTTCCGCGCCGTCAAAGAAAACGGCGCGGAAGTTTTTGCCAGACAATGTGCGCTTTGTATCCGTCGCCTGACCGGCGGCGGTCAAGGCAAAAATAGGATATGCTTTCTGTATATTCGACATTTTTCGACAAAATTAAATTTATAAAAAATGTAGTATAATTATGGTTATATCCCAAATTGGTTCCATTCTCTTGTCGTGAAAGCGTTGCTTCCTATCAGAGCTCCCCGAATACGCCGGCGAATACCTATACCTATGCAATCAGGATCAGGTGAAGGAGGGTGAACAATATGCGCAGACGAACCTTTTTCTGTTTGATTTTGTCGGGCGCGCTGCTGCTGACGGGCTGCGGTGCGCCCGGAGAGGCAGACGCGACGACGCCCGCGCCAACCGTTTCCTCACCGCCGTCTGAGTCCAGCGCGGCAGCACAAACAACCTCCCCTTCAACGCCCGCGACATCCACCCAGAGCGGCTCTGTTTCAACGCCCGCGACGGCCGCGGAGCAGACGAGCGCCGCGCCGGAGAGCGACCCCGTCTCTGCCGAGACGACCCTTGCCGATCCGTGGCAGTTGCTCGCCGACGAATGGCGGACAAAGACGCTGCCGCTCGAAGCCGGGGAGGACGGCCGGCTCGTCGCCGAATTTGTGGCGGCCTACTTCGCCGCATTCGAGCATTTGACGCCGGAGGATTCTCCGTTTGCTTACAGCGACTCCGCGGTGCTGTCGTTTATGCTGCCGCAGGTGGCACAGGAACGGATACCGGAGACCGGAGAGAACGCCCTGTTGCTGATCGCCCCTGTGAGGTACGCGATTCATCTGTATGAATCGTCTGGCTGGGCCGGAGGCGGTTATGAGCAAGGCGAAGGCGAATACGAGGGCTGGATCATCACCGGAAATGACTTTGTATTCACCCTTGATGAAAACCGCCTCTGGCGATACAGCGGCATGGGAACCGGTTATCCCTACATCGACTGGGGTCAGCCGTGGCACGAGTTTGAATGAGCTTCTGTTTTGCAGGCATTTTTCTGAGTTCCGGCGCGGATGCCCATCCGCGCCGGAACTTTCTGTCTTCTGTACAGCTCCATCCAGCCGCCTGCGCTCCGTCGGCATCGCCTTTCCTGCAAATTCCATCCACGCGCCGCTTGACTTAATACATACGTTCTGCTATAATATATCTGTTGATGCGGCGGCAGGCGTTTTGCCTCACGCCGCGGTATTTTTGAACCGGCGCACAGCGCCGCGGCGCTGTGGTTTCATCAGGCGCGGAGGTGATTTTTACGGACAGATTCGAGCTTGTTTCGGAGTATTCCCCGGCCGGCGATCAGCCGGAGGCGATCGACTCGCTCGTACAGGGGATTGAAAACGGCCTTTCCGAGCAGACGCTGCTCGGCGTCACCGGGTCGGGCAAAACGTATACGATGGCGCAGGTCATTCAGCGCGTACAGAAGCCGACGCTCGTGCTCGCGCACAACAAGACGCTCGTCTCGCAGCTCTATTCGGAATTCCGCGAGTTTTTTCCCAACAACGCGGTCGAATACTTCGTCTCCTACTTCGACTATTATAAGCCGGAGTCGTATCTCCCGCAGTATGATATGTATATTGAAAAGAACTCCGAGCGCAACGACGAGATCGACCGGCTCCGCCACTCGGCGACCTGCGCGCTGTTTGAGCGGCGCGACGTCATCATCGTCGCCAGCGTCTCGTGTATCTACGGCCTCGGCGACCCCGAGGATTATACCTCGCTCGTCGTCTCGCTGCGCCCCGGCATGGAGATCGGGCGCGACCAGATCATCCGGCGCCTCATCGACATCCAGTATACGCGCAACGACATGAACCTGATCCGCGGCACGTTCCGCGTCCGCGGCGACACCATCGAGGTCATCCCGTCGTGGAGCGAGGAGACCGTCATCCGCATCGAGCTGTTCGGCGACGAGGTTGAGCGCCTCAGCGAGGTTCACTTCGTCACCGGCAACCGCCTGCGCGAGCTGAACCATGTGATGATCTATCCGACCTCGCACCACACGACCTCGGACGAAAAGAAGCAGCGCGCCCTGAAAGAGATCGAAGCGGAGATGTGGGAGCGCGTCAAATGGTTTGAGGAGCGCGGCAAGCTCATCGAGGCGCAGCGCATCCGCGAGCGGACGCTGAACGATCTCGAGCTGCTCGCGCAGATCGGCGTCTGCAACGGCGTTGAAAACTATTCGCGCATCTTCTCCAACCGCGCCCCGGGCTCGGCGCCCTACACGCTGCTCGACTATTTCCCCAAGGACTACCTGATGATCATCGACGAGTCGCACGTCTCGGTGCCGCAGGTGCGCGGCATGTACGCCGGCGACCGCTCGCGCAAGGAGACGCTCGTCGAATACGGGTTCCGGCTGCCCAGCGCGCTCGACAACCGGCCGCTGACGTTTGAGGAATTCACCGCCAAGCAGAACCAGGTCATCTACGTCTCGGCGACGCCGGGCGAATTCGAGCGCAGCCGCTCGGGCCAGATCGTCGAACAGGTTATCCGCCCCACCGGCCTCGTCGACCCGGAGGTGCAGGTGCGGCCGGTCGAGGGACAGATCGACGATCTGATCGGCGAAATCAACGAGCGTGCGGCGAAGAACGAGCGCGTCCTCGTGACGACGCTGACGAAAAAAATGGCCGAGGATCTGACCAAATATATGGAAAACGCGGGCATCCGCGTCCGCTATATGCACCACGACGTGCACACCATGGAGCGCATCGAGCTGCTCCGCGACCTGCGCCTCGGCAAATTCGACGCGCTCGTCGGCATCAACCTGCTCCGAGAGGGGCTCGACCTGCCCGAGGTCTCGCTCGTCGCCGTGCTCGACGCGGATAAGGAGGGCTTTCTGCGCAGCGAGACCTCGCTGATTCAGATCATCGGCCGCGCCGCCCGCAACGCCGAGGGCAAGGTCATCCTCTACGCCGACAAGATCACCGATTCGATGGCCGGCGCGCTTCGGGAGACGGAGCGCCGCCGCAAGTTGCAGCTCGCCTTCAACGAAAAGCACCACATCGTCCCCAAAACCATCAAAAAAGGCATCCGCGACCTCATCGACATCGGCGCTCCGGCGCAGGAGAGCCAGGCGGAAGCGGAGAAGCCGGAGAAATATATGACCGCCGCCGAAAAATCCGAGCTGATCGAACAGCTCAAACGCGACATGAAGCAGGCGGCCAAGGCCATGGAATTCGAATACGCCGCGCTGCTGCGCGACCGCATCATCGAGCTGAGCGGCGGCTGACGCGGAAGCCGCCGCAAACGCCGCAGCGTCCGGAACGGCCGCCGCAGAGAAATGTTTGCCGCATGAGCGGAAGGATCGGCGATTTTCCTGCGTATCGGGCGGTTTTCCGGCTTTTGCGCCGCAGCCGCCGTTCAGGGCGGACCGCGGTTTTCCCTCTTCAAGGCTTTTCCGCTGCGCTCCTCCTCCGGCTGCCAAATCCCTCTCTCAAAAAATTTACCGAAAGGCTGCTATCTGCAATATGAACGACGCCATCATCATCCGCGGCGCGCGCGAGCACAACCTCAAAAACATCGACGTCACCATCCCCCGCGACAAGCTCGTGGTCATGACCGGCCTCAGCGGCTCGGGAAAATCGAGCCTCGCCTTCGACACCGTCTATGCCGAGGGGCAGCGCCGCTATGTCGAGAGCCTCTCCTCCTATGCGCGCCAGTTTCTGGGCCAGATGGACAAGCCGGACCTCGACTCCATCGAGGGCCTGTCGCCGGCGATCTCCATCGACCAGAAGACGACCTCGCGCAACCCGCGCTCGACCGTCGGCACCGTCACGGAGATCTATGACTATCTGCGCCTGCTCTGGGCGCGCGTCGGCCACCCGCACTGTCCGAAGTGCGGCAAGCCCATCGCCCAGCAGACCATCGACCAGATCATCGACTCGGTCATGACGCTCGAAACGGGCACGCGCATTCAGATCTTTGCGCCCGTCATCCGCGGCCGCAAAGGCGAGTATCAAAAGGTCTTCGACGACGCGCGCAAGAGCGGCTATGTCCGCGTCCGCGTCGACGGCAGCATGTATGATCTCTCCGAGACGATCCAGCTCGAAAAAAACGTCAAGCACAACATTGAAATCGTCGTCGACCGCCTCGTTATCAAGGACGAGGTGCGCCGCCGCCTCACCGATTCGGTGGAGATCGCCTCGGCGCTGACGGGCGGCCTCGTCATTGTCGGCGTCGTCAACGGCGAGGAGACGCTCTATTCGCAGAATTACGCCTGCGAGGACTGCGGCATCTCCATCGAAGAGCTGACGCCGCGGATGTTCTCCTTTAATAACCCCTACGGCGCCTGCCCGGAGTGCAGCGGGCTGGGCGAGCGGCTCGTCATCGATCCGGCGCGCATCGTCTCCAACCCGAAGCTCTCCATCCGCGACGGCGCCATCGACGCGGGCGGCTGGAAATACTCCGACAAGAATATCATCTCCAAAATGTATTTCGACGCCATCGCCGAAACCTACGGCGTTTCGCTCGACACGCCCGTGTGCGAGCTGAAAAAAGAACAGCTCGACCTGTTTCTATACGGCACCAAGGGCAAAAAGCTGGAGCTGCACCGCCCCGCCGAGCACGGCGGCGGCATCTGGCGCGCGGCCTTTGAGGGCGTTATTCCCAGCATCGAGCGGCGCAACCGCGAGACGCAGAGCGACGGCATGCGCGAGTATTACGAGGAGCTGATGTCGCCCGTCCCCTGCCCGGCCTGTCACGGCGACCGTTTAAAACGCGAGGTGCTCGCCGTCACCGTCGGCGGCATGAACATCGCCGACTACACCAAGCTGCCGGTCAACGACGCCATCGCCTTTATCGAACAGCTCTCTCTGACGGAAACCGAGGCCATGATCGCGGAACGCATCGTCAAGGAGATCAGCAGCCGGCTCCGCTTTCTCTCCAACGTCGGCCTCTCCTACCTGACGCTGGCGCGCGGCGCGGGCTCGCTCTCCGGCGGCGAGAGCCAGCGCATCCGCCTCGCCACGCAGATCGGCTCGGCGCTCGTCGGCGTCATGTACATCTTAGACGAGCCGAGCATCGGCCTGCACCAGCGCGACAACGCCAAGCTCATCGCCACGCTGAAGCGCCTGCGCGACATCGGCAACACCCTGATCGTCGTCGAGCACGACGAGGAGACCATGCTCGCCGCCGACCACATCATCGACATCGGCCCGGGCGCGGGCGTCAACGGCGGCCGCGTCGTCGCCTGCGGCACGGCCGAGGAGATCATGGCCTGCGAGGAATCGGTCACCGGCCAGTACCTTTCGCACAAAAAATGCATCCCCGTGCCCGAAACGCGCCGGCCCGGCAACGGCAAGGTGCTGACGGTTTCCGGCGCGCGGGAGCATAACCTCAAAAACATCACCGTCTCCTTCCCGCTCGGAAAACTGATCTGCGTGACCGGCGTCTCCGGCTCCGGCAAGTCGAGCCTGGTCAACGGCATCCTCCACAAGCGCCTTGCCGCCGAGCTCAACAACGCCCGCACGCGCGCCGGAGAGCACGACGACATGACCGGCATCGAGCACCTCGACAAGGTCATCGAAATCGACCAGTCGCCGATCGGGCGCACGCCGCGCTCCAACCCGGCCACATACACGGGGCTCTTTAACGATATCCGCGACATCTTCGCCGCCACGCCCGACGCCCGCGCGCACGGCTACGGCCCGGGGCGCTTCTCGTTCAACATCCGCGGCGGCCGCTGCGAAGCCTGCGCCGGCGACGGGCTCGTGAAAATCGAGATGCACTTTCTCCCCGACGTCTACGTCCCCTGCGAGGTCTGCAAGGGGCGGCGCTACAACCGCGAGACGCTGGAAGTGCATTACAAGGGCAAGAGCATCCACGACGTGCTGGAAATGACGGTCGACGAGGCGCTGCCGTTCTTTGAAAACCTGCCGCGCCTGCGCAGAAAGCTTGAAACGCTCTCCGAGGTCGGCCTCGGCTACGTCAAGCTCGGCCAGTCGTCGACGACGCTGTCGGGCGGCGAGGCGCAGCGCGTCAAGCTCGCCACCGAGCTGTCGCGGCGCGCCACCGGCCGGACGCTCTACATCCTCGACGAGCCGACGACCGGCCTTCACGCCGCCGACGTCCACAAGCTGACCGAGGTTCTGAACCGCCTCGCCGACGGCGGCAACACCCTCGTCGTCATCGAGCACAACTTAGACGTCATCAAGACCGCCGACTATATCATCGACTTAGGCCCCGAGGGCGGCGACGGCGGCGGCGAAGTCGTCTGCTGCGGCACGCCCGAGGAGGTCGCGGCCTGCGAGGCGTCGTTCACCGGCCAGTATCTCAAACATGTGCTGTAAAAGGGATTGACCGCGCACGGGCGGAGAGAGAAGCCGGCGAACGCGAAGGTTCGCCTCCCTTGAACGTCCGTCCGGCGCACGAAAGGCGCAGGGCCGCATTGTGCCGAAACGCCCCCCGGGAAAATCAGCAATAGCGCATTTGTCCCGCGCCGCGCTGTCACCAAATCCGTTCACAGGAGGAGTCGTCTGATGGACCGGCAGACCTACCGCCGTATCGAGGACTATATGCGAGACTGCATGGGCGACAGCGCGCACGACTGCGAGCATGTGCGCCGTGTGCTTTACGCCGCGCTGGATATCGCGGCGCACGAGCCGGAGCCGGTCGATTTTGATGTCCTGACAGCCGCCTGCCTGCTGCACGACATCGGGCGGCAGGAGCAGTTTCGGAATCCGCGGCTGTGCCATGCCGCCGTCGGCGCGGAAAAGGCGCGGCATTACCTGCTTGAAAACGGCTTTGCAGAGCCTTTTGCCGGCGCCGTCGCAGACTGCATCCGCGCGCACCGCTTCCGCTCCGACAGCCCGCCGCAGAGTGTCGAGGCGAAAATCCTTTTTGACGCCGACAAGCTCGACGTGACCGGCGCGACCGGTATCGCCCGCACGCTCTTTTATCAGGGACAGGCCGGCGACCCGCTCTATACGCTGCGGCCGGACGGCCGGATTTCCGACGGCGCAGGAGACGCGCGCCCCTCCTTTTTCCGCGAATACAAGTTTAAGCTCGAAAAACTGTATACAAAGTTTTACACCCGCCGCGGCGCGGCGCTTGCAGCCGAGCGACAGGCTGCTGCCGCCGCGTTTTATCGCAGCCTTCTGAGCGAGGCGCGTAGCTGCTGCGACACCGGCGGCGAGCTGTTGGAAAAGCACGTTTTTCCGGCGGGCGCATAACTTTCGATGCATGACGCTGCCGCGCCAGCGCAGCCAAACTCCCTCTTCTAAAACCATCAGACCAGCGGACGGCCGACCGGCCGTCCGCTTTTTTAGCGCCGGGCTATATGTTTATAAATAAAAAAAATATTTCGTTATAATATTGACTTTTCTATTGATTTGTTGTATGATGTTTCCGACAAACAGACGGGAGGGCAGGCCATGAAACGATTTCTTACTCTATTTTCCCTGTTCATTCTCCCGCTCTGCGGATGTAACAGCGCGGGGACAAATGCGGAAGCGGCCGTTTGAACGGTCCATGGCCGGCGGTCCGGCGCTCCGCGATTTGAGTGTGTTGGGAGGATGCCGCTTGAAACATCGTTGGAAGCTTCTGCTCGCGGCGGCGGCCGCCGCCGCCCTGACGGTCTTTTTTGTCTGTTTCTATACGCCCAAGGAGGTCTGTCTGACAGTGCCCGTCTGCTCGCTGTCGGGCGAGACGGCGGAGCTCAGCCTGGACGTGGTCTGGCGCCGCCGGCTGTTCAGCCCCAACCGCCTCACCGGCCGGGCCAGCCTTTCCGGCCAGACCTATTACAGCCGCGGCGGCTATGAGCGGCCGGACGGAACGCTGAAAATTTACGGCTCCGATACCGGCTTCTTTGAGGGGCTCGGGCAGAAATTTTCGGGGAACCGGCTTTATCCGTTCAGCCTGCTCTCTGAGCCGGGCGGCACGTTTCCGTTTCAGATCGAGCATGAGCTCATCCTCAGCGAGATTTCCGGCGAATCGTTCCGCCGCTTTCAGCTCGCCTGTACCGATGTCCCCGCAGCCGATGGAAGCGGCATGACCGTGTTCTTCGGCCCGGCCGAAACCGCTGCGGAAGCCGAAGCGATCTGGGCGGCGATTCAGGGCGACTGAGCGCCGTCTTCGCCGCGCCTTTTCCCCTATGGCAACGCTTTCAGGCGGGAACCGCCATCAAAGCCTTTCTGCCTTCCGGCTCGGCAGGCTTTTTGCGCCATGCGGCCTGTACAGCTTCCCCGCAATCACAGCACCCCAAAAGTCGGTCTTTTCGTCCGACTTTTGGGGTGCTGTTCCATTATCTGCCTTTTTTGACAAACCACTTTGCGGCGTAGGCTGCGATGGAAGGAATCATATCCTTGATTTCTACGCCCGTTGTGTTCACGCAGAGATGATACGCTTCTTTACGCCCCCATTTGAATTCTGCGTCCACATCGTGATAATACGCCCTTGCTTTGTCAATCTCCTTTGCGCGTCTTTCGATTTCCTTGTCGGAAAGCCGCTCGTTGATATCCGCTCTCTCTTTGCAGCGCTCAATTTTAGAGGGCATATCCGCATAGACAAACAGCTTGAACGGATTGTATTCTGCAAGCGTCACATCTGCGCCGCGGCCAACGATCACGCAATCCTC
>QAMX01000016.1 GCA_003149835.1 Clostridiales bacterium
TCGTAATGAGGCATCAAAGGTCTTAAATGGGAAATATCATTGACAAATGAAATACGCTCCCGGCCGTCTGACGTGTATTTGTACTTGCTGACGGATGTATGGGAAATCGTGTTGCAAAACTGATCGTCTTCCTCTTTTAAAATGCCGACGCCGGAGTGTAAAAAACTGTTTCCGATAGAGCCGTGGGCAATTATGAGGATGCGTTTGCCGAAACCAAAGCGCTTCCGTAGATATAGATGGATGGCCCAACATCTGTCCAGTGCAGCTTGTTCCCCCAAGCTGTCAAAACATCGGTCGGATTCGCCCCACACGATATCCGGGCAATATGTCAGTTTATCATAATAGCGGGACAGGTCGTTCAACGATTGACCGACATACCCCACAGAAGTTCCCTTCTCAATCATTTCGGGCAGCAACTCAATGGTGGGACGCTCTTTCATCCTGGAAACCGCACAAGCTGCCGTGCACACGCAACGAAGCAACGGGCTTGAAAACACTGCATCAAACTCGTAATCCTTTAAACGTTCCCCCAATAACTCGGCCTGTTTGAAGCCCAGCTCTGATAAGCAGTAGTCATTGTGTCCGCGGCCCTCATCGTTTCCAACATCGGGCTGCGCGTGGCGCACATAAAAAATTTCTAACTTCT
Source organism: Clostridiales bacterium (assembly GCA_003149835.1). Classification (GTDB taxonomy): domain Bacteria; phylum Bacillota; class Clostridia; order Oscillospirales; family QAMX01; genus QAMX01. The sequence continues at coordinate 647 of QAMX01000016.1, forward strand.
GAATTTCACTCATATTCTTACTCTCTCCTCACCCACCCGTTCTCTTTTGGCGTGATATTTTATAAACATGCCTTAAATAGGCATTTGAGCAAACATAACCTTGAATTTAAAAGGGCAATCAACGAAACAGCAGAATGAAAGTGCATGTCATACAAAGAGATCTGGACGAAAACGAATCACACGAATAGAAAGAGCAAACCTCGCGCAGCGCCGTTGAGAGGGCGCAGAATCGGAAAATCGTCTGACGGCGCTGCCGGACGGCTTAGAACGACGCGGCGGCGCGCTGCGCCAGAGACGCTACCCGGCAGGCCCGCTTCAAGGCCTCGGTGAGAAATTCTTCGACAGGCATTTTGCCATAAGCGTCGTTTTCAAAGCGGTTTGGCTTACTGCGGACACAAAGCTCAAAGGTCAGCGTGTCGGTAAAATGGTATTTTGCCAGCTCGGCGGCGATGGCGTGCCAGTCGCAGATTCCGTCAAAGGGCAGCAGATGCAGATCGTCGGTCCAGAAAATCCGCTCCCCGTGAAAATCGCGGATGCCGAGGTTGTCGTTGAGATGCGTGGAGAGGATTTTTTCGCCGTAAAGGCTCATCAGATTTCGGCCTCGGTTATAGCACTGCTCATGCCCTGTGTCCCAGCAAAAGCCGACGTGCCTGCAACCGTGAAATGCGCTCATCAGAGCTGCCAGGTATTCCTCGCCCTCGGTGTTTTCAAATGCGATTTTTACGCCCAGACGCTCCGCCTCGACGACGACCTCGCCGAAACGGTGAACGCCGGCGTCGGTCGGCTGGTGATCCTCGAAGCCGATAAAAGCGTGCGCCACCATCAGCGGAATTTCGTTGGAGGCGCAGGCGGCCAGACAGTGCTTTAATTCCGTTACCGCCGCCGCCGAGGCCGCCTGATCTTCTTTCCAGAAATCCGCCGCACGGCTGAAAGGCGCGTGCAGGGACTGATAAAGCATGCCGGTTTCTCTGGCAGCTTTTTTATAGGCGGCGATATCGGCAGCCTCGTGCCACATGGTAAAAAAACCGTCGAAACCGCGCCGCTGAAAGAGCCGAATCTGCTCCTCGACCGGAAGCGCGAATTGCTCGCTGACGCCAAGACATAATTTTGTTCCGCGCACACGACCACCCCCTGATTCAATGAATGAGCCCCTAAATGGAATTTGCCGTGCCCATGTTTCGGGCACGGCTCCATCTCCGTTCCGGTTTCAGGCGCGGAGATATCTGGCCGCGCTCAATACCGTTCAAACATATCGTTTTCGGCGTTGTAAAGATAGGCCGACAATCCGTCAAAGGAGATGGCGAAGCGGCGCATAATGCTGCCGGGGTCGGCGGCGCTGGAAACGGAAACGTCGTAATAATGCTCGTCGCCGATGACGATAACGTCGTTGAGCTGCGCTTCCAGTTCAATGGTCGCTTCGCCCAGAATGCCGTAGGTGAGGTTGATCGCGTACACCTTGGCGTCCTCGGCGGACAGCTCGCCCTCTTCGGGTTCAGGCAGCGTCGGCTCGTCCGGCTGATAGGCGGTTTGACCGGAAAGGTCGATGCCGAACTGTCCGGCGCCGTCTCCGACCGTTACAAACAGCGCTTTGTCGCGGCCGTAATTCTGGCGAATGGTCAGGTATACGCTGTCGAGCAGACCGCGCAGCGCCTCTTCCGATTCGCTTTCGGCGAGCGCCGAAGCGCTGCCGAAAACGACCCGCGCCTCCGACGGAGTGACCTCGGCGCTGAGCAGATCGAATTCGACGCCGAGCTGCGCGGCCAGAGCGGTGAGAATGGCGGCCGGCGTCGTGTCGCCCTCGTACCCGTAATAGGCGGTCGCAGGAGTCCCCGTGCGGTTATCGACGAGAACAGCCGTGTAAGTCTGCGCCTCTTCCGGCTGCCCCGGCGTCGTCGCGGAAGGGTCGCCGTTTTCGCCGCAGGCGGCGCAGGAAAAAAGGAGCGCAAGAGCCAAGAGCGCAAGGGTCAGTCGTTTCATAAACATGGTCAATGTTCCTCCAGGAGAAGCGCCGCGGCGCGCACAGAAAAACTAACGCGCGTCGTAAATTTTGTTTTCCAGATCGGTCAGACGGTAGCAAAGCGTCGTCAGCGAGTCGGAAAGATGGACGTTTTGGATCAGCGTACTCGCCTCAAAACGGGCGAGGTCGCCCTTTGTAAAATTCCAGATCGCCTTGACCCCGCATTTTTTCAGCAGCTCCGCGCCGGCGGCGGCGGCCTCCGTCGGCACGGTGAGAATGCCGATATCCGGTTTGGGCAGGCCGCTCATGACCTGCTCGATCTCCGACACATCGCTTACCGTGACGCCGCCGACGGTTTGCCCGACGACCGCCGGATCGCTGTCAAAGGCGGCGATGAGGCGAAAACCGCGCTTTTCGAAGTCAAAATTTTCCAAGAGCGAACCGCCGATGCGGCCGACGCCGATCATAATCAGGCCGTAGTTCTGATCGAAGCCGAGGATTTTCGTGATTTCCCGGTGCAGATGCTCGACGTCATAGCCGCAGCCCTGTTGGCCGAAGTCGCCGAAACAGTTAAAATCCTGCCGCACCTGAGAGGCGGTCAGCTCCATGCAGTCGGCCAGCTCGCGGGAGGAGATCTGCTTGATACCGCTCAGATACATCTCATGGAGATAGCGGTAGTATCTCGGCAACCGGCGAATCACCGCCATGGAAATGAAACCGTGTCTGCTCATGTTTGAAGCAACTCCTTTTGTGGGGCTTGACAGCCGTAAGCGGAAAACGTAGAGAAAGGGACTTTATGCGGATGAAAAAGGGCGTCCGGCAAACGTAGAAAAAAACGGGAAAAACAGCCTGAAAGGCGCCGCAGCTCCGCCGCGCGGAAAGGTTTCGGCGGCAGCGGGACGCGCCGGAGAGACATGCGCGGAGTTTCCCGAAACGAACGCCGTCCGCACAGGGGTCAGCGCGACATCGTCTCCATCACATAATCGGCGAATTCCGCGCCGGTCGCGCCGGTGTCGCGGCCGGTGATCTTCATGGCCGCATTTTCGCCGGAACAGACGTCCAGAGCGCCGGCGAGGACGTTGGCTTTATCGGCGTAGCCGATGTGTTCAAGGAGCAGCACGCAGGCGCGGAGCACCGACGAGGGATCGGCGTACTGCGCGCGGCCCTGCTCGACCATGCGCGGCGCCGAACCGTGAATCGCCTCGAACATCGCGTATTTCTTGCCGATGTTGGCGCTGCCCGCCGTGCCCACGCCGCCCTGAATCTCGGCGGCCTCGTCGGTGAGAATGTCGCCGTAGAGGTTCGGCAAAACAATGACGCTGAAATCGGAGCGGCGCTTTTCATCGATGAGTTTGGCGCTCATGATGTCGACAAACCAGTTGTCATGCGTGATATTCGGGTATTCCTTGGCGATCTGCTCAAAAATATCCAGGAACTTGCCGTCGGTCGTCTTGATGATGTTGGCCTTGGTCACCGCGTCCACGCGCGTGCGGCCGGTCTTGACGGCGTATTCAAAGGCGAGGCGGATCAGACGCTCCGTGCCCTGCGTCGTCGTGACACAGAAATCAACGGCCAGATCGTCGGTGACGTGGACGCCTTGGCTGCCGACCGCGTAGGAGCCCTCGGTATTCTCGCGGAAGAACACCCAGTCGATCTTTTTCGAGGGGATTTTGACGGGGCGGACGTTGGCGAACAGGTCGAGCGCCTTGCGCATGGCGACGTTTGCGCTCTCGATATTGGGCCACGGGTCGCCGGCCTTCGGCGTCGTCGTCGGCCCTTTTAAAATGACGTGGCATTTTTTCAACTCGTCCAGAACGTCGTCGGGGATCGCCTTGCCGCAGGCGGCGCGGTTTTCAATCGTCAGGCCGCCGATTGAACGGAATTCGACCTTGCCGCTCCGGACTTCGTCGGCCAGCAGGAAGCGGAGCACGCGCTCGCCCTGCGCGGTGATGGCCGGACCGATGCCGTCGCCGCCGCAGACGCCGACGACAATGGGGGACAGCGCCGCGTAGTCGACGAAATCGCCCTCGTTTTTCATGCGCTCGACGCGCGCGAGCTGGGACTGGATGATCTTTTCAAATTGGTTTTGGGCAGCCTGTGTCATATTTTCAATTCCTCCGTATACTTTTCAGACAGGGATCGGCGATAAATGGGCTAAAAATCAGCACTATATATATTTTACATGGATTTGCGCGGATTGTCAAGCGGACGCCTGTAAGGCAATTACATATAGTTATCCATGATATCCACATAGTTTTCCACATTAGGAAATCGACCGCGCGCCTAAGAAAAACAGCAAAAAAACGCGGAATGGACAAGGCGCGAAAGTGGATTTGCGTGGATTGTTTCGACCGCAGCCGCTTCTGTCGGACGCCGCTTTTTGGCGGCGCTTCTCGCCGTCCGCCCTTCGGCGGGCGGCAAAACAGAAAAAACACGGCGGGCAGCCTCAAAACGACAAAAAACGGAGATTACTTATGGTAATATCAGGGATTTCAGAAGGCGTCGGAAACCGGCATGGTCGCACAGGCGTTCAGATCCAGCCCCGCGGTTTCGCCGCTTTGAAAGGCGTAGAAGGCGGCGCAGCCGATCATAGCTGCGTTGTCGCCGCAGAGCCGCGCCGGAGGGATGCGGACGTTCAGGCCGCGCTCGCCGCCGCGCCGCCGCACCGCCTCTCGGAGAAACGAGTTGGCCGCGACGCCGCCGCAGAGCGCAATGGTTTTCCGGCCGCGCAGAGACGCGGCGAGCAGCAGCCGGTCGGTCAGCAGTCCGGCGACGCGCTCCGAGACGGCGCGCGCCAGCGCCGCGCGGTCAAAGGCCTCTCCGCGCGCTTCACAGGTGTGAACAAGGTTGATGACCGCCGTTTTCAGGCCGGAAAAGGAGCAGTCGAGCGGCGCGTCGGCAAACGAGGGGCGCGGCAGACGAAAGTCGCCGCAGGTGTCGGCGGTTCGCGCCAGCGCGTCCAGCTCCTTGCCGCCGGGATAGGGATAGCCGAGGATGCGCGCCACCTTGTCGAAGGCCTCGCCCGCCGCGTCGTCGCGCGTGGAGCCGAGGATCTCGATGTCGCTGTAATCCCTGACGTCTGCGAACAGCGTATGGCCGCCGGAGGCCACGAGACAGACAAACGGAGGGACGAGCTCGGGAAACGCGATGTAATTGGCGGCGATATGTCCGCGGATGTGATGGACGGGGATCAGCGGCACGCCGAGCGCGAAGCTTGCGGCCTTGGCAAAGCTGACGCCGGTGAGCAGAGCGCCGATCAGGCCGGGCGCGGCCGTCACCGCGACCGCGTCGATGTCGCCGCGGCTGAGGCCGGAGTCGGCCAGCGTATGCTCGACGGTCTGAGAGATGGTCTCGATGTGCCGCCGCGAGGCGAGCTCAGGCACGACTCCGCCGTATTCGGCGTGCATCTGAATCTGGGAATAGACCGTCTCGGCGAGAACGGTCCGGCCGTTTTCGGTCAGCGCCGCGGCTGTTTCGTCGCAGGAGGTTTCGATGGAGAGGATTTTCATAGTTCGTACGACGCCCTTGCCAGGCAAAGGCTTCCTTTCGTCGGAATTGGAGCCGGTTTCCGCGCCGCCGGCTTTGCGCCATGCGTAGGAACATCGGCCGCGGCCGCGATTGTTGCGCCGGTCAGGCCCGAATCAAGTCCCGCCGCCGGCCTTCCCCGCAAAAACGGGAACGCACGGAAAGCGTAAAGCACAGCCGTCCGGCCTCTCCTGATCATTCGCTCTCAGGCTCCGTAAGGTTTAGGCTCATCAGCACAGCGTCCTCGGGCGGGCAGGCGTAATAGCCGCGTCGCCGCCCGGTGCGGCGGAAGCCGAAACGCCGGTAGAGCGCCTGTGCCGCTTCGTTGGAGGCGCGCACTTCGAGGTGGACCGTCAGCGCTCCGAGCGCGCGGGCGCTTTCGAGCAGCTGGGAGAGAAGCCGCGCGCCGAACCCGCGGCGGCGAAAGCGTTCGGCGACGGCGATGGTCGTGATTTCAAATTCGTCGCAGACCAGCAGCCCGCCGCCGTAGCCGGCGCAGACGCCGTCCGCGAGAAGAACGAAGTAGTGGGCGAGCGGGTTGTTCAGCTCGCCGGCCAGCATATCATAGCTCCACGGGTCGGAAAAGCAGGCGTTTTCCAGCGCGGAAACGTCGCCGACGTGGTACATGGTCATCGGCAGCAGCACCGGCTCGCCGTTATTCATCCGTTTCACCCTCTGTTTCCAAATTTGTTTGCGGCGGCTTTGCCGCCGCAGGCGGAGCGCTTGGAGCGCGGGCCGGAAAACCGTCCGCTCCGCAGAGCGCGTCGAGCAGGCCGTTGACCTCCGCGTTCAGCGCCCGCGCCGTGGCGCGGTACGCCGCCAGATCGCCGCCGAACGGATCGGGGACGGGAGGATCGAGCACGAACACGCGCCCGCTCAGCTGCGGCAGCGCGGAGACGATCGCGGCGCGGTGGGCGGGGGACATGCAGTAAATCGCGTCCGCGCCGGCGAGGAGCTCCGGCGTGGCCATGCGGGAGCGATGCTCTGAAAGGTCGGCGCCCAGCTCGGCCGCGGCTTCCGCGGCGTGGACGCTGGCGGGCGCTCCGGCGGAGGCCGCAAGGCCGCACGAGCGCGCGCAAAAGCGTTCGCCGACGCCGCGCTCGGCGGCCGCTTTGCGAAAGAACGCCTCGGCCATCGGGCTGCGGCAGGTGTTGCCTGTACAGACGAATAAGAGTTTCATGCGGATTCCTTCTTTAACTGTGATCTCTCTGTTGGAACTGTGATCTCTCTATTGGCGCCGCCGGCCGGCGCTCATAGGCGGCTCGGCAGGGTTTACGGAAAAGCGGAGCCAGCGCCGGAAGACCGACAGGCCCGCAAAGCGCGCCGGCGGAAAAAGAACGCCGCCGCCGCGCCGGACGAAAGCGGGAGAAGAGCGCCGCGGGACAATCAGCTCTTTGTGTCGGCCCAGCTGAACCCGATCCCGCTGTCCGCCGCGAGGCGGACGTTGAGGTGGGCGGCATTCTCCATTTCCTCCGAGAGCAGCCGCGCGACCTGTTCGGCCTCTGCTGCGGGCGCTTCGACGATCAGCTCGTCGTGTACCTGTAAAATCAGCCGCGCGGCAAAGCCCTCGCGCCGCAGACGGCGGAAGACCAGCACCATCGCGCGCTTGATCACGTCGGCGGCGGTTCCCTGAATCGGCGTGTTCAGCGCGACGCGCTCGGCGGCGGAACGGATGTTGAAATTGGAGGATTTGATATCGGGCAGATAGCGACGCCGGTGGTCAAGCGTGGCGACGTAGCCGTTTTCGCGCGCCTCCGTCACCACGCGTTCCATATAGCGTTTGACGCCCGCGTATTTGGAGAGATATTTTTCGATCAGCTCGTGCGCCTCTTTGCGGGTCGTCCCGATATCCTCGGAGAGCGAGAAGTCGGAAATGCCGTAGACGATGCCGAAATTGACGGCCTTGGCGCTTGTCCGCTGCTTGGGCGTAATCTGCTCGGGAGGCACGTCGTATACCTGCGAGGCGGTGATGGTATGGATGTCCTCGCCGTTTTCAAACGCTTCGAGCATGATCCGGTCGTCGGCGATGTGGGCGAGAATCCGCAGCTCGATCTGCGAATAGTCCGCGTCGACGAGCAGCGCGCCGTCCCGCGCGATAAACATCTCGCGCAGGCGGCTGCCGGGCTCCTGGCGAACGGGGATATTTTGAAGATTGGGCTCCGACGAGCTGAGCCGCCCCGTGACCGTCCCGGTCTGATCGAAGGTAGAGCGGATGCGCCCGTCCGGCTGGACGAGCTTCAAAAGCCCTTCCACATAAGTGGATTTCAGCTTTGTCAGGGCGCGGTATTCCAGAATCAGCCCGATGATTTCGTGATACGGCATGAGGGGGCGAAGCGAATCGACGTTGGTCGAATAGCCCGTTTTGGTTTTCTTCCGCGCCGGCAGGCCGAGCTTTTCAAACAGAATCACGCCGAGCTGCTTGGGCGAAAGGATATTGAACGGCTCGCCGGCGAGGAGATGGATCCCCTTTTCCAGCTCGGCGATCCGCGTGTCGAGCGCGCGGCCGAAGGCGGCGAGCGCGCCGGAGTCAATGCGAAAACCGTCGTGCTCCATGTTGGCGATGACTTCGGAGAGCGGCATTTCTACGTCGTACAGCAGGTCGTTTAAATCGTTTTCCCTGATTTTTTCACGCAGCAGCGGCGCCAGCCGCAGCAGCAGCTCGCTGCGCGCGGATAGTTCCGCAACGGCCTGACTGGCGTCGGCGAAGAGATCGAGCTGGCGCTCCTCCGTGCTTTCGCCGCTGTCGGGCGCAACGCTGAAAAAGCGCTGCGCCAGCGCGGACAGATCGAGCGGCAGGCTGAGCAGATAAGCGGCCAGAAGCGTGTCGAATGCGAACGCGGGCGGCGTCAGCCCGCGGGACAGGCAGTCGTGATAGACGCGCTTCGTATCATGACAGACGAGCCCGGCGGCGTTGGAAAAGAGCGTTTGCAGAGCCGCGCCGCGCGCGTCCTCCGGCAGCGCGGACAGGTCGAGCAGATAGACGCCCTGCTCCTGCGAGAGGGCGACGCGGAGAAAATCGGCGTCGAAAGCGGCGGCCGTGTCTGCGCCGGCGCTGAGCGTCTGGATAAGCGCGCCGGCGTCGGTAAACGTCTGCGGCTCCCGCGGAGAAAAGGCGGAAACGCCCGCGCTTTCCTGCGGGTATTTCGGCGTTTTGAGGCCGAGCTTGGCGATGACGCTGCGCAGCTCCAGCCGCGACAGCAGCGCATAGAGCGCGTCGTTATGATAAGGCTGAACGCTGAGCGCGTCTAAGGAAATTCCGATCGGCGCGTCGCAGTCGATTTCCGCGAGCATCCGGCTCATATAGGCGCTGTCCCGTCCGGCTTCCAGCTTGGCGCGCACGGCGGGTTTGACGTCGGGGCTGTTCAAGTTTTCATAGACGCCGTCCAGCGTGGAAAAGCGGCGGATCAACTCAAACGCCGTCTTTTCGCCGATTCCCTTGACGCCGGGGATGTTGTCGGAAGCGTCGCCCATAAGCGCTTTGACCTCGATGAATTGCAGCGGGTCGATGCCGAAATCGAGCTGGATTTTCAGCGTGTCGTAGAGCACGGCGTCCGATTTCCCCGTCCGCGTAGAAATGTAGCGGAGCGTGACGCCGTCGCGGATGAGCTGGAAGCTGTCGCGGTCGCCTGTGACGAGGAGGCAGACGTCGTTTGCCTCGGCAATCCGGCGCGACAGCGTCCCGAGCAGGTCGTCGGCCTCGTAGCCCGGCAGCTCCAAGCGCGGAACACGCATGGCGTCGAGGAGTTCTTTCAGCAGCGGAATCTGCATGGCCAGCTCTTCGGGCATGGCGCGCCGCTGCGCCTTGTAGCCGGGGAAGGCCTTGTGGCGGAAGGTCGGTTCTTTTAAATCAAAGCAGACGCAGACGCCGTCGGGCTGTTCGTCGGCAATCAGCCGGCTGTAAATATTCAAAAAGCCGAGCAAAGCGTTGGTATAAACGCCGTCGGACGCGGAGAGAAGCCGGATCCCGTAAAAGGCGCGGTTGATAATGCTGTTTCCGTCGATGACGATGTATTTCTTTTCCAAGCTGAATCCCTTCCTCAATCCGCAGAGAGATTCTCCGGCGCCGGCCGATGCGCAAGAGGCCGGATGAACGCGCTTTTCTTTCCCTGCCGCGGCGCTGAAAGCAGCCGTTCGCCCGCTTTGTCGCGCGCGGTCGCTCCGCCTAAGCGGTCTCCGCTGCTGTCATACGGTTATAGATCAATATATTATACCATGTTTTGCGCATAATAAAAAGAGAAAACCTGTGAATTTTATGTACCGCCGCCTGCCGCGCGGGCAGACGGCGCTGTAAAAAAAATCGGTGATCGGATCCGCGGAGCCGGCCGTCCATTGCGAAGGCTGAGCCGGCGGCAGGCAATGCGGGAGCTTATTCGCCGTAGATGGCCCAGCCGAGGCGGTTGCCGCTGACGACCGCGCTCGCCCGCGCCAGGAGCTCTGCGGCTTCGCCGCGCGTCATCGTCTCGCTGAGCCGCGCCGTATCCGTGAGGATACCGAGCGCGCGCAGGGAGAGCGCGTCGTCAGCGGCCCACGCCGGGGTCAGCGATTCAGAGGAGGCGACGGATACGTCGGCGTCGATCAGCCGTGAGACGATCGCCGCTGCCTCAGCGGAGGTGATTTCGTCGCTGTAACGCGCCGAGCTGATGATCGCGTTGTCCAGCGCCGCGGCGATATACGCACCCTGCCAGCCGCAGGTCTCCGTCAGCACCGCGCTGACCGGCGAGTCGAGGGAGAGCGAGAGCGCAGAGGAGGCGAGCGCGATGAACTCGCCGCGCGTCAGCGTTTCGCCGGCCTCGAAGATCATGTCCTGTCCGACCGTGCGGCCGAGATAAACGCCTTTTTCAGCCAGGTAGACCGCGGCATATTGAAGCGTGCTGCCCTCTAAATCGGAGTAGCAGACGTCGCTTTTCTGCTTTTCGACCTTGACGGTGACCGTAGCGAGGTCAGAGGTGTTGCCGAGCGCGTCCTGCGCATAGTAGGTGAAGCTCACCTTGCCGGTTTTATTGGCCTGCGGGGTGTAGATCAGCTTGTTGCCGGAGGCCGTCAGCTCGCCGCGTTCGGGCGTGGAGACGACGGTATAGCTCAGCGCGTCGCCCTCGTGGTCAAAGGCCGACAACCAGATCTCAATGGGCAGGTTTTTATACGTCGAGAGCGTCAGATTGGCCGCAGAGGGCGCGTAATTGCGCGCTTCTCCGAGATAAACCGCGACGCACGAGTTTTCCCCGGCGACCTCGCCGCCGCCGGCTGAGAAGAGCGGAATAAAGTGAAGCTCGACGGACATGGCCGCGTCGCCCGACGGCGCGAAGACGAGAGAGGAGAACATATCGCGCGGGATCACCGAGCCCTCGGCGACGGCGGCGCTGCCAAGCAGAAATGCGCCGCTGTCCGGCGTGGGGATCGACGTGACAAGAATGCCCGTCAGTTTTCCCTTGCCGATCAGGTTGGAGGTAAAATCCTCCTCGCTGAAAACGATCTGCGCGCCGGTTCTGCCGTGCTTGGCAAAGGGTTTGATCATGCCGGCCGCGTCGTCGGCAGAGGCCGGAAGCGCGAGGGCGAGAGAACAGAGGAAAAGAAACAGCGCTGCAATCAGCGCGATCGGTTTGAATTTTGTACGCATACTCCATAGAACCTTTCATTTGATATTTGCCGGAATTTGTGCTGCTGGCGTTATTTTTTCACAGAGCATGCAGATATAACCGTGGTAATTTCTGCGAAAATTTCCGTTGGAATCTTTGTCGGAATATGGTATAATATCTTCAAAGTCGAAAGACCGGTTTCAAAGCCGCCGGAACCGCGGCGTGGCTGCGGATGGCCGGAAACGGGCTGTGGGACGGGCGGATCACCGATGCGTTCCCATGAGCGATCGGCGGCGTGGTCACGCGCATGTGCGAACCGGCGCCGGGCGTGATTTTTGTCTGATAATTTTGGTCTGATAAGGAGAAGAACCGATGAAACAGGATATGATTTTGATCGTCGAGCTCGGCGGCAAGGAAAATGCCGCGCTGGCCCGGGAAATCAGAGCGATGGGCGTCTACACCGAGATTCATCCGCACGATCTCTCCGCGGAGGCGCTTGCGGCGCTGCCCAACGTCAAGGGCGTTATCTTCGGCGGCGGGCCGAACCGGTTTGTGAACGGCGTCGCCATCGACGCGTCGGAGGCGATCTATGCCAGCGGCCTGCCGATTCTCTCGTTTGATCACAAGGGTTCGGCGCCCATCCCCGCCGACGCGGCCGAGCGCCGCGCTGTGCTTGACCGGTTTGTTTTCGGCGAATGCGGCGCGGAAAAGAACTGGAACATGGAAAACTTCATCGCCGACCAGATCGAGCTGGTGCGCGAGCAGGTCGGCGACGGCAAGGTGCTGCTGGCGCTCTCCGGCGGCGTCGATTCCTCGGTGGTCGCGGCGCTGCTCGTCCGCGCCATCGGCGAGCGGCTGACCTGCGTTCACGTCAATCACGGTCTGCTCCGCAAGGGCGAGCCGGAGGAGGTCGTCCGCGTGTTCCGCGGAGAACTGGGCGCAAACCTCATTTATGTCGAGGCGCAGGACCGCTTCCTCGACAAGCTGGCCGGCGTGAGCGATCCTGAACAAAAGCGCAAGATTATCGGCGCGGAGTTCATCCGCGTTTTTGAAGAAGAGGCCCGCAAGCTCGAAGGCATTGAGTTTCTTGCGCAAGGGACGATTTATCCGGATATCATTGAATCGGGGACGAAGGTGGCTAAGGCCGTCAAGGCGCACCACAATGTCGGCGGCCTGCCGGATGATATGCAGTTCAAGCTGGTCGAGCCGCTGAAAATGCTGTTCAAAGATGAGGTCAGGCGCTGCGGCGAGGCGCTCGGCCTGCCTTCGTCGATGGTAAACCGTCAGCCGTTCCCCGGGCCGGGTCTCGGCGTGCGATGCCTCGGCGCGATTACCCGCGAGCGGCTGGAAGCCGTCCGCGAGTCGGACGCGATTCTGCGCGAGGAATTTGCGCTGGCCGGCTTAGAAGGAAAGGTATGGCAGTATTTTACGGCGATCCCGGATTTCTGTTCCACCGGCGTGCGCAATCACGCCCGTTGCTTTGAGTGGCCGGTCATCATCCGCGCCGTCAACACCGTAGACGCGATGACCGCGACGGTCGAGCCGCTCGACTTTGCGCTCCTGCAAAAGATCACCGCCCGCATCCTCGCCGAGGTCAAGGGCGTCAACCGCGTCCTCTACGACCTCTCCCCGAAACCCGTCGCGACGATTGA
>QAMX01000034.1 GCA_003149835.1 Clostridiales bacterium
ACGATGACGGTAAAGACCGGCGTCAGATTGGATTCGGAGAACAGGTAAAACACCGCAAAAAAACGGATAAATTCGCTTAAGAACCAAAACAGCGCCCCCCACAGCATCGCCGTAAACACCCGTCTGCGAAAGAGGAGCGGCGAATAAACGCCGATCAGCACCGCCGCGGAGACAGAGGCGACCGTATACCACCACAGGCTTTTGGCCCCGAGTCCGTCCAGCAGAATCCCGGCAAAAAAACCGCAGAACACGCCGGCCGTCGGCCCCTCATAGACGGCTACCGCCGCGACAATGAAAAGGAGGAGCTCCGGCGTCGTCCCCAAAAGACGGAGCCGCGACAGCATTGACGTTTCCAGCGCGGCGGTCAGAACAATCAGCAAAAAAACCGCGATGCTCTTGACAACGATATCCTTGCGAACCAGATTCACGCCTGCGCCTCCTTGTTATCCTCTCATTTTTCAGCCGTCCCCGCCCGTGCCGCCGGCGGTTCCGCCGGAAAGCGTTTTCTGCCGGCCCTCGTAAAAGCGGCGGTATCCCTGCTTCCCCAGCGCCGCTATTGCGCTTCGTCTCCGGTTTCAAAGCCGAGCACGACAAAGACCTGCGTCAGCGCCGCCGTATCGACGGCAGGCTCAATTTCCGCATACATCGTCATGCCGCCGTCCTCCGTCCCTACGGCCGCGACGCTTCCGATGACGATATCGGGCGGAAAAAGATCGCCGATGCCCGAGGTCACAACATTGTCTCCCGCCTTCACATCGCTGTCAAGCGGCACATATTCAAGCCGGAGCCGCCCGTCTTTCATCAAGGTAAAATTACCGTTGGCAACCGCAAACAGATTGGTGCGCGGCAGCATGGCGCCGGCGCTGAACTTGGAATCCAGCAGCGAGCGCACCTCCGAATAGCTGCTCTCCACGCGCGTGACCACACCGACCAGCCCGTCCTTGGTCATCACGCAGCACTCCTCGGTCACGCCGTCGCGCGACCCCTTGTTAATCGTAAAGGTCGACGCCCAGCTCGTATCGCTCCACGCAATGATCGAGGCCGTGTCAATCGACATGCTGACATAGCGCTGCCGGATATCGAGCAGCGCGTGTAGCTGCTCGTTTTCGGCTCGGTACAGCTCGGCGTCGCCGATTAGCTGTTTCAGCTCGCGGATCTCGTCGCGCAGCGCCTCGTTTTCCTCTAAAAGCGCGTCATATTTTGTCTGCGCGTTCCAGAAAGAAGAAACGCCGCTGCGGACCGCCGTAAACGCTTTCTGAAACGGCGAAACGATTGTATTCGCAATTTTATACGGCAGCGACGTCCCCTCAGAAAAGATTGACAGGATAGCGGAGACGATCAGCACCGCCGCCACCAGCACGAGGGCAATGACGACGGCTTTATTTTTAAAAAATCGCTTCAAGCGGTTTTCACCTCACAGCGGCGTTTTTGATCCGAGCAGATTGACGCCGAACGACCTCAGCAGAAGAAACAGACGGCAGACGGGCAAACCCATCACATTGTAATAATCGCCGTCGATTCGCTCGACGAGCAGCATTCCCATGCCCTGAATGCCGTATCCTCCCGCTTTGTCAAACGGTTCGCCCGTGCCGATATACGCCGCGATATCGGCCTCCGACAAGCGCCGGAAAGCGACCGCGGTCCGCTCGCACGCCGAGACCGTGCGTTCACTCGTACAGACGGTCAAACCGGAATAAACCTCGTGTGTGCGCCCGGACAAAACGCGCAGCATTTCCGCCGCTTCACAGGCGTCGGCCGGTTTTCCAAAGATCCGGCCGTCCACAGCGACGACCGTGTCGCAGGCAACGACGATACGGCCCGCAGGCTCCGCCGCGCAAACGGCCTGCGCCTTTCGTTTCGATATCTCCGTCACCGCTTCGGCCGGAGAAAGCCCCGGCGCAAACGTCTCGTCGATCTCGGCGGGGCGGACGATAAAATCCAAGCCGACGCGCGTCAAAAGCTCTGCGCGCCGCGGCGACTTGGACGCGAGCACGACCGCCGCGTCAGCCGGCGCGCTCATGCCTGCCGCTCCTGTTGATCCAGCAGCGCCTGCGCATAGCGAAGCTCGCGCCGCAGTGCCGCCAGCTCGCCTCTGAGGCGCACGGTTTCAGCCTCGTATTCCCGTATCTGGCTCTCGGTCTCCTTCGATTGATCCCGCGTCTGAAACAGCTCGTCGACAACGGAAAGACCCGCCAAAATAGCCGCGGTGACCGCCGGCGTACCGGTATCCGCCGAATACCGCTCGTCAAGATACGCGGCCAGCTTCTGAACATATTCGGGCGCCTCGTCCGCGATCAGCGAATAAGACACGCCGCCGATTTTAATGGATATTCGATTCGCCATTTTTGAAATCACTCCCTGCCAAAACGATTCACCACAGCCGGTACAGAGCCAATCCCGCGTTCGCAGCCGCGAACCGCGCCCTGTTCTCCGGTTTCACTCCTCAAAGCGCCCAGCGCCTCTGGAAAACCGCCGCGCCTCGCAAACCGGCGCGGCATTGTGACGGCCGTTTCCGCCAAAAGCCCTTTTCGAAAAGCGCATTGGCGGGCGGCCCCCCTCGCTCTATCCACGCCAGATCCACGCAAGCCTGTCTCCGGCTGTCTCTGGGATCCCTCCGGCGGCGCGTATGTCCCCGCTCTTCCCCATATACAGGCAAGCGCGCTATTTTTTTCGTTCCCTGCGCAATGCGGCCGGTTGATTGAAAACCTTTGATATTTTCTATTATATCACAAACGCCTCTCTCCCGTCAAATAGCGGCGCCGCGCTTCTTTTCGCCGCCCTGATGGTATAACGGCGCCCCGCCCCAAAGGGGCGGAGCGCCGTTATCACCGTTGTTTTGCGATTTTTCACCGAAAACTCTTAGCCGGTCAAACCGGAACGCTCGATTCCTTCGACGAAATAACGCTGGGTAATGATGAACAGCAAAATCAGCGGGATCAAAATGATCAGGATCGCCGTCTGCTGCAAATTGAACTGCATCAGCTCATTGTCATGCGTGATCGCGTTGACGCTCGTCGCCAGCAGCTTCTTTTTAATCAGGAAGGTACCGGTGTAGAACGTATCCGTCCACTGCCATGAGAACGAGAAGAGAAACACCGTCAGCATCATCGGGAGCGCAGAGGGCACCATAATCTTAAAGAACGCCTTGAACGTCCGCGCGCCGTCGATATAGGCCGCCTCTTCCAATTCCTTCGGGACTCCGCGGAAATACTGGCGCATCAAGTAGATGTACAACCCGTTTTTCCACCCAAGCCCCGTCGCAGAGAGCAAGATCTGACACCAATAGGTATCGATCAATTTCAGCGACGAACCGGTAATCCACTCGATGATTCCGAAGAAATCAAAGAAACGGAAGCGCAGGTACAGCGGAATCAAAATCGTCTGCGGCGGCACGACCAGCGTCAGGATCACGCAGAAGAACAGCACCTTGGAGCCTCTGAACTTAAAGCGCGCGAATCCGTAGCCGACCAGCAGCGCGACGATCATCTGCGTCACGCCGACGTACAGCGCCATCAGGAACGACGTCAGACCGACGGATTTGAAATCCAGCTTGGTAAAAGCCTGCTTGATGATCTCAAAGGTCGGATTTCTGGGGAAGTAGACAATCGAGGTGTCGTAGAACTCTTCAACCGGCTTAAAGGCGTTGCCGAGCCGGCGGAGCAGCGGGTAGATGATGACAAACGCAATACCGATGACCAGGACATAGGAGAAAATATTCCCCACCACCGTGGCGACGAAACGCCACGACAGGAATCTGGCTTTCAGGCGTTCCTTTCTTGTGGTCTTACGATAGGATGTTGTATGATTCTTTTCAATTTTTTCCATTCTCACACACTCCTATTCATTGTAGAATACGAACCTTGATATGATCAGCGTGACTAACCCAATCAAGAGAATCGTACACAAGAAGTAGATAAACGACAGTGCCGAACCAAAGCCATAGTCTGCGTTTGCAAACGAGACCTTCTGGATATAGCCGAGCACCTCATAGCGTTGGTTGGTAAACGAGTCGACGATCGTGTAGATCGTGTTGACCAAAATCTGCGGGCTGATCATCGGCAGGGTGATTTTCCAGAACATCTCCCAGCTCGTCAGGCCCTCAACGCTGGCGGCTTCAAAAATAGCGGTGGGAATGCCTTGAAGCGCGGCGAGGAAAACGAGGATCTGGACGCCCGAGGATTGGATAATCCATTCCAGACGGCTGATCGAAGTGTAGATGAAATTCATCAGCGTCTCGCCCAATCCAAGCGACTGGATAATTGCCTGCACGTTCATCGCCATGCCGATGATACTGGTTACCCCGGATTGCATGCCCTCATTGCCGATCGTTGGATCGGCAAAAACCTGCGCGGCGGCTTCCGCCACCTCCGACGAAGCGCCGCCGGAGGTGATACCGGCCGTTGAGGCGATACCGGTATAAATGATAACCGGCAGGAAGAAGATGACTCTGAACACCGTACGGCCGGGAAACTTCTTCCGGTTCAGCAGCAGCGCCATGAAGAACGAGAAAATCAGAATAACCGGGAGGTTAATCACAATATCACGCAGCGTATGCAGCAGGTAAACGCGGAAATCCGCGTCGGTAAAGAACGCGTCGTAGTAATGTGAAAAGCCCTTACTGATCAAATTGTACCCTGTGCCGTCGCTGCGAATTTCGATGTCGCTGATGCTGAACACAAACGACTGCACAATCGACGGCAGGAAGATCAGCAAAAATCCGATGATAAACGGGAGCACGAAGACATAGCCCGCGAGGTTTCGCTTTTCCATCAGATCCATTTTCAGCGCCCTGAGAATAAACATTTTGGCCTTATGGAAAAAGCCCTCTTTTTTCTTGACGTCGGCCGCCATTTAGTTCGCACCTCCCGTTATCCAGTAATCTCTCGCTCCAACCGTAATTCCGAGCTCTTCGTCCACATAATCGAACGTATTGTAGTTGACGATGACCTGTTTGCCATTCTCATATGTGGTGCGGAAGACGTTTTTAGCGAGGCATTCATGATTGACAATGAACTGATCCTGAACATCGGCGATGGCCTCGTTGACCGCGGTATAAACCTCTTCGGTCTCGTTCATCCAGTTGACATAGTTGAGCGAGAAGAGGTTCAGGAAGTATGTATTCTGGAAAACCGAGTCGTTCTCATACATAAACCGTCCGTAAACCGTAGCGCCGTATTCGAGGCATTTCAGGATGTTGTACTGCACGTCCTGATTGAGGTTGATCGGCTCGCCCGCATACTCGACGAGGCCGTGCAGAACCATTTGGACAAACGGGACGTCATAATCCGCCACGGTGAAACCGCTCGACGTCAGCGGG
Source organism: Clostridiales bacterium (assembly GCA_003149835.1). Classification (GTDB taxonomy): domain Bacteria; phylum Bacillota; class Clostridia; order Oscillospirales; family QAMX01; genus QAMX01. The sequence continues at coordinate 5,318 of QAMX01000034.1, forward strand.
ATGTTGAGGATCGTCGAAGCATACGGCACCGTGTAGATGAAGCCCTTCTCAACGATGATGTCGTATCCGGCTTCCTGATACTGTCTGAGCTGATCTGCGATGACGCGCGCGGTCTGTCCGCGGTCGATGATCATATCCTCGTTATAATCCGACGAGAGCTTATAGCCGAGCGTTCCGAACGAAATATGCTTGTTGCCATATTCTTCGAGACTCTCTTCCATCTTGTCGAACAGCTCTTCATATTTCCGCGGAGAAATGACCCAGCGCGGATGGTAGTATTCAGCGTCGCCGTAGCTGTCTTTCAGGCCGGTGGCCAAGTTGAAGTCGTAAATAATCGACTGCGTTTTGCCGAGCGTCATGACCGTGTCGTTTGACGGCGAGAATCCGTCGAACATCCGATCCTGATAGACGTGCGTCATGTCGATGTCGGGATAAACCTCAACGCCGAGCGCGTCCATCTTCTCTAAGAATTCCTTATAGCCGCTCTTGCCGCCGAGATTGCTCTCAACCTTGAACTTTCCCGGATAACGCTGATTCAGGCCGCCGTTGGCGATGCCGACGTAACGCAGCTTCAAATCCTCGACGCCGTTGTCAAACAGCGCCTGCACGATCTCCTCAGCCTCGTCAAACGTCGTCAGCGCGTACTTGGTGTTGAACGGGAAGCCCGCAAAGCTGACTTTTTTGTCGATGATTCCGTAGATGTCGGCGTAATAGGTCATATTTTCCTTGGCTTCGACCTTATCCATGCCGTAGGTATTCATCAGATACGTTCTGTAATACGCCGCCATCCCCGAATAGTTGGCCGCATCGTCGGCGAGGAACGCATACCGAACCGACAGATCGGTCGCCGGCAGACGGCAGTAATTGCTGACGACCTTTTCGATGACTTCCTTGGAAATCAGCTCGTTGGTCTCCTTATCGCGTTTCCGCTCGATGACCGTTTTTTCCTCTTCCACCTTGACCTTCGGGAACATCGTAATGCCGCTGGCCGTACCGGAGGCATAATAGATCTCGTCCGTCACAATCGGGAAGAACGATGTAAAGGCGGTGTTGAATTTTGTGAAATTGTCCGCGACATACGCGACGATGTTGGCGAACTCATAGCCTTCCTCGATGATGCAGAAGTAGGCGTTGTCATCCTGCTTCTGACCGAACACCGGCATAATCGTATTTTCATAATACGGGATATCCCGGAGGTTCATCGAATTCATCGTGAGCGCTTCGTCCTTCTGGCGGTTCATCACGGCGACCTGATAACCGGTCTGCCGCTGATCCTCGCTGTTGATCGGCATCAGCGCGCCGCTGCCGTCCGGCACGAACGTATAGCCGTCCTCGACGGTTTCGTCCGCTCCCGCAAATGCGGGCAGGAAGTCGATTCTCGTGATGCCGACCTCAGGCGGATAATCAATCTCGTCGGTGAGGATCGTGGCGCGGAAGGTGTTGCCTTCAATCACATACTCGACAGGAATCGTAAATCCGACGCCGCCGGATTCCTCGGTATAGCCGACGAGCTGGTGATCCAATTCCAGATCTTCGCGCGTGTACGGAATCGAGGCCCAATAGCTGATCAATAGCTTTTTATTTCTCGAAGTGCTGACCGCGTCGGTGTACAGCTCGTAGATGTTCTCTTCCAGAATAATCGGATAGTCCGCGACATACTCGTCAAGCGCCTGTTCCATTTCCTTGCGCTTCTTTTCTTTCTCAGACTCCGTCTTCTGGCGCTTTACCTGCCGCTCAATCTCGTCCAGCTTGCCCTGATAAGTGGTCAGACGGTATTTGCTGAGGATATTGTCCTTCATCTTTTCCGTCGCCGCTTCGTCGAGCACGCCGTTCTCATCCAGCACCTGAACACGCGCCAGATGTTCGTTCATACGGGTTTCGGTCAGCATGATCGGGTAGAGCGCAGCATTTCTGTCGCCGAGGCCATAAGTGATTTTATAGCCGACGACCGTTCTCCCCGCGGGGATTTCGTTTTTCACAGGCTCCGACGCCGTATCGTCCACATAGTAATCCATCAACTCGCCGTTGTCGAGGATCATCTCGATTTTGAGCTGATTTTTGATGACGGATTCCTCATAGCTGTTGAACTTGCTCGTCGTCGTCGCAGAGGACATATAGCCGATATCGGCCAGGTTCTTCGCGTTGCCGTTCTTATCAAACGTATACGTTACAACGAGCTGCGAATGCATCTCCCGCTTCTTGTCCTCTGTCGTAGAGGCTTTGTCGGGACTGTTGTAAACAGGGTTTGTCTCCCAGACCTTTCCCGTGCGCGCGTCGGTAATCAGAATATTCAGACGCTCGCCGGTTATATGGTCAATCTCAATCGAAAGCGACGAGTTGCCGAGGCCGTCGATATACGGTTCCACATAATCAGGGGCGACAAACTGTTCGTTCATGGGAGTGACCGCCATACTGCCCAACGGCAAAATCATTGCCAGCGCTAAAATATAGCAGATCACCGCGTATTTTCTGAGCTTCATCCAAACACCTCCCCTTAGAAGAACCTGAGTGAGATTTCCCAGTACAGCTCGACCACAAAGCCGATCAGCTGCGAAATCAAATTGAAGAACAGGAGGCCCAGGAAGACGATGACCGCCATCGCGACAATAATCAGGATCGCCGTCAGAATCGTCTTTCCGAACGTGTACTGATGGACAACCATCAGACCGCTGAGCATCAAAAAGCCTGCCCAAACATAGGTAAACCCGTTGATGATGGTGTAAAACGCCTTATAATCCAGCGGCATCGCGTTGCTGATAAACGTCAGCGGGATGCCGATGAGGAAGAGCGGGACAAGCGCGTATGCGCTCACCATAACGATGTCGCTGAACCGGCCTTCGCCGTCCATCAGCGTCGTCAGGCTCCAGTTTGCGACGCACCACAGCATAAACGTGCCGACGACCGAAAATAATTCGCTGAATACGTTCAGGCTGACGCCGTCGTAATCGGGATTATACAAGAAGCCGGTAAACTGTGTGGATAAAATCGAATTGAGGACGAGCATGGCCACCAACACGATCGCCGCTTTGACGCTTCCCCTGTGCTCATGTTTGAGATCCCAAAAGCCATCAAACGGGTGAAAGATTACATGCGTTGAATACCGCAACTGTTTCCAAAGCCCAGCCATCCTTTACACCACCTTCTTTACGCCTTCGCGGAGGAAGCGTCTGAATCTCTTGATCACTTTCCAAATCTTTGCCAGCAGGAACAGACCGACCAGTATCAGGAAGATATAGGTGAACTTGTCGCCGATCATCTCGCTCAAATACTGTTCGAGCGCTTTGGAATAGAACTCCTGATTCTTTGCGATTTTGAAATTCTCCATCGCCAGCTTGTATTCGCCGGCTCTCAGCATCGACTTGCCCACGCCGCTGTAAGCCTGCGTCATATTGGAGTTCATCTCCAAAACTCTGACCCACATCTCTTCGGACAGCTCATACTCGCCGTCATTGTACGCTTTGACCGCGGCAAGGATCGACGTGCCGTAGTCGGTGGGCTTAAAGAAGGAGAGCGAAGAGGAGCGCTTGTCGAGCACGCAGATCTGATCGCCCTTATAATAGGAAACCGCGACCGGCTTCTGGAAGGTGCCGTACTGCGTTCC
>QAMX01000044.1 GCA_003149835.1 Clostridiales bacterium
TTTCGCGCCGGTTTCGTCGGTTCACGAAACCGCAGGCCGCCGTTTTGGAAGCGATTCTGCGCTTTCAAAACGATTATACCACAAACCCGCCCTCTTTTTCAAGCTCTGCGAAAAAAAGTCCGCCGGAAAGAAAACGCTTTCCGGCGGATATCTTTCTATCCGTATGCGCTCAGACGGGCTCCGCAGCCGCTTCCGCCGCATACCATTTCGCCTGTGAGGAAAACATCTCGGCATAGAGCCCGCCGGCGGCCATCAGCTCGTCGTGCGTGCCGGTTTCGGCGATTTTTCCCTCCGCCATCACGATGATGCGGTCGGCGATGCGCGCCGAACCCAAGCGGTGCGTCACGAGCACCGACGTCTTTCCCTTTGAGATCTCGGCGAAGCGCCGGTAGAGCCGCGTCTCCTCAATGGGGTCGATCGCCGCGGTCGGCTCGTCGAGGAAGATGATCTCGTGCGGCCGGTAGAGCCCGCGCGCGATGGCGATTCGCTGCCACTGACCGCCCGAGACCTCCGCGCCGTCAAACTCCCTGCCCAGCAGAGTCGCAAAGCCGTCGGGATAGCTCTCGCCGTCCGCCTCGACGCCCGCCTGTTCGGCCGCCGTTTCCAGCCGCCCGGCGTCGGCGGAGCTCAGCTCGCCCGCGCCGACGCTGATGTTTTCGCCGAGCGTCAGCAGATATTTCTGGAATTTCTGAAACACCGCCGAGGTGTTCCGGTACAGCTCCTCCGGCGCGATTTTGTCCGTCGGGACGCCGCCGATCATCGCCTCGCCCGAATCGGGCCGGTAGAGGCCGGAGAGCACGCGCACCAGCGTCGATTTTCCCGCGCCGTTGACGCCGACGACGGCCACCGTCTCGCCCGCGCGGATGTCGAGGCTGACGTCGGAGAGCGCGGGCGTCTCCTTGCCCGGATAGGTAAAGCTGACATTGCGCAGCGACAGATCGAAACGTTCCGGTTTTTCCGTTCCGCCCGCGCGCTCGGGCATCTGCATAAAGCGCACGAAATTGCGCACCGTGCCGAACTGCTCGCTGATGCTGCCGATATGATCCGAAACGATCTCCTCCATGATTGAAAAGAGCATTCCGATGGAGTTAAAGACCGCGGCGAAGGCGCCGACGGAGATTTCCCCGGCTAAAAGCGCCCCGAAGAGCAGATAGAGGATGCCGAAATAGCCGCAGAGGGTGAGAAAGTTGGCGCCGAGCTCAAAGAGCTGCGCCCTGCCCTTGGTTTTCCACTCCTTGCGGAAAAAGAGGAGCTGCGCCGTGTCGTAGAGCGTTCTGAAAAAGTGCGTCGCGCCCAAAAGCCGCGTCTCCTTGAAAAACTCGCGCGAGCTGATACACTTGTCATAGTGGTCGCGCTCGCGCCGCAGCGGGGCGAGCTGATCCTCGAGCTTTGAGAAAAAGCGCGATTTCAAAAGCTGGGTGAGCGCCACGGGGATGAAGACAAAGACGATGCCGAGCGCTAAGACCGGCTTTAACGAGAACAGATACCAGCCCATGACGATGAAATACGGCAGATAAAAGGTCAGGAGGTTGAAGCTGGTAAAGACAAAATAGACCGCCGTCCCTATACCGTTTTCCGCCTTTTCGATGTCGTCGAGCTGTTCCTTTCGTTCAAACGCGAGCGGGTCGAGCCCTGCCGCCTTCTGGTGCAGCGTTTTTTGTAAACGGATACACCCACGTCCGAAAAAAAACACGCTCGTAAAGAGATTGTGCCCGGCGTTGATCAGGATGACCCAGAGCTGAAAGAAGCAGAACAGGAGGAGCGCGCCGAGGGGAAAGCCGCCGCCGACGGCGCCGGTCACGCCGTCGATCAGCCGCTGCTGCACCGGCGCGGAAAGCGCCTGCGAAACGCCGTGGACGATCGACAAGAGATTGGTGACGACAAGCGCAGCCGGAGCGGCGCGGAAAACGCGCGGAAGCGTCGCTCTCAGCAGCGGAAAAAAGCCCATTTCCTTTTGTTTTTTCTCTTTTTTCATATATACCAGCTCCTTTGCGCCTCAAACATTTCAGCGTACAGCCCGCCGGCGGCCATCAGCTCGTCATACGTTCCGGCCTCGGCGACCGCGCCGTTATCGAGCACGAGGATGCAGTCGGCCAGCCGCGTCGAGCCCAGACGGTGGCTGATAAAGACCGTCGTCTTCCCCCGGGAGAGCTCGGCGAACTCGCCGTAGAGGCGGCTCTCGGCGAGCGGGTCGAGCGCGGCCGTCGGCTCGTCGAGGATATAGAGCGAAGCGCGCGAGGCGACGGTGCGCGCCATGGCGACGCGCTGCCACTCGCCGCCGGACAGATCCTGCCCGCCCTCCTTGATTTTTCCCAGCGGCGTGTCGAACCCCTGCGACAGGCGCTCGACAGCCGGCGTCAGCCCGACAAGCGCCGCGGCTCTCTCCGCGCGCCCGGCGGCGGCGCCGCCGCCGTCCATGCTGAGCACGTCGCCGAGGCGGATATTCTCGCCGAGCGTGAGCTGATAGCGCGCGAAATCCTGAAACACCGAGGAGAAAAGCCCCTTTCGCTCCGCGTAGGAATAGCTGCGGAGGTCGCGGCCGTTGAGCAGAATCTCGCCGGAATAGTTGTCGTAGAGCCCGCAGACGAGCTTGGCGATCGTCGTTTTGCCCGCGCCGTTTGCGCCGACGATGGCGTAATGCCTGCCGGTTTCAATGGTAAAGGAGAGGTTATTTAAAATCGGCCGCTCCGTGCCGGGATAGGCGAAGGTGACGTCTTTGAATTCGAGCCGCTCAAACGGCGGCAGCGTCTCCGCCGGCGCGTCGGCCCCGCCCGCCGCCTCGTCCATGGCGCAGAAGGCGGTCAGATCCTTGAAAAACTCGCCGCCTTTGACGGCGCGGTCGATGAGATTACAGAGGTGCCACGAGAGCTTATTGTTGAGCTCAAAGCACGCGCTCAGCAGCGAGACGAACATGCCCACGGTGACCGCGCCGGCGATCGTCGGCTTCATGAGGATCGCCGCGATGATGCCGCTCGCAACGACGGTGGCGACGCTGCCGATCCGCGCCCGAAACCACCAGCGCAGACCGATGCGCGCGTTGGCGCGCCACGCGGCCAGCGCCGCTTTTTCCCAGAGCGCGTTCATCGCGTCCGTATAGCGAAACATCGCGCGCTCCTCGACGGTTTCGCGCTCCGTCATCACGCCGCAGAGATAGCTGCTTTTGCGGTTGAGCTTTTCCGTCTCCTTGGAAACCTGATACGATTCCTTGCCGCTCTTATAGGAGATCCAGAACAGCGGAATACAGACGCCGATCAGCGCCAAGCCCGCCCACCAGACCTGCGCCGCCAGCACCGCGAGCACGCCGCCGATGTTCAGCGCCATGGAGACCAGATTCAAAAGCACGTCGAAGCAGCTCCATACGTCGCCGTTGATCTTTTTCTTGACGCGGCTGACGAGGTCGGCGGAGTCCTGATCCTCGATATAGCGGTAATCGAGTCTGGATATTTTGTCGATCACCGCGAGGTTTAAAATGCGGTTGCGCTTCTGCTGCGTGCGCATCATCACAAGGTCGATGGCCGCATAGACGAAATGGTCGAGAAACAAAAGGCCGCAGACAAAGAAGATCGGCAGCCAGATCTCCGACCGCGCCGCCTCTCCGGCGACGACGGCGAGCGCGGTGTCGATGAATTTCGCCGTCGCCAGCAGCATCAGCGTCGGCTGAATGCCGCCGAACACCCGCCGCAGCACGTGGACGACGCCGGCCAGCGGCACGACACGGAATACCATCCACATCGAATCCCAGATGGTATATTTCTTTTTCGGCAGTTCCATTTGGTTTTCTTCCCCCTTGTTTTGGTTTCACAAATCCTATGCCGGGAAACGCGCCCGTCGGGCGGCTTGCGCTTTTGATCGCTTTTGTAAAACTTTATTCAACTATGTTTTTTTATTATACAGACTTTTTTCGACGCTGTCAAGCAGGAATCGGTTGCTTTGATCAAAAAAAATGCCGTCTCCGACTCAACTGTCGGTTGAATTGACGACCTATCGCACCAAAATAACACAATATGAATTTTAATGATTTTGTTTTGATTGTAAGGATTGGACGTTTTTGGTTTCGGCGCGCCTTTGCCGCGCGGTATGCGTCCCCCTAAAATCCGGGCGAGCACATCGGTTCGCCCCGCGGGGTTCCGCAGGCAGCCGCCATGCCGCAGGGCCGGGGCAAAAACTTGCAGGAGGTTCTCCCGCTTCTGCGCGCCGGTCTTTCTCGGCCGCGGAGACAAAAAAGGCAGGGGCGAACACATCGGTTCGCCCCTGCGGGGAATCGGCAGGAGAGCGCGGCGCGGCCGCTCAGTTCCGCTGGCTGTGAATCGGCGCGGGAATCCGGCCGCCGCGGCCGATAAAGACCGCCGGCGACTCGCCGTGGACGGGCATAATCGGCGCTTCGCCCCACAGGCCGCCGAACGAAATGCTGTCGCCGACGGTTTTGCCGTAGACGGGGATGAGGCGCACCGCCGTGGTCTTGTTGTTGACGACGCCGATGGCGATCTCGTCGGCGATGATCGCCGAGAGGATCTCGGCGGAGGTGTCGCCGGGGACGGCGATCATATCCAGCCCCACCGAGCAGACGGCCGTCATCGCTTCGAGCTTGTCGAGCGTGAGCACGCCCTTCTGCGCCGCCTCGACCATCCCCATGTCCTCGCTGACGGGGATAAACGCGCCCGACAGGCCGCCGACGTGCGACGAGGCCATGACGCCGCCTTTTTTGACCGCGTCGTTGAGCATGGCGAGGCAGGCCGTCGTCCCGTGGCAACCGCAGGTTTCCAGGCCCATGGCCTCCAAAATCCGCGCCACCGAGTCGCCGACGGCCGGCGTCGGCGCCAGCGAGAGGTCGACGATGCCAAATTCCGCGCCGAGGCGCTTCGAAGCCTCATAGGCGACGAGCTGACCCATGCGCGTGATCTTGAACGCGGTTTTTTTGATGACGTCGGCCAGCTCGGTCAGGTTCATCGCGCCGTGGCGCTCGATGGCCGCGCGCACCACGCCCGGCCCCGAAACGCCGACGTTGATCGCGCACTCGGCCTCGCCGACGCCGTGATACGCGCCGGCCATAAAGGGGTTGTCCTCGGGGCTGTTGGCGAAAACGACGAGCTTGGCGCAGCCGAACGAATCGTTGTCGCGCGTGAGATAGGCCGCTTCGCGCATGATCCGCCCCATGCGGGCGACGGCGTCCATATTGATGCCGGCGCGCGTCGTGGCGACGTTGACCGACGAGCAGACGCGCTCGGTCGACGCGAGCGCCTCGGGGATCGAATCGAGGAGGCGCTTGTCGGATTCGGTCATGCCCTTGTGGACGAGCGCGGAATAGCCGCCGATAAAGTTGATGCCGACGGTTTCGGCGGCCTTGTCGAGCGCCTTGGCCAGCGGCGCGTAGTCGGCGTCGGCGCAGGCGGCGGCGACGAGCGCGATCGGCGTCACCGAGATGCGCTTGTTGATGACGGGGATGCCGTATTCCTGCTCGATGCGGTTTCCGACGGCGACGAGGCGTTCGGCGCGGCGCGTGATCTTGTCGTAGATTTTCTCCGCGCAGCGCGCAACGCTGTCGGCCGCGCAGTCGGAGAGGCTGATGCCCATGGTGATGGTGCGGATGTCGAGGTGCTCGTCGGAGATCATCTTGATGGTTTCGAGAATGTCAAAGCTGTTCAGCATGTTTCGGTTCAAACCCTTCGGTAAAATTTCGTCTCGGAGGCCGCTCCCGACAGCCGCCCGCGGCAGCGCGCGGATATACGGGGGAATCAGCCGCCCAAAGGCCCGTCCGCGGGCGAAAAGGCGGCCGCGGGGGCGCGCGCATCGTTCCGCCCCTGCGGGCGGCAGCCGGCGGTATGCCGGCCCGCCGAATCAACGCGCCGGCCGCGCGCGGAAAAAGCGGCAAACGCCGCCGCGAAATGGGGACGGGTGAGCCTGCGCGGCCGGACCGCCGGCTCTTTGCCGTCCGCCGGCTCTTTTTTTGAAAACGCCCCCTATATGCGGTGCATGGAATTGAAAATCTCCTCGTGCATAACGCGGACGTCGAGCCCCATGCCCTTTCCGAGCGCGGAAAGCTCGGCGGACAGGTCGCTGAAATCGACGTTGAGCGCCGAGATGTCCGCGAGCATAATCATCGCGAACAGATCCTGCAAAACCGACTGGGTGATATCGACGATGTTGGCGGAACGCTTTTTCAGCACTGCGGAAACCTCCGCGATGATCCCGACCGCGTCCTTGCCGACGACTGTGATGACTGCGCGCATATTGTTTTCTCCTTTGTCCCTTTGTTGGATTTTTGATCTTCATACCCCGCTCCGTTCTGCCGGAACGGGGACATTTGTCCGTATCAGCTCGCCTGCCCGGTATGATGCGGCGGGCGCTTTTCCCGCCCGGCGCCGTCGCGCCGCTCTCCGCAGCGTTCCAGCGCGAGCAGCAGGTCGGACAGAATCGCGTTGGAGACGAGCATGCCCCGCGGCGTCAGCGCATAGCCCGCGGGCGTTTTCAGCGCATGGCCGCTCTCCGTGAGCCGGCCGAGCCGTTTTCCGATCTCGCGCGCTGCGCGTCCGCCCGCAAGGCGTTCCATTTCCGCAAGCGAACAGCCGCCGGCCATGCGCAGCGAAAGAATCAGCGCTTCCTCCGCGGCGTCCGACGGCTCGTCGTCGGTCCAGCCGATTCCTTTTTCAGCCGCGAGCGCGGCGAAGGCCGCCGCGTCCGGCGGGAAAAAGCGCCGGCGGCCGCCGAAAAACGAGTGCGCCGCCGCGCCTATGCCGAGGTATTCGCCGCGCCGCCAGTAGCGCAGGTTGTGCCGCGAGGGAAAGCCCGGGCGCGCGAAATTCGAGATCTCATACTGCGCGAGCCCCTCCGCCGCGAGCCGTTCGCAGCAGGCGAGGTATGCCTCGGCGACCAGCTCGTCGTCGGGCAGCGTCACCCGCCCCGCCGCGGCGAGGCGCGCCAGCGGCGTGCCGTCTTCGAGCTTCAAGCAGTAAACCGACAGATGCTCCGGTTTCAGCGACAGCGCGCGGTCAAGCGAAAGCAGGGCGCTCTCCATCGACTGGCCGGGCAGGCCGAGCATGAGGTCGAGGCTGACGTTTTCCAGCCCCGCCGCGCGCGCGGCGGAGACGGCCGCAGATACGTCCGCAAACGTGTGCCGCCGCCCGACGGCGCGCAGCTCCGCTTCGACCGCCGACTGCATCCCCAGCGACAGGCGGTTGACGCCGGCGCGCCGCCACAGCGAAAACAGCTCCGGCGGCAGGGGCGCGGGGTTCGCCTCGGCGGTGATCTCCGCGTTTTCTGAGACGGAAAAGCGCTTCGCCGCCGCCAAAACGCGGGCGAAAAGCTCCGGCGGCAGCATGCTCGGCGTTCCCCCGCCGACGTAGACGCTCTCGACCGTATATCCTTCGGCCAGCGGCAGCAGCTTCTCCGCCTCGGCTTCAAGCGCGCCGACATAGGCCGCCTGCGTTTGCTCCGGCGCAGGGCGCGAATAAAAGTCGCAGTAGGCGCATTTGGAGCGGCAGAAGGGGATGTGAAAGTAGAGCCCCAGCGTTTTCCGCCCCTCTGACGGGACGGCCGCGCCGCGCCGGTTGCTCTCCGCGCAGCCCTGCGGCCGTTTGCCGGGCGCGGCCTCGTTTCCGCCGCCCCGCGCCGCGTTCAAATCCGCAGACGCCGCGCAAGCCCGGGCGGACGCTCCGGCGCCTTCGCCCTTACTCATCGAATTTCAGCACCGCCATAAACGCCTCGTGCGTCAGGTTGACGCTGCCGACGCTGCGCATTTTTTTCTTGCCTTCCTTCTGCTTTTCCAGCAGCTTTTTCTTCCGCGTGATGTCGCCGCCGTAGCACTTGGCGAGCACGTCCTTGCGCAGCGCCTTGACGGTCTCGCGGGCGATGATCTTGCCGCCGATGGCCGCCTGCACGGGGATTTCAAACATCTGGCGGTCGATATTGTCTTTGAGCTTCTCGACGATGCGCCGCGCGCGCGGATACGCCTTGTCGGCGTGGACGATAAACGTCAGCGCGTCGACGACCTCGCCGTTGAGCAAAATGTCGAGCTTGACGAGCTTGGACTCGCGGTAGCCCAAAAGCTCATAGTCCAGCGACGCATAGCCCTTGGTGCGCGATTTCAAAGCGTCGAAGAAGTCGTAGATGATCTCGTTGAGCGGCAGCTCGTAGTGGATCTCGTAGCGGCCGGCGTCGAGCAGGGTCATGCCCTTGTGGACGCCGCGCCGGTCCTGGCACAGCTCCATGATGTTGCCGATATAGGCCGACGGCGTGATGATGCTCGCCTTGACAAACGGCTCGTAGGCCTTTTCGATCTTCGTCGGGTCGGGGTAATTCTGGGGGTTGTCGATCAAAAGCTCCGTGCCGTCGACCTGCAAAATTTTATAGATGACGCTGGGCGCGGTCGTGATGATGTCAAAGTTGAATTCGCGCTCGATGCGCTCCTGAATGATTTCCATGTGCAGCAGCCCTAAAAAGCCGCAGCGGAACCCAAAGCCGAGCGCAATCGACGATTCCGGTTCAAACGACAGCGCGGCGTCGTTTAAACGCAGCTTTTCGAGCGCGTCGCGCAGGTCGGGATAGCGGGAGCCGTCGTCGGGGTAGATGCCCGAATAGACCATCGGCTGCGCCTTGCGGTAGCCGGGCAGGGGCTCGGCGGCCGGATGCTCCGCGAGCGTCACCGTGTCGCCGACCTCGGTGTCGCTGACGTTTTTGATGCTCGCCGTCAGATAGCCGACGTCGCCGGCCGAGAGCTCGCCGCACGGCGTCAGGCCGAGCGGACTCATCACGCCGACCTCTACGACGTCGAACTCGCTGCCCGTGGCTATCATGCGGATATGGTCGCCGGCGCGGAGCTTTCCGTCGAAAACGCGCATGAACACGATGACGCCGCGGTAGCTGTCGTACTGGCTGTCAAAGATCAGCGCTTTGAGCGGCGCGGTTTCGTCGCCCTTTGGGGGCGGCACGTCGGCGATAATGCGTTCGAGCACCGCGCCGATATTGATCCCCTGTTTGGCGGAGATACAGGGCGCGTCCTCGGCGGGGATGCCGATGATGTCCTCGATCTCTTTTTTGACGCGCTCCGGGTCGGCCGCGGGCAGGTCGATCTTGTTGACGACGGGCACGAGCTCCAGCCCCGCGTCGAGCGCGAGATAGGTGTTGGCCAGCGTCTGCGCCTCGATGCCCTGCGCCGCGTCGACGACGAGCACCGCGCCCTCGCAGGCGCGCAGCGAGCGCGAGACCTCGTAGTTAAAGTCGACGTGCCCCGGCGTGTCGATGAGGTTGAGCTCATACGTCTCGCCGTCGGCGGCGCGGTAGCGCAGCGTCGCCGCGCTCGCCTTGATCGTGATGCCGCGCTCGCGCTCCAGCTCCATGTTGTCCAAAAGCTGTTCGGTCATTTCCCTGCTCGACACCGCCGAGCAGGCTTCGAGCAGCCGGTCGGCCAGCGTCGACTTGCCGTGATCGATGTGCGCGATAATCGAAAAATTTCTGATTTTTGTCTTGTCCTTCATTCGTTTGGTACAGCTCCGTTATCAAAATAGCGGTATCGCCTGTAAAGCTCAGTCCAGCGCCTGTCTGCGGCCGCTCCGTCAAGCGCGCTCACACCATTCCGGCGCTCTATTGACGTATTGTATCACAATGTCTCCTGCTTGACAAGCGCGGCCTCTTTGGCGCCGAAGCGCTTCGCCGCTTCGGCCTCCCGGCCGCGGCAGGTAAACAGCAGGATCTGCCGCGAGCGCGACAGCTCCGCGAGCAGCGCCATCGTCTGCTCGGCTCTATCGTCGTCAAAGGCGGCGAGGCAGTCGTCAAGCACCAGCGGCGGCAGCGGCGGCTCAAAAAACACCTCGCTGAGCGCGATGCGCACCGCCAGATAGAGCTGATCCAGAGCGCCGCGGCTGAGATGGAGCATGCTGCGCGGCAGCAGCCCTCCGGCCTCGCGCACCTCGGCGGAAAAGCGCTTATCCAGCAGCAGCTCGCCGTATTTGCCGCCCGTCATCGCTGTAAAAAGCTCGCCGGCGCGCGTGCAGAGCTTCGGCGTCAGCCGCCCCGCCAGCTCGCCGGAACAGGCGGCGAGCCAGTCCTGCGCCGCCTCGATCGCCTCGTATTCGAGGTTCAGCGTGTCCAGCTCCTCGCGCAGGCGGGCGTTTTCGGCGCTGAGAAAGGCCATATCGCGGTAATGCGACAGCCGCCCCTCGCAGGCGGCTAAGGCGCGCTCCTCGCGGCGCAGCCTTTCCTCGGCCTCGGCCAGCCGCGCGCGCGTCTCCTCTTCGCTCTGATAAAGCGTCTGCCAAGGCTCTCCGGCCTCCGTTTGCTCTCCGGCCTGCTGCGCAAGCTGATCCTCGACGGCGCGGTACGCCGCTGCGGCGCTCTCGGCCGCGCCGCAGAGCTGCCGGTACTGCCGGTTCAGCCGCGCCAGTTCCTCAGCCGCGGCGGGCGCGTCGGAATCCAGCGGGATTTTCAGCGCGGCGGCGCAGCGTTCGGCGCCGTTTTTGACAAAATCGCGCTTTTCTTGCAGCGAGAGCAGCGTTTTGGCGGCCGCCTCGGCCGCGTCGGCGCGCAGGCGGCATTCGTTGACATACCCTTCGTATTCGGCCGCCAGCGCGATCATATCGACGGGCTTCTCCGCGCCGTAGCTCTTGCAGAGCGCCGCGCCGGCCGCGCGCAGGCGCCGGCTCTTGACCACCGAGGCGACGCCCAGCCCGGCCAGAACCAGCCCCGCGCCGCCGAGCAGGAAGAGAAAAACCGTCCCGATCAGGCTGTCGTAATACTTCGGAAGCTTCAATAAAACGCCCGCCGCCGCCGAGAGCGCCGCCGCAAAAAACAGCCAGCTCTTCGGCTTTGCGCCCAGCATTTCCTCGCACCGCCTGCAATCCGCCGCGGCCGTCTCCCTCGCGAACGCCGCCGTGCAGCCGTCAAAGATCGTCAGCCGTTCCGGACAGCGGCACTCCGCGGCATACTTCTTGGCGCGGTAGTATTCCGCCTCGGCGACGCGGCATTCCGCCTCGCGCCCCGCGGCGAGCCGGAACTGCTCGGCGGCGCGCATACAGGCCTCGTCGTCGCCGCGGTCGCCGTTCAGATCATGCGCTTTGCAGAATTGCTCGGCTCTCTCCGCGGCGGCGGCCGCCGCCGCTTCCGCCTCCTCCGCCTTGGCGCGGGCGCGGCTGGCACGGCCGCGCTCAAACGCCGCCAGATCGGCGCGCAGGCGGTCGCGCTCCGCCGCCGCCTCACGGAGCGCGGCGCCGAGCCTCAGCATATCGCCGTTCAGCTCCTCGATTTCCGCGAGCTCGGCCGTATTTTTCCGGAGCTGCTCTTCGATCTGCGGGATCCTCCCGCGGCTGTTGAAGCGCCGCTCGCGCTTCCACGCGCCGAGCAGCTCGTTGGCAGCGCCCGCCGACACCTCGTCGTCGCCGGTGCCGGCGATGGCGGCGATCTTGCGTTCCAGCTCGGCGCTCTCGGTCACCGCCATCTGCTCGCCCGTACAGAACAGGCTGCGCG
>QAMX01000107.1 GCA_003149835.1 Clostridiales bacterium
CATCGGTCTGTGTCACATTCCCGATCCCTCGCCCCCAGCGGCAAGTTCCGCTCTGACGTCCCCCGCCGCTTGTACCATATGGGTCAGCGCTGGAAGCGTCTCCTCTTCCCCCCGTGTTTTCAGGCCGCAGTCCGGGTTGACCCAGAGCTTTTCCGCAGGCAAATATCTCAGCATTTCCCGCAGCGCGCATTTGATTTCCTCTACGCTTGGAATGCGAGGAGAATGGATATCATAGACGCCAGGACCGACGGCGCTCTGAAAACCGCGCGCCTGCAATGCGCCGATGATCGACAGATTCGATCGAGAAGCCTCAAAGGAGACGACGTCCGCATCCATTGCGTCGATCTCAGGAATGATATCTGAAAATTCGCTGTAGCACATATGCGTGTGAATCTGCGTTTCCGGCTGCACGCCGCTGTGCGTCAGTCGGAAAGCCGGAATCGCCCAGTCGAGATATGCGCTGTGCCATTCGCTCTTGCGCAGCGGCAGCTTTTCGCGCAGCGCCGCTTCGTCGATCTGAATCATGCGTATGCCGTGGGCCTCCAGCGCCAGCACTTCGTCTCGTATGGCCAGCGCCAGCTGAACGGCCGATTCCCGGCGCGGCACATCTTCACGTGCAAACGACCAGTTCAGGATCGTCACCGGTCCGGTGAGCATGCCCTTGACCGGTTTTTCCGTCAGCGACTGCGCAAAAACGGCGTCATCGACCGTCAGCGGACGGGCGCGGGAGATATCATTCCAGATAATCGGCGGCTTGACGCAGCGCGTGCCATAGGACTGTACCCAGCCGTTCGCTGTAATGACAAAGCCTTCAAGCCGTTCCCCGAAAAACTCCACCATATCGTTGCGTTCAAATTCACCGTGAACGAGCACGTCCAGCCCGAGCGCCTCCTGCTGCCGGATGCAGTTTCGGATCTTTTCCCGGTAGTTGACGGTGTATTCTGATTCGCTGATCCGCCCGTTTCGATAAGCCGTGCGGTTCTCACGAACCTCGCCGGTCTGCGGAAAGGAACCGATCGTCGTCGTCGGAAGCAGGGGCAAGCGAAACGCCGCCGCCTGTATGCCGGTGCGCTCTTCTCTCGCCGGCAGACGCGTAAAGTCCTGTTCCGTCAGGGCAGCCACCCTTGCGCACACCGCCGCGTTGCGGCCGCGGAGAGAGGCGCGGAGGGCTTGGTTTTGCAGGTACGCCGGATGCGTTTCAGGCTCCGATACAGAAAGAAGCCCGCCCAGCTCGGCCAGTTCAGCGAGCTTTTCCTCGGCAAAGGCGAAATGCCGCCGTTGCTCTTCGGTCATTTTGTCTTCGCCGGCCGTCGAATATGGCACATGCAGCAGTGAGCAGGACGTACCGAGCACCAGATCGGAAGAGTATTGGCAAAGTTCCTTGATCAGCGCCAGCGTTTCGGAATAATCGTTCCGCCAGATATTCGAGCCGCTGACAGCTCCGGCAAACAACACCTTTCCCTTCGGAAAGCCGTAGCGGCGGATCAGCTCTTGATTCATCGCACCTTCACAGAAATCCAACCCGACGCCGTCGAACGGCAAATCCGTCAACGCCGAATAACAGTCGCGCACGTCGCCGAAATACGTCTGTACGAGCACTTTGCAGCGCCCTTTTTCTGCCAGCAAAGGCCGGTAGAGCTCGGTGAAGAAAGCGATATCCTCCTCGGACAGATCCAGGACCAGTGCCGGCTCATCCAGTTGTATCCACTCCGCGCCAAGCGCGGAAAAACGCTGCGCCAACGCCGCATAGGCGTTGGCGATCTCAGGGCCAAACGACGCGGCTGTTCTGCTGCCTGTACAACGCGCCAGCCGCAGGAACGTATAGGGTCCGATGACGACGGGCTTGGTTTTGATGCCCAACGCCTGTGCCTCGGCAAATTCATCGAACGGCTTAGTCCCCGCCAACCGAATCTCGCAGCCGTCCTCCAATTCGGGAACGATATAATGATAGTTCGTATGGAACCATTTCTTCATTATAAGCGCCTTGACGTCTCCTTGCCCGCCTTGATAACCCCGCGCCATCGCAAAATACCGTTGCATTTCCGTCAGATTCAGCGCCTGATAGCGCTGCGGAACACAATTCAGCAGGCACGCCATGTCCAGCATGTTGTCATAAAATGAAAAGTCGTTGGAGGGAATCCAGTCGATCCCGTGCGCCGCCTGCTTTTCCCAGTGCTTCCTCCGGAGAACCGCGCCCTCCGCACACAGAGCCTGTTCCGTCAGTTCGCCCCTGAAATACCGCTCTGTGGCGAATTTCAACTCCCGTTGCGCGCCGATGCGCGGAAAACCCACAACCGCTGTCTTCATGTTATTCTCTTCCTCGTTCCTTACTATTAAAATGATTCATGCAGGTACGCTAAAAAGGACCTTCTGCGCCCTGCATGAACAGTATAGCACAAAAGGCCTTCTATGCGTTAACTCTAATTTTTTATCCCATGATATAGTTTTAAACTATATCATGGGGCGAAATATTTTCGCCTGCGTTGCCGCGGATTGCCGCCGTATAGGCTTTCAGGCAGTCGATATAGGCGCGGGCGGGCGTGCTGAGCGCCACATCGCGACGCACGATGTAGCCGACCCGGATCATCTCTTCGCTTTCCAGCGGCACGCTGACGATATTGGTGCCGTTGAGGTCTTCGCTGAGGATACCGGTCGAAATCGTATAGCCGTTGAGGCCGATCAAGAGGTTGAACAGCGTCGCGCGGTCGCTGACGAGAATGTTTTTCCGGTGCGAAATCGTGCTGAGGATTTCCTCGGAAAAGTAAAAGGAATTGTAGGTGCCCTGTTCAAACGAAAGACAGGGATACGCTTCCAGGTCTGTTATTGAAATAGACTGCCGCGACGCCAGCGGGTTTTCTGTGCAGACAAACACGTGCGGCTGTACAGAGAGCAGAAGCTGAAAACTCAGCCCACTTTCACGCAATAATTTTAAAATAATTTTCTCATTAAAATCGCTCAGATAGAGGATTCCGATCTCACTTCGCAGGTCGCGCACGTCCTCAATGATCGCGTGCGTCCGCGTCTCACGGAGTGTAAATTCATATTCGTCCTGACCATAGCGGCGAATCAAGTTGACGAAGGCGTTGACTGCAAATGCATAGTGCTGCGTCGATATAGAAAGAATGCGGCGGCGCGGCGGCCGGTGCAGATAACGCTGCTCCAACAGTTCCGCCTGTTCAACGACCTGACGGGCATAACTCAGAAATTCCGTGCCGTCCTGCGTAAGGATGGCGCCGCGGCTCGTGCGTACAAACAGCTCGATCCCAAGTTCCTGCTCCAATTCCTTGATCGCGTTGGACAGGCTCGGCTGCGTCACAAAGAGCCGTTCGGCCGCGCGGCTGATCGAACCTGCGGAAACGACTTCGATTACATATTTGAGTTGCTGCAACGTCATGGCTGTCTCCCTTT
Source organism: Clostridiales bacterium (assembly GCA_003149835.1). Lineage (GTDB taxonomy): Bacteria > Bacillota > Clostridia > Oscillospirales > QAMX01 > QAMX01. The sequence goes on from QAMX01000107.1 coordinate 3,409, forward strand.
TCACGCTGCCCGCCTCCATCAGCGCGGGCTATGGAGTTTATGAAAAGAACAGCCGGGGGCAAAGCGCCTCCAGCTGTCCCATCCCATTGAAACAGGCCGCTACCGCGGCCGATATACAAAAAGCCTCATCTTTCCGCGGCAACGGGAAATTACGTCGATCCAATGATTCCGGCCATCTCTACTGCCAATAGAACCTTCCGTCGTTGCCGGCGGTTTTGAAACCGTTCAGGCGTTTTCCTCCGGCAGCAGCTTGCCGATCCGATCGGCCGCGTCTTTCAGCGGCGTGTCGTCGCAGAGTTCAATCGAGCCCTTGTCGCCCGCGGCGGCGATCGCCGGCTGGAACGGGATTCGCCCGAGCACGTCGAGGCCGTATTCGGCGGCGACCGCGTCGATATGGCTCTCGCCGAATACAAACAGCTTTTTGCCGCAGTCAGGGCATTCGGCGTAGCTCATGTTCTCGACGATGCCGAGCACCGGGATATCCATCAGCTTTGCCATTTTGATCGCCTTTTCGACGATCATCGATACCAGCTCCTGCGGCGTGGTAACGATGATGACGCCGTCGAGCGGGATCGACTGGAAGACCGTCAGCGGCACGTCGCCGGTTCCCGGCGGCATATCGATAAACATAAAGTCCACGTCGCCCCAGACCGTATCTGTCCAGAACTGCTTGACCGTTCCCGCCAAGATGGGGCCGCGCCAGACGACCGGATCGGTCTCGTTTTTCAGCAGCAGATTGACGCTCATCACGCCGATCCCCGTCTTGCTGTGCGCCGGGTAGATGCCCGACTCGTCCATCTCCGCTTTGTCCCTGATACCGAACATCCGCGGAATCGACGGACCGGTGATGTCGCAGTCCATCACGGCGGCACGGTACCCGCGGCGCTGCATCGATACGGCGAGCATCGCCGTGACCAGCGACTTGCCGACGCCTCCCTTGCCGGAGACCACCGCGATCGTCCGTTTGACGTCGCTCATCTCATTGGTCCGCGCTTTTTCAAACGCCGACCGTTCGCCGCAGTCCTGCCCGCAGTTGGAACAATCGTGCGTACATTCTTCGCTCATTTATCACATCTCCACTTGTCTCTTGATACCCATATTTTACCATGTACATTGACAAAAGTCAACCAAACCGGTATAATGAGGCTGTATTGAGCTTTTCCAAAAACATCCGTGTGCATACATTCCGTACCCTCTCGCTCATCCCCGAATGGATTCATCCGCCGGAGCTGCGCCGGAACAAACCCGATATTGACCGGCGGCTTTTGCAGACACCGGAAAAAATTCCGTTTTCACGATCTTATAGAGGAGACCTACCATGTCCGAAAGCAATTTTTTCGCGTTTATCGACCGCATGAAATACATCAACCGCTGGGGGCTGATGCGCAGCAGCATCCCTGAAAACGTGCAGGAGCACAGCATGCAGGTCGCCGTCCTCGCGCACGCGCTCGCGGTAATCGGGCGGGATCTTTTCGGAAAGAAAATTGACCCGCCGCGGATTGCCGCCGCCGCGCTGTACCACGACTGCTCGGAGATCTTCACCGGCGACCTGCCGACGCCGGTGAAATATAAAAACGAGCGCCTTTCCGGCGCCTATAAGGACGCGGAGCTGGAAGCGAAGCGGCAGCTTTTCGATATGCTGCCCGCGGAGCTGCGCCCCGGCTTTGCCGAGGTCGTCTTTTTTGAGGAGGAACAGCCAGAGCTGTACCGCTATATCCGCGCCGCGGACAAGCTCTCGGCCTATATCAAGTGCCTGACCGAGCTGGCGTCGGGAAACGGGGATTTCAAAAAGGCGGCGGCGACGCTCAGGGACACGCTCGGCGCGCTCGCAGCGGAAACCGAGGAGCTCTCTTATTTCATGGAACACTTTATCGAGGGCTACGGCCTGACCGTCGACGAGCTGTAAGATTTTCGGATGACCCCATCCGTGTGGAAACGGCGCACCTCCGTTTTTCACACGGTTTTTTTGGATGAATAGACTTCCATCCGGTCGTTTTTTGTCGTTTTAGGTGTTGACATTTTTTCGTTCTTTTGTATAATATAATCAGATTCATTCATTAAACTGTAAATTTAAAATCTAAGCGCAAAATCAAACGACAGCCAAACCGCCGCTGCCCGCTTTCTTCCACCGATCTTGTTGCGGCACACGAAGCCGCCGCTTGACAAATTTGGGAGGTGACGTATGAAACGCTTTCTTTGCACTTTCCTGTGCGCGCTGCTGCTCGCCCCATGCGTCTTCGGCGCGACGACCGTCTACCGTGCGGAGATTACCGCGCCGACCGGCGAGCGGACGATGATGGAGCTCAAACAGCACTGGGAGGCGACCGGCTATCCCGACTGCGTCGGCTATATGGTGCG
>QAMX01000138.1 GCA_003149835.1 Clostridiales bacterium
GACTGCCGGCGCTGCCATTTACAAAAAATTCACCGTTTTTGCGGCCGGCCGGGGTTGACTTGGAGCTAACTTCATGGTATATGATAGAGATACGGCATACGGCGCCGCTTTGCCGGCCGCGGCCAATGCGAGAGCCGCTGTCCGGGAGAGCGCCGCCGGCATCGAAAGGAGCGACCCGATGAGAATCCTGATCTTCGCGCCCGTTCTCGCCGCCGTGGCGCTGTACCTCTATTTCTTTTTTCTCCGCGCGCTCGCCTTCTGGCTGCCGTGCGTCCGTAAAAACCGCCTGCGGGTTGCCTCGGCCGTGGCCGCGCTGGCGCTCGCCGCATGCTGCGCGGACATTTTCTCGACGGTGACGCTGGCTGCGCTCCACATCGTCGCGGCCGGGCTCGCCGCCGACCTGCTCCATCTCCTAATCGTTCTCGTGCAAAAAGCCGTAAAGCGCAAATTCGCCGCCGCGGATGCGCTTTGGCGCTGCGGGTTCGTGCCGCTGGCGGCCGTCGTCCTGCTTTTCGGTTACGGATATTGGAATATGCGCGACATCCGCGCCACCGTCTATACGGTCGAGACCGCCAAAAGCCTGCGGCCCGAAGGCTATCGCGTCGCTCTGATCACCGATCTGCACTTTGGCAACGCCCTCAGCCTCGACGGGCTGAAACAGCGCTGCGACGAGATCTCGGCGGCGAAACCGGATCTCGTCGTCCTCGGCGGCGATATCGTCGACGAGGGCACCGAGCTGGCGGAGATGCAGGCGGCTATCTCAGCGCTCGGCGCCATCGAGAGCGAATTCGGCGTTTACTATGTCTTCGGCAATCACGACCGCGCGCCGTATACGGCGTCGCCCCATTTCACCGAGGCGGAGCTGCTCGCCGCGCTCGCCGAAAGCGGTGTCACGGTTTTGGACGACGAGACCGTTCTCCTCAACGGAGAGCTTTGGCTCGCCGGCCGCGCCGACGCCGGTCACGGCGCCGAGCGCAAGGCGACGGCGGCTCTGCTCGAAGGCGCCGACGCGGACGACTTCATCCTGCTGATCGACCACCAGCCGGTCGGCTTTGAGGAAAACATCGCCGCCGGCGTCGATTTGCAGCTCTCGGGGCACACCCATAACGGCCAGATCTGGCCGGTCGCCCATATAATCGAGCTGTTCAAGACCGCCGACCTCGTCTACGGTCACCGGCAGACCGGCGAGTTTCACGCCGTCGTCTCCTCCGGGATCGTCGGCTGGGGCTATCCCATCCGCACGCAGGGGCATTCCGAATACGTCGTCGTCGAGATCCGCCCCCAAGCATGACAGGGATCTTCTCCCGACCGAGTTCAAAAAAACGCGCGCTTCACCCGGTTCACAGGCGCTCCAAGAATATGGAAATTGACTGAGGAGAGAGTTTTATATGACGATTGCAGAAGCCGCGGAGCGCTACGGCCTTACGGCCGACACGCTTCGCTATTACGAAAAAATCGGGCTGATCCCCGCCGTCGGCCGCACCGCAGGCGGCATCCGCAATTATACCGACGAGGACTGCCGCTGGATCGAATTTATCAAATGCATGCGCAGCTCCGGCCTGCCGATCGACGCGTTAATCCGTTATGTGGCGCTGTTTCAGGAGGGCGACGCGACGGCCGGAGCGCGCAAGGCGCTGCTGACCGAACAGCGCGACGCGCTGCGGGAGCGGATCGCCGAGATGCAGAAAACGCTCGACCGCCTCGACCGGAAAATCGCCGGCTATGAAAACACGCTGCGCGCCGCCGAAAGCCGGCTCCCCCGCCGGGACGCAGGAGCGCCGGCGGCGCGCCAGGCGGCTGATTGACCGTCTGGCCGGTGCGCGGAACAGAAAGCGGCGCGCGGAATACATTCCGCGCGCCGCTTTCGAATCTATATGAGAGGGGGATTGAGGGTGGCTATTTTTTGTGGCAGAGCCCTGCCGACGGGCATTGTTCGCAGCCGCAGCCGCAGGAGGATTTGCCTTTCCGTTTGTTTCTCACCAGATGGACCACGACGACGGCGACGACCGCCGCCAGCGCCAGCGCGATGAGAATCGTCGCTATATTTTCCGAAAGCCATGCGAACATGTAAATTCCTCCTTGTTCGGAATGAAAATAGACGGATAGCCTTGCCGGCGGTCTTACCGGCTGCCGGCCATTTCCTTCGGCTCGGCCTTGATCTCCGCCCTTTCTTTCAGGCTCGCCGGCTTCTTGTACGGCCGCAGCAGCAGATAGAGAATGAGCGCGACGACCGCAAAGGCGGCGACGGAGCCGAGAACGTTGCCGTTGCCGGTAAAGAGCATGCCGAGCTGATAGACCACCAGCGAAACCGCATAGGCAAACGCGCATTGATAGCCGATGGCGAACCACGTCCATTTGGCGGAGTTCATCTCGCGGCGGATCGCGCCGATGGCCGCGAAGCACGGCGCGCACAGGAGGTTAAAGATCAGGAAGGAGTAGGCCGCGAGCGGCGTAAAGATCGCGCGCATGCTTTCCCAGATCTGCCAGCCGTTTTCGGCCACCTCGTCGAGCCCGCCGAACAGCACGCCGAAGGTGGAGACGACGTTTTCCTTGGCGATCAGGCCGGTAAAGGACGCGACGGCGCTCTGCCAGTTGCCGAAGCCGAGCGGGGCGAAGAGCCATTTGACGGCGTTGCCGATGGTGGCCAAAATCGAATGGTCGAGGTTGGCGACCATGCCGAAGCGGCCGTTCTCGACGCCGAAAGCCTGCAAAAACCAGAGAACGATCGCCGAAAGCAGGATAATCGTCCCGGCTTTTTTGATAAACGACCAGCCGCGCTCCCACATGGAGCGGAGCACGTTGCCCGGCGTCGGCCAGTGATAGGCCGGAAGCTCCATGACAAACGGCGCCGGGTCGCCGGAAAACAGCTTCGTCTTTTTCAGCATGATGCCGGAGACGATGATCGCCGCAATGCCGACGAAATAGGCGCTCGGCGCGACCCACCAGGCGCCGCCGAACAGCGCGCCCGCGATCAGGGCGATGATCGGGAGCTTGGCTCCGCAGGGGATAAAGGTCGTCGTCATAATGGTCATGCGGCGGTCCCGCTCGTTTTCGATCGTGCGCGAGGCCATGATGCCGGGAATGCCGCAGCCGGTGCCGATCAGCATCGGGATAAACGACTTGCCGGAGAGGCCGAACTTGCGGAAGATACGGTCCATCACAAAGGCGATGCGGGCCATATAGCCGCAGGCTTCGAGGAAGGCGAGGAACAGAAACAGCACCAGCATCTGCGGCACAAAGCCGAGCACCGCTCCGACGCCGCCGACGATGCCGTCGAGGATCAGGCCTTTGAGCCAGTCGGCGCAGTTCACCGCGTCCAGACCCTTTTCCACCAGCACCGGCACGCCGGGCACCCATACGCCGTAGTCGGCGGGGTCAGGCTCTTGGAGCGCCGCCGCAGCCGTATAGGCGGCAAAGTCTATGGGGATTTCCTCGGTCTGATTGCCCTCGTCGTCATAGAGGCAGACCGTCGTTGTCAGAGCCTTGGCTTTGTCCTCGATCAGAACGATCGATTCGTCGGTGGAGAGCGTTTCGTCCACAGCGCCGGCCTCTTCGGCGGCGGCTTCAAACGCCTCTTTGACGGCGGCGGGCAGGGCGTATTCTTCAACCGCGTCCTCATAGGCGCGGGAGCCGATGCCGAGCAGATGCCAGCCCTCGCCGAACACGCCGTCGTTGGCCCAGTCGGTCGCCCACGTCCCGATTGTCGTGACCGAGACAAAATAGACGACGAACATCACGACCGCGAAGATCGGCAGCGCTAGCCAGCGGTTGGTGACGACACGGTCGATTTTGTCGGAGACCGAAAGTTTTCCGGCGTTTTTCTTGTGATAGCAGCCTTTGAGGATTGAGGCGATGTAGACGTAGCGTTCATTGGTGATGATGCTCTCGGCGTCGTCGTCAAGCTCCTGCTCGGCCGCCTGAATGTCGGCCTCAATGTGTTGGAACACGGACGGATCAAGCCGGAGACTTTCGAGAACCTTCTCGTCGCGCTCAAAAATCTTCACGGCGTACCAGCGCTGCCGCTCAACCGGCAGATGGTGTACCGCCGCCTCCTCGATATGGGCGATCGCGTGCTCCACCACGCCGGAAAAACTGTGCTGCGGCACGGTTTTCGCGCCCTTGGCCGCCTCGACAGCGGCCTCGGCGGCCTCTGTGATCCCCGTGCCTTTCAGCGCCGAAATCTCGACGACCTTACAGCCCAGCTCGCGGGAAAGCTCGCCGATGTTGATTTTGTCGCCGTTTTTCCGGACGACATCCATCATGTTGACGGCGACGACAACCGGAATCCCCAGCTCTGTCAGCTGGGTGGTCAGATAGAGATTGCGTTCCAGATTCGTCCCGTCGACGATATTCAGGATGGCGTCGGGCCGCTCGGTGACGAGGTAATTGCGGGCGACGACCTCCTCTAAGGTATAGGGAGAGAGCGAGTAAATCCCCGGCAGGTCCATGATGACGACGTCGCCGTGTTTTTTGAGCTTTCCCTCTTTTTTCTCGACCGTCACGCCCGGCCAGTTTCCGACGAATTGATTGGAACCCGTCAGCGCGTTGAACAGCGTCGTTTTACCGCTGTTCGGGTTGCCCGCAAGGGCGATTTTGATCTCCATGACACGTCTTCCTTTCCAGATATCCTCCACAGCGGCCCGCCGCGGCGCCTGCGGCTCCTGAAAAAATAAGGGGACCGCAATCAATTAGTTTTGGCTAACTCCCGTGTATATCCGCGGGCGCGCCGGAGCGAGGCGGAGTTTTTTTATTCTACTTCGATCATTTCCGCGTCCGCTTTGCGGAGGGACAGCTCATAGCCGCGCACGGTGACCTCGACGGGGTCGCCCAGCGGCGCCACCTTGCGCACCCGCACCGAGACGCCGCGCGTGATGCCCATATCCATAATCCGGCGCTTGACCGCGCCCTCGCCGTGCAGCTTGACGACCGTAACCGTGTCGCCGACTTTGGCCTGCCGCAATGTTTTCATACCGTATCTTCCTCCTGATCCGTCGCTTGATTTGATAACGCCGCTTCGTATGCGAGGCGCGCCTTCCCCGTTTTCAACAGCGGCCGAGCCAACGGGAACTGCCAGCGCGAAGGCCGCTATACCATGATTTTTCCGGCCATTTCCCGGCTGATCGCAATACGGGACTCTTTGACGTTGACAATCAGGTTTCCCCCGATTGTCGAGATCACCGTAACGCTTCCGCCCGGGACAAACCCGAGGTTTTCAAGGTGCGCCCGCGTTTCCGCGCTTCCGCCCACCTTTCGAATGATATTCTTTTCACCGATGGCTGCGAGTATCAGCGGCATCATGCTCCATCCCTTCCCTGCAACGCCCCGTCTCAGCGGCGGCTTCCCTCATTCATTTGTCCGCGCATTAGTTAGCTTTATCTAACCCCGATCTATGTTAGCACAAACTAACCGTTTTGTCAATAGCCGCCGCAATTTTTTTGCAGAGATAC
>QAMX01000175.1 GCA_003149835.1 Clostridiales bacterium
CCGTGCGCGCCGAACACCTCGGCGCTGCGGACGATGGCGCCGAGGTTTTGGGGGTCGCTCAGATGGTCGCAGACGACGATCAGCGGCGGCCGGCCGCTCTGCTCGGCGCGCGCGAAAATGTCGCCCAGCGTCGCGTAGGCGATCTCGGAGACGACCGCAATCGCGCCCTGATGCGCGCCTGTCTCGCTCATCGCGTCGAGCTGCCGCCTGTCGCAGCGCACCAGCTGCGCGCCGTTTGCACGGCATTCGGCGGCAAGCGCCGCCAAGCGCGCGTCGTCCTGATTGTCCAGCACATAGAGCTTTTCAATGCTCCTGCCGCTGTTCAATACCTCGCGGACGGCGTTGCGGCCCTCGATGAAATGGACCGCCTCGCGCTCCATTTCATCGTTTCTCCGGCGTTCGTCCCGCCGACGGTTCTCTTTGTTGAACTTCTCCGGCATTTGTTACGCCTTTCCCTGCTTCGCGCGCTCCATATATTTGCGGCAGATCGCTTCCATTTCAGAGAACCGCTTCTCCATATCCAAAACCAGCGCCATCTGGCAGCGGGCGCGGTCGAGATTGTGGTTTTCGCGGTGAATCTTGAAATACTTATCGCCGTTGATATGGTCGGCGAGGAAGCGAGAGGCGAGTTCCAGCGTGATGATCCGCGCTCCCCACGGCAGTACCTCCAACTCCGTATCCGTCAGCAGCCCCGTCGAAGCGCTCACAAACCCTCCGGTGAACAGCTCAAACAGCGACATATCCAGATAGACCTTGGAGAGATCCGTCTCGTCCTCGACCGCCGAGGAAGCGGCGAAGCGGATCGCGTCGCCGTAATCATAGGCGGAAAGGCCGGGCATGACCGTATCGAGGTCAATGACGCAGAGCGCCTCTCCGGTCGCGTCGTCGATCATGATGTTGTTGTACTTGGTGTCGTTGTGCGTGACCCGCGTCGGCAGCAGTCCCGCCTCCTGCATATCCAGCAGATAGGCCGCGTCCTTTATGCGGCGCCGGAAAAACTCGATCTCCTCGGCGACGGAGGCCGCTCGGCCGCACTCGTCGCGCTCGACCGCCTCAAAAAAATCGCTCAGGCGTTTTTTGGTGTTATGAAAGTCTGGAATTGTGTCGTGCAGGGTTTCGATGGGAAAGTCGGCGAGCATGGTCTGAAATTTGCCGAACGCGAAGCCCGCGTTATACAGATGGCGCTCGTTCTGCACCGTGTCGTATGTAGAGGCGCCGCCGATATAATCGTAGACGCGCCAATATTCGCCGTCGCCGTCGATATAGAAACTTTTCCCGTCCACGGAGGGCACGACCGTCAGCGTTTCGCGCGCCGGATCGCCGCCCGCGGCGACAATTTTGTCGTGGAGAAACTTCGTCACCGCGCAGATATTTTCCATCACCAGCTCCGGCTGTTTAAAAACATATTGGTTAATCGCCTGCAACGCGTACAGCCGGTCGCCGTCCGGCGCGGCGCACACAAGGCGGTATGTGTCGTTGATGTGCCCCTGCACAATCGGGATCGCGTCTTTCAAATTCCCGGCAATTTGGAAATTTGCCGCGATCTCTCTGATTTTATCTGAAACCATTGCAATCACTCCATTTGTTGTTGTCCGCGTCATGGAAGCCGCGGTTTTATGCGATAGCGCACAAAACATATCAATATATATCATACCATATTATACGAAAAAGTCAATCCATCTGTGCGAATCTCGCATGGCAACGTAATTTTATTTACAATTTCGACAGCCCAAAAACGGAGCGGCGCGCCATCAGGCGCGCCGCTCCGAAGCGTTCTCCCGGGTGCCGGATGTCCGAGCCGTTCGCAGACGGTTATTTGCAGAACACATGATCCCCAATCGTGATCACAACCGGACGGGAAAGCATAAATTTGTTGCTCGTTTTGGCCGGGTTATAATAATAGATACAGCCATAGGTGGGATCGTAGCCGTTATAGGCCTCGATCGCGGCGCGGCGGCAGCTGTCCGGGACGTTTGTCGAAGCAAACTGTCCGTCGTCCAGCGCGGAGAACGCGCCCGACTGATACATGACGCCGGCAATGCTGTTGGGGAACGAGGGATGCTTTACGCGGTTCATAATGACCGCGCCGATCGCAACCTGACCGATATAAGGCTCGCCGCGCCCCTCGGCGGCGATCATCCGCGCCAGCATATTGATCTCATTGGAATAGTTTGAGGATCCCGACGAGGTCTGCGACGAGGTGATGCCGAGCGCCTTGAAGGTCTGCGTGCCGACGACGCCGTCTTCTGTCAGGCCGTTTTTGCGCTGGAAATATTTCACGGCCGACGTCGTTTTCGGGCCGAATATGCCGTCCACCTCGCCGGTATAATAGCCCCAACGCTTCAATTTTTCCTGAACCGTCTTCACTTCGGAGCCGCGGTCGCCCTCGCGCAGCGCGGCGGAGGCCGGCAGCACGCACATGCAGGCGATCGCCGCAACGGCGAGGCAGAGCGACACGATCCGAAAGATTCTGCTTCTGCTGTTTTTCATATCATCAAACCTACCCGTTCTGAATTTACAGGTAGTTTTTGCAAACAGCGGAAGCATTATTCATTTTCGCTGGAAATTCCGGCGCGGCCCGATCAATCTGTCGGGAAAGCGTCCTCGTCTCCGCCGACCGTCGGCTCGACCTCCGAGGTGACGATCGCTCCGGCAGACGCATCCGGCACGGTCGTTGCGCCCGGTACCGTCGTCGCATCCGGCGTCAGGCTGGTTTGCACGTCGGACGGCATCAGTAGCGAGTGCATAAAGCCGTTGAGCTTCGGCGAGGAAATATCGCCGCCGATGAGCTTGTTGTTTTTGACCAGCAGCGTCGCGTGCACATTGCTCTCGCCGCTTGGGTGATTGACGATCACATAGGTATAGCGCATGACCTTGTCGCCCTTGTATTTTTCGAGGTTCAGCCCCTGCTCCTTCTGGATCAGGTTGTATTTCTCGTAAACCTCGGAAAACTCCGACGGGATGCGCACCTCGGCGGCCTCAGCCGGCTGCATATCGACCTCCCAGCCTAAGGACGTCAGCAGGTAAAGCCGCTCTTCGTTTGATTCGAGCTTACTCGATTGGAGCAGCTCAATCTGTTCCTTTTTCACCTTGTCGGCCGTCGGCGGCGACTCGTTCCCTCCGCGCGCAAACACAAATACGAGGACGAGCACGACCACGGCGATGCAGATGAGTATGGCCGCTATTTTCTTTTTGTCCAGCTTTGCAGAATAAATAAACATAGCTGTTTTCCCTCCGGTTTCAAGTCTTGCTAAATCGTATTCCGGAGCGAAAACAAATATGACGAAGTCGGAAGCCGCGGGACAAGAAAACCTGCGCCGCCCCACGGGGGATCAGGCGGGATCCTCTGCGGGGCGGCCAACAGCGCGCGGGGTATGCTCTATTTTTTGGCCTTTCGGATGCGCTCTGAGAGCGTCGTTTCTCCCGCCTGCTTTTCATCCGCCGGAAATCCGTGCCGCAGCGCGACGATGTCCCGCGCGATAAAGAGATCGGGCAGAAGCAGATAGACGCCCATCAGAATCCAGCACACGGCGTTGAGCGCCGCCGCGCCGCCGCTTTCAGGATCATACCCGACCATGACAATGCTCAGGATCAGTACGGCGAGCAGCAGAACCGGCGCCAGCAGAGAAATCAGCGGCGTCGGCCTTTTGTAAATCCGAATCCCCTTGTTGATCGCCCACATGATGATCAGCGCCAGAAAATCGGCGATCAGCGCCACGATCACCTTTGACGAGACGGCCTCCGTCGCCTCAGCGCTCGCCAGATACGCGGCAATCCCATATACCGCAAATCCGAGCGCCACGAGCTTCACCAGCGCCATCAGGCAAAACACCACAAAGCCGAAAATATACGCGTTTGATTTTTTCATTTCAAAACCCCGTTTTCTGATCGGGCGCGCCGCGCCCCGTTTCTCCGCTGTATGACGAGTGTCTGACTGTCATTATAACAGAGATTGGCCTGCGATTCAAGCGCAGAGCGCGTGAATTTTTCGCGTTTGATTACAGTTGCATCCGCAAGACGCGGTTTCAGATTCTGCGGCGCCTATTTTATTTTTCCGAAACCCCTTGCATTTCATTTCCGACTCTGTTAGAATAGTGCCGTGTGGCCGCTGTCAAGCCCAAACCGAAACGGAGCGCTTTCATGCTGTTCAGATCGAAAAAGAAAAACGCCGCCGCGGAGCACGAACGGATTGCCGCTCTCTGCTCCAAAGACATCCAGTACGTCACCGAGCGCGACTGCGCGGAAAATACCGAAACCGTCATCGGAAAAGCGGGATATATCAACTTTTCCGATGGAAAAATCATGATTCTCTGCGACGGTTCGCTCGTCTTTTCCAAGCCGGTGTCAGAGCTTTCGGTCGGCGAGCTGCTGTCCAAAAACGGCGCGACGTTTACTTATACCGAGCCTGAAACCGGCAAGCGTATGACGGTGGTCGCCTATTACAGCTATTACAGGAAATAGCGCGCTCCCCCAAGCGAATGCAAAAGTCCCGGTATCCCTATCATAACGAAAGGAACTGATTTGGAACTATGGAAAAGAAACTGCGTATCGCAATCATCGGCACAGGCGGTATCGCCCATGCGCACGCCAGAAACTATCTCAAAATTGAGGAGGTCGAAATTGTCGCCGGCGCCGACATCGTCCCCGGTAAAGCCCGCGCTTTCTTAGATGAATTCGGTCTCACCTCGGCCAAGGACTTTGAAAGCGCCGAGAAGATGCTGGATTCGCTCGAGCTTGACGCCGTCAGCGTCTGTACATACAACCAAACGCACGTGGAGTGCGCTGTGGCCGCGCTCAAACGCGGACTGCCCGTGCTGCTGGAAAAGCCGATGTGCGTCACCATGGATCAGGCGGCTCAGCTCATGCGCGCCGAGAAAGAATCCGGCACCTTTGTGTCGGTCGGCTTCCAGCCGCGCTACGATCCCAACGCCGTTAAGATCAAGGAAATCGTTCAGTCCGGCGCTCTGGGCGACATCTACTATGTCCAGACCGGCGGCGGCCGCCGCCGCGGTATGCCGGGCGGCACCTTTATCGGAAAAGACACCGCCGGCGTCGGCGCGCTCGGCGATATCGGCTGCTACGGGCTTGATATGCCGCTGAACTCGCTCGGTTATCCCAAGCCGCTCACCGTTTCCGCCTCCGCTTTCAACAAGATGGGCAAGAGCCCGGTCGTTAACCCCGACTGGCATGACAAGTTCGAGGTCGACGATTCCTCCGTCGCGCTGATCCGTCTCGAAGGCGGCATTACGCTGGACTTCCGGATGTCCTGGGCCATGCATATGGATTCGATGGGCGCGACTTTCTTCTTGGGCGACAAGGCCGGTCTCAAAGTCATGCCGACCAGCGGCTCCACCTTTGCCGGCGCGTGGGACGGCCCGGTCGGCGACATCACGCTGTATCACGACTCCTTCGGCCGTCAGACCTCCACGCCGATCCCGCTGCTCCAAAACAAGGTCGACCTCTTCTACGAAAAGGTTCACTCTTTCGTCGAGGCCGTAAAGACCAACGGCCCCGCCCCGATCCCCACCAGCCAGATCATCTACAACCAGGCCATCATCAGCGGTATCGTCGAATCCTCCGCCAAGGGCCGCGAGGTCGAGATCGTCATTCCGGAGTTTTAATCGGCGCCTGCCGCGCAGCTCTGTTTTTTCTGTTCAGGATGATATCGACAGATGATATTATCTCCATATTTCTATATTAAGGATAAGGAGTGTTTTCTATGCTGAATATCGCTCTTCTCAGCCGTTGGCATCCGCACGCTTCCGGTTACGGCCGCGAGTTTGCCGCGCATCCGGAATGCCGCGTCACCGTCGTCTGGGATGAACTCCCCGAGCGCGGCGCCGAATGGGCCAAGGAGCTCGGCTGCGACTTTGAGCCGGATTACGAAAAAGTCCTCGCCCGCGCCGATGTGGACGCCGTCTGCTGCACTGCGCCGACCAATCTCCACAAGGATATGTTTATCAAGGCGGCCCGCGCCGGCAAGCATATTTTCACCGAAAAGGTGCTCGCCGCAACCAAGGCCGAGGCCGAGGCCGTTCGTGACGTCGTGCTCGAAACCGGCATTAAGTTCGTGATCTCCTTCCCCATGCGCACCAACCCCAACGTTCTGCTCGCCAAGCAGCTCCTCGACGACGGCCTGCTCGGCACGCCCAACTATCTGCGTGTCAGAAACGCGCACAGCGGCATCTCCGGCGGCTGGCTCCCCGAATACTTCAAAGATCCCGTCGTCTGCGGCGGCGGCGCGATGATGGATCTGGGCGCGCACCCGATGTATCTCTCGTCGTTCCTCCTCGGCAAGCCGGCGCGCATCTCCTCGATCTATAACCGCCTCTACGACACGCCGATCGACGACAACTGTGTGTCGGTCATCGAGTTTGAGAATAAAGTCATCGCCGTCAGCGAAACGGGCTTTGTCACAAACTCCTCGCCGTTCTCGTTTGAGCTGTCCGGCACCGAGGGGACGTTTATCTACGGCGGTCCCGACGGCGACAGCCGCCTCAAATCCTCGAAGCTGGGCGGCGACATGGCGGGCTGCTGGTTCGCTCCCAAACTGCCCAAGGCTCTCCCCTCGGCGATCAATCAGTTCGTCGACGCGGTTCTGCACGGCGGCGAGATCATCTTTGACATCGACGACGCTGTGGCGCTGTCCGAGCTGATGGAAGGCGCGTACCGTTCCTATCACGAAAACCGGACGGTTTCGTTCTCCGAGCTATAAGGCGCGGACGGACTCCGGCGGCAGCCCGGATTTGCGCTCGGCTGCGTTCTCATTCGCAGCCGTAAAGAAAAACGCATTTGAAAAGACCGGCGGATGCCTATGGCAACCGCCGGTCTTTTTGATGCGCTGTTCTGCATTTCTCAGCAGCGTTTTGTTCAGAAGCGTGCGTTTGAACCCGTCCGGCCCGCCGCAAGAAACAAAGGCATGGCATTTTCTGCGTCGGCGCCGGCGATCTGGGAAGCGCGAGCGGCGCGTCAGCGCGGCGCGAAGGAAAAACGGAATTTCTGTTCCAGCGCCAGCAGAAATTCCTTTTTGTCAAGGCCTCCGCCATATCCGGTCAGCCGGCCGTCCGCGCCGATCACACGGTGGCAGGGAATGACTATGGCGATGGGGTTTCTGTGGTTCGCAGAGCCGACCGCCCGCGCCGCCTGCGGCGCGCCGATCCTTTCGGCAATTTGTCCGTAGCTGCGCGTCTCTCCATACGGAATTTGGAGCAGCTCCTCCCATACGCGGCGGGCAAACGCCGTCCCCTGCGGCGCGAGCGGCAGTTCAAACGAACGCAGCATTCCCTTAAAATACGCCGCGAGCTGCGCCGCAGCCTCTCGCAGAAGCGCGGTTTCCCCCGGCTCGGCATCTTGCAGAGCCGAGCCCCTGTCCATAAAACAGATCTCGGCAATCCGTCCCTCTTCCTCGGCTATGCCGATTCTGCCCATCGGGTATTCCCTGACCATTCTTTTTTTCAAACAACTCGCTCCTTTCGGTTTTGATACGGAGATTTTCCCTCCGTATGCCGCTCGTTTGACAACTTCCGCTTGACATCGCGCGGCATTGACTGTATAATTCAAATGATACTGATCCGTAACCCGACGCCGGTTTTGTCTATTTTATGCTTGTCAGGAGGATCGCCCATGGGCCCTTGGCACCGAAATCGCGACCCCAAAACCGTCTCCGATTTTGACGAGCTGACCCGTCAGCTGAACCTGCGGCGCATTCTCTATGTCTCGGCAGGCGTGCTGATTTTTGAACTGCTGAATTTAATCAATCACCCTTTTCAACAAAACTGGTATACGGTGCTGGGCTTTGTCCTGATTCTCGCCGTAGTCTCGGTTTTTCCTGCGCTCATCATCGTATGGCATCGGAAGTTGCTGCGCCGTCCCGCGGCTGCGCGGCTTGTCATGTTTTTGTTCTGGGGGTTACTCTATCTGGCCGTGCTGCCGTTTTTTATCCATGATCTCCAAAATATGCTGCACTCGGCCAACGTCACGCCGATTAACCTGACGCTTTTCTGCATTATGCTAACGGTCCTCCCGATCTTCACGCCCTATGAAATGCTCGCCTGTTTTTCCGTTTTTCTGGTCGGCAATCTCGTCGTAGCCGCCGTATTCTCCGCGCCGCCCGCATATTACGCTTATACGGTCGCCCTTTGCGTCACAAGCCTGATCTTCTCCTATGCCACGCAATATCAGTATCTCCGGATGATTTGGGAGTTAAAGGTCGCAAACAGAGTCGATCCGCTGACGGAAATTCTGAACAAGAAGGCGGGCATTGATAAAATGCACACCGTTATGTCCACATGTAAGCGTAGCCGCTCCTCTATGGCAGTTTATATGATCGATATCGACGATTTTAAAAAATTCAACGATTGCTACGGCCATCTGCAAGGCGACCGCTCTCTGAAAGCGGTCGGCAAAACGCTCGCCGGCGTTTTCAGCAGGGAGTCCGACGTCGTATTTCGATACGGGGGCGAGGAATTCGTCGTCGCCACGCCGCTCGTTGACCCATCGGAAATCGACAATCGGACCGCCGCTCTGAACGACGCGATCCGCCGGCTCAATATCCGTATGCCGTACAACAGCGCCAGCGAGTATCTGACGCTGAGCATCGGCTCTACCGTTTACCGCCCGGACACAGATTCGCCGACCATCGACGCCCTGGCCTTAGTGGACCGCGCCGATGCGGAAATGTATCGGGTCAAGGCTGCCAAGCGCGATTCCAGCGGTTTCAACAGCGAATCCGGCCGTTCAAGCTCCTGACCCGCCGCCTCCGACTGTATTATAGAAGATTGAAAAGCCGCCGTCAACCCCGGCGGCTCTGAATGTGTGCAACAGGAGGAAAACCAAAATGAAAGATTATCCCTATCGCCTGTTTTACAAGCCGAAAGGAGCCGCGGCGGCCGACTTTATCCCCTTTCACCACGACGGCAAGTTCCGCCTTTTCTACCTGCACGATTGGCGCGACCCCGCCAAGCACGGCGAAGGGACGCCGTGGTATCTGATCGAAACCGACGACTTCGTCCGCTTTGAAGAGCGCGGAGAGGTCATTGCCCGCGGCGCGCCGGATGAGCCGGATCTGTTTATCTTCACCGGCAGCGTCATCCGCGCTCTCGGCCGTTTTCATATCTTTTATACCGCCCACAACCACCATATGGCGGAACGCGGCCGGCCGGTTGAGCAAATCGCCCACGCCGTGAGCGACGACCTGATCCACTGGGAAAAGCGCCCGCAGGACAGTTTTTCCGCCGCTTCGGGCTTTGACCCGGATAATCTGCGCGACCCGTTCGTCTTTTATGACAGCGGCGCGAAGCTCTACCGCATGGCCTGCGTCAAGCGGCGCGCCGGCGGAGCCTATACCTCCGGTTTTACCGCGCAATACGTCTCAGACGATCTGCTTTCATGGCGCGAGGCCGAGGATATCTGGTCGCCGCAGCTGTTCCATACGCACGAATGCCCCGATCTCTTTCAAATCGGCGACTGGTGGTATCTGATCTATTCGGAATATTCCGACCGGAATCAAACGCGCTACGTCATGTCGAAAAGCCTGACCGGCCCATGGCTTATGCCGGCGGACGACAGCTTTGACGGGCGGGCTTTCTACGCGGCCAAATCCTGGTCGGACGGGCGCGGCCGTTTTCTGTTCGGCTGGATCCCTACGCGGGACGGAGACCGGGACGACCGCGGCTGGAACTGGGGCGGAAACCTCGCCGTCACCGAGCTTTGGCAGCGGCCGGACGGGACGCTGGCCTGCCGGATGCCCGGCTCCGCCGGTCGCGCGTGGACGCGCCTCCGCACCGAAGCGCCGCAAAAAGCGGAAAGAGCCGACGGCCTTGACGATCGGCTGCTCTTTACCGCGCCGTCTTCAACTTTCCGGTTCGACGCGTCTCTCTCTTTCGGCCGCGGAACGCATGCTTTCGGCCTTGTCGTCGGGCAGGACTTTGCGTCTAAGCAAGGATATCGCTTTGAGTTTCTGCCGGCAGAAGGCCGCGTGCGCTTCGGCAGAACGGACCGGTGCATCCATACGCAGGGGCTGGCTCGCCCCTTGGCGATGGCCCCCGATCAGCGGCTGTCTGTCAAGCTTGTGGTCGACTGCGACATCTGCGTGATTTATATCAATGACGAAACGGTGCTGTCCGCCCGCATGTGCGATGTCGCCGGCAGCGACGTCTCCCTGTATACGGTTGGCGGCTTTGCCGAAGCCGAGGATCTCGCGCTCTATACGCTCTGATTTCCATAGCGCCGCCAGACAAGCTTCCCCCG
>QAMX01000114.1 GCA_003149835.1 Clostridiales bacterium
ACCTATCTGGCCTGGGGCGTCAACAACAACGGCTGGTGGGGCGAGGGCGAGATCAAGTTTTATATGGACGGCGACGGCGAATACCCGACCATCTGCGGCACGGGGACGGAGGATTATTTCTGCGGCTCCTACAACTTTGAGAATCAGGATACGCACCGCTACGAGACCTTTACGACGCCGTACGCCGGCCTCTCCTATGTCGGCGCGCCGGACGGGCTGTATCAGGCCAATCAGCGCTTCGGCATGTACCGCTGGCACATCACCGACCCGATCCGCTTTGAGAGCGATCTGCGCGTAACGATTCAGGCGCTCGGCTGGCGCGAGGGCGGCCGCTATCTGCCGCTCAAAGACGACATCGCCTCGGTCGCCTACTGGTATCAGACGCTTCCGGCCGCGCCTTTCCCGCCGCTCCCGCCGAAAGACGAGCTGGAAATCAACTGAACGGCACAGAACGGTATAACAAAGAAGGAGACGATGAATAGACTGAGTGTTGTCATCCTCCTCCATAAAGGAATCGGGGGCTGCTATTAGCTCCGAGACTTCATCAATCGAAACGCCGATCATACTTTTGGCTGTATCACGATAATAATTGCTGACATGGGCAACCGTCCAGATAAACTTGCCCATGTCAGCAATATCTTCTTTGGCGAGGAGCGCACGAAACGCTTTAAGCACAATTTCCTGCGATAAATCCTCCGCATCGTGAATGTTTTTGCATCGTTTCAAAGCAAAGCCGAATATGGGTTTTAGATATTCAGTTATGGTATTTTCTACATCTTGTCTTCTCACTTGTTTGTACCTCATTGAAAGCTTTCACCCATATAGACACGAGAATCTGAAAAGGTTGGAAGTTCTAATGTATTTTTTTATAATTTTTTTGATAAAACCTATAACTGCGGAGTTTGCAATATGATTTCTATTTCTTTAGAACATAGTACCACTTTCCGGCAGATTCGATATACCCATTTTCCTTCAACTTACAAATTAAATCTTTGGCTTTTGAATAACCAATGTTAAGGTGTCTTTGAAGCAACGAAGTTGATATTTTACCTTCCTCATTCAGAATAGCCAATACGTTATTAAACATTTTGTCAGCATAAAAATCTTTCTGTGTGGTGTGAATAATAGCGGTATGTCCCATAAGTTCGTCTATGGTCACTCCAAAATAATCAGCAATCTGTGGCAAAAGCTGAATATCCGGACAACATTGTGCTGATTCCCATTTGGAAACCGCCTGATTTGTTACACCGAGGGCGTTTGCAAGTTCTTCTTGGGTAAGTCCTTTCTGCTTTCTAAAAAAGGCAATTTGTTCATTGATCTTAATTGTAGTCATATTCAAGTACCTCGTAATTTTTATTTTCGTAGCTACAATTATATTTTACTGATAAGCAGCTCCAAAAACAATGACGCATTGGTTTGAAGGGTATGCGTTTCTGTGTATAAGAGACAGGTTGAATCCAGTCGCCTTCCTCGGCGTGCCGGAGCAGATCGGTGCAGCGCGCTTCAAGGCCGATATAGCGTTCCGGCGAGTCGGGATCGAGCCGAAAAGCGAAGGCGTCGAGACTGGCCTCGTCCTTGATCGGGTGATCGAGGTATTCCGGCATAAAGCCCGACCGCCGTCCCTTGAAGCAGAGCAGGGTTCGGCCGGCAAAGTCGCGCACCAGCTCATAGTCTCCGCGGTCTTCCAGAACCCCCTCTTCAAAGGCGGGGCAGAGCGCCGCCTCGCACCAGCCGAGGTTGGCGGCGCCGTGCACGGCGCGCCTGTCAAGACCAAACAGCGCATGGAGGTCTGTGCGGTCGCCGATATGGCCCTGCCGTTTCCAGCTCTCGGTAAAAAAACCGAATTCCTCCTGCACGATCGCCGCTCCCGGCTGATGATCATAGAAATCCCGCAGTTTCCGCGCAGCGATGTCCATAGACGATGCCTCCAACAATCTCATATCCGATAAGACCGGCCAAAACGTTGCAACGGCAGAAAAGCCGGCGTCCGGGCCTGCTGCGGGGAACTCAATAGAACACCCGGTTCTCCGCGCTCGCCGCTCGGGAGACGGAGAGGATGCGCGCCTCCTTGACCTCCGTGACGCCGTATTGTACGCACTCGTCGTAGAATTCGTCCACGAGCGGCAGCCGGCGCGGGTCGTCGGGAGCCATCATGGAAAACGCGGCGAATTTCAGGGGCAGCCGCGCGATTCTGACGCGGCGCAGAACCGTCTCGTCGTCGGCCAGCCGTTCGGCCAAATCAAACAGCTCGTCGGCCTGCGCCAGCGTCTCCGCATTGAGAAAGTCGGCGAGGCCGAATTCAGGCGGCTGTTCGCCGCGCGCGACAAGCGTTTCATACCAGGAACTGGTCAGCGAGGAGCGGACGGAATTGGGGATGTCGGCGGGGTTGCGCGGCATCGTAGACATCAGTAGGTGGTGTCCGCCCTCGCGCACCGCTTCTTGCAGCAAACGGATATACTGGGAGGTCGCGGTTCCGGCGGCGCCAAACCACGCTGAAAGGAATTCGCTCTGCGCCTGTTCGGTGTCGCAGTCGGGATTCCAGAGCGCCTTGGCGATCATATAGCCGCGCAGCTCCTGCATTTCAGTGTGCGGCGAAGTGGTGCACTGCTGCTCGAAAACGCCGCGCACGCGGTTGTCGCGGAAAAAGCGGATGTTGTCGCCGAGCACCTGTAAATTCGGGTGCGGGAGCAGGAAGTTTCTGAAATTGGTGCAGTAATCCCAGACAAACAGGTTGTCGCAGATTTTTCCCCAGTCGGCGATATCCTGCGCAAACTTCGGCACGCGGCCGTCCGGCGTTTTCAGCTCGCGGCGCACACAGTCGCAGCTCCCGTGCGGGTGGGAAAAGCAGGCCTCGATAGAACACAGCCATACGGCGACGTTTTTGTGCACGCGGATGTTTTTCGGTGCGGGCTGACCGTACTGATAGGCGTAGGTCTGGATGAGGCGGTCGGGAAATTCGTCCTCAATGGCTTCGCCGAGGCGGTTGCAGAAGCGGATAATCGAGCCGGACGGCGAACCGTGATAGGCGTCGACGGCGCTGCATTCGGGGCACTGGCAGGCGCCGAGCCAGTCGTTCTGCGCAAAGGAGACGCCGACGGTCTTTGCCGTTTTGAGTTGCTCGCGCAGCTTTTTCAGCACGATCTCGAAGACGTCCGGGTTGGAGAGACAGAGCTGGGAATGCGGGTTGCGCTTGCCGTCGATCAGAGAGAAATATTCGGGGTGCGTTTCAAAATATTCCTCCGGCGGCACGAGCGCGTAAAAGGAGTGTCCGGCCGGACAGTGCGCGGAGGCGTAACCAAGCTCGGGCGAATCAATGGCGTTGCCGAAGCCGAAGGCGTTCATGCGGTTGCGCGCCGCCCAGAGCGGGAATTTGAGGCTGTTGTAAACAAAGCAGTTGCGGTATTCAAACGCGGGAGAATAGCGGTAATCGTCGAAAACCTCGACGGCGAGAATCGCTTTTTTGGGAATATGCGTCAGCTCCGGCGCGAACCAGCGGACGCCGAGCACCTCCTCCAAAAAGCGATAGACCGCATAGAGCACGCCGCGCGGCGACGCGCCGGTCAAAATAATGCGTCCCCCGCGGACGGCGTTGACGATTCCCTCCGGAGCCAGACCGTCGAGCACCACGGGCGTTTCCGCCTCGCGCGGCGCTGGCGGCGCGCCGACCCAGAGAAGGTACTCCGATTCGCCGGGGCCGATGGACGAGACGACCGGAAGCGAGACGCCGCAGATCGCTTCGAGATGACTTCTCAACTCTTCGGCGGCGAAGCGCTCGCACTCCGAAGCGGCGGCGGGGACATAGATCCGATAGACGCTCGCGCCGTTTTCAGCCAAAATCAACTGCTGCTTTTTCATAATTTTGCAAGCCTCGTTTCGTCAGCGCGCACAGAGAGGCGCGCCGTATGATGGGCGGACCGCCTTGTCCGCCGGACGGAATGGCTGCCGGGAGATCGAGCCGGATGAATTAGGATCGCAATTCCAAACACGCGCCTCGTTAAAAAGCGGACCGAAAAACAGACGATTCTCCGTATCGGTTTCAAAAAAACGCAAAAATGATTCCGAGCCGCAGCGGGAACGAAACGATCCGATGTTAATTTTACCAATCACGCTGGAAGTTGTCAACATATTTTCAGCCGCCGAAGCAGAAAATAACGGAGAAGAAACGGAAATGAAAAAAATTCAGCCAGTGGGAAAGAGGTTGAAGAAATGAAGAAAAAGAAAAAGGCTTTGCGGAAGGACAGACAGCCTCCGCTCGCTCTCAGTATGCAGATCCGCGAATTTGATCACTTTGACAGCTCCGGAACGCCGCAGCTGACCGATCGCGCCGTCGAAGAGGGCCGCGAATGGGTGGAATTTACGCAGCTGTAAACTGAGAACCGTCAGGGCCGGACGGGCGGCGACAGCCGCTCGTCCGGCCCGTTTTTGTCAGGCGCTGCCGACGCGCATATAGCGCGGCAGCATTCACACCGCAAGGGCGCTTTACCGGCGGCCGCGCGATGTGATTTTTTTCAGCAGCGCGGCGCAGCCGTCGTTTACCTCGCGCCATGTGCGCTCAAAGTCGCCGCTGTACCAAGGGTCGGCGATGTCGCCCGGACAGTCGCCGTGGTCGGCGAGGCGGGACATTTTCCCGTCGGGGTCGCCGCCGCAGATGCGGCGCATGGCGCGCAGATTCGAATCGTCCATAGCGATCAGCTCGTCGTATTCGCCGTAATCGGAGCGCCGGAGCTGACGCGCCGTTTTGCCGGCGCAGTCGATCCCGTGCGCCGCGAGCAGCCGCCGCACGGGCGGATAAACGGGGTTGCCGCGTTCCTCGTCGCTGACGGCGGCGGAGGCGATCACAAAATCCGCTTCCAAACCGGCCTGCTTTACCATCGCTTTCATCACAAATTCCGCCATCGGGCTCCGGCAGATATTGCCGTGGCAGACAAAGAGGATTTTGGTCATAAAAAGTTTTCCTTTCGTGAAGCCGTGATTTTGTATACGCTATCCGCTTTTTCATACCTTTGAGGAAAAGATAAATCCGGATTGGGCGATTCCATTTTGACAAATAGAATGATAGTCTAACAGTTGCTCAGTAGTAACGACCTTTTCTATCCGCAAAGGTATGAAAAAGCGGATTGAGGTTCGGCAAAAAAACGCAGACCGGCCGGAAAATCAGAGGAAGACAAGCATCAGGCCGGTCAGCGCGGCGAGAAAGCCGAAGTTGAACAGGCTGAACAGAGCCAGATAGCGGCGGGTCTGTCCGGGATAATGTTTGCAGTATTCACGAAACGTAATCAGGCTCGCCAGCGACGAGATCAGCGTGCCGACGCCGCCGATGTTGACGCCGACGAGCAGCTCCTGATAGTTTGACGTAAACTGGGACAGAAGCACGGCGGAGGGGACGTTGCTGATGAGCTGACAGGAGAGAACGCTGAACAGCAGGGTGTCCTTTGAGAGAAGATACGCGAAAAGCTCGCGCACGGCCGGAATGCGCGACATGTTTCCCGCGAACACAAAGAATGCGGCGAACGTCAGCAGCAGCGGGTAATCCACCGCTTTCAGCGCCTTCCGGTCGGCGACTAAGAGCACAACGGGGATGACGATCAGGCCGATATAGTAGGGGATAAAACGAAAGACTATGACAATGGAGAGCGCGAAAAGGAGCAGGTAGAGAACCGTGCGGCCGGGGCTGAGAACGGTGCGGCTGTCCGGAATGCTGATCGGCTCGGCGCGGACAAACAGGCAGCAGACCGTGATCAGCAGCACCGAAACGGCAAACGGCAGCAGCATGATCATCGTAAATTCGCCGGTCGGAATATTGAATTTGGAATACAGATACAGGTTCTGCGGGTTGCCGAACGGCGTCAGCATACCGCCGAGATTGGCGGCGATATTCTGCATGATAAAGGTGAAGGCCATATATTTTTCCGTTCCGGAGCAGGAAAGGACCAAATAGCCGAGCGGCAGGAAGGTGAGCAGCGCCATGTCGTTGGCGATCAGCATGGAGCCGGCGAAGGTAATGTACACCAGCGCCAGAACGCACATCCTTGCGGTTTTGAAGCGCCGCACAATTTTCTCCGCCAGCGCATAGAAAAAGCGGATATTTCTCAGCGCGCAGACGACGGCGAGAACGCAGAACAGGCAGGTCAGCGTCTTAAAATCGAAATAGGAGAGATAGACCCGGTCGGGAGGGACGAAAAACGAGGTGGCGGCGGCCGCCAGCAGCGCGATGCAGAGCACGGTGTTTTTTCGGATCCATCGGATCGCTTTTGTCATGGATAAGACTTCC
>QAMX01000154.1 GCA_003149835.1 Clostridiales bacterium
CCCGCGTAAATTTTCCATATGTTCTCGGAACCAATGGATGATGGTATCCAGCTCTGATTCCCTGCCGCAGGTTTCGTTCTTCCCTTAGCTCCGCTCTAATTCAGCTTGACGTTTTCTTCGCCGAGCAGGCGGTACAGCTCCTTATACAGGCGAAGATCGTCGCTGATGAGCATGGACGCGTCGCCCGCCAGCTTCCGCTTTGTCGCCGGATAGTAGAGAATCACCTGCCGCGACCCCGGAAACATCGTAAACAGCCCTTTCAGGCGCTTGAAAAAGCGCTCGCTCTCGTCATATATGCGCAGATAGAGCTTTTGAGCGGGATCAAAGCGCAGCGCGCGCCACGGTTCTCCGGCCGGCGGCGGGCTGGCCGGCAGCTCCGCCTCCTGCTGCGCCGCGGCGCGGCCGTTTTCCGCCAGCCGCAGCCGCTCGCAGATCAGCTTCGGCTCCTCGTTTTCGCGCAGGCTGACGCGCCCGGTCAGGATCACCGCGTTCTCCTGCTTCAAAAACGCGCCGAACTCTACGAGCACTCTGGGGAAAACCAGCGTCTCGATCGCGCCGGTCAGATCCTCGACCGTGGCAAACGCCATCGTCTGGCCGCTTTTGGTCACCTTTTGCCTGACCGCTGTCAGAACGCCGCCGACCGTCACTTCCACATTGTCGTATTCGGCGTTGCCCGAAAGCACGGCTGTCTCCCCGTCGTCTGTCTCCGGCTGCTCCGCGTCGTCGCCGAGCAGCTCGCGGATCGCAATACAGCCCGCCTTCTGAAAGGCGGCCTGAAATTCGTCGGCCGGATGGCCGGAGAGGTAGAGCCCCATCGCCTCTTTTTCCATGGCGAAGAGCTCGCGCTTTGAAAACTCCTGCATATCGGGAACGACCGGCTCGTCGACGGCCTTCTGCTCCTCCTCGCCGAACAGCGAGAGCTGACCCTCGATGGCGTTTTTCCGTTCCAGCACGGCGGCGGAAACCAAGCCCTCGTACATCGCCAGCATCTGCATCCGGTTGAGCCCGAACGAGTCGCAGGCGCCGGCTCTGATCAGCCATTCCGCGGTCTTGCTGTTGAAATCATAGGCCGCCATGCGCCGGCAGAAATCGGCAAAGCCCGCAAAGGTTCCATTTTCTGTGCGCTCGCGGACGATGTCGCCGATCAGCTTTTCGCTGACGTTTTTAATCGCGCCCATGCCGAAGCGGATGTCTTTTCCGTCGACGGTGAAATGCTCGTCGGAGCGGTTGACGTCCGGCGGCAGCACGGCGATGCCCAGCGCCTTGCACTCGCCGATATACTCCGCGACCTTGGCGGCGTTGCCGAGCACGCTCGACAGCAACGCCCCCATATATTCCTGCGGATAGCGGCATTTCAGATAGGCCGTCTGATACGATACCAGCGCGTAAGCCGCCGAATGCGCCTTGTTAAAGGCGTAGCCGCCGAAGTCGAGCACCTCTTCGAACAGAGCCGTCGCCGTTTTTTCGTCCACGCCGTTGGCGATGCAGCCGGGGATTCCCTCTTTTTCGTTGCCGTAAATAAAATTTTCGCGCTCGCGCCGCAGGATCTCCGTTTTCTTCTTGCTGATGGCGCTGCGGACGATGTCGGCTCGGCTCATCGAATAGCCGCCGAGCTTTCGGAAGATCATCATCACCTGCTCCTGATACAGAGGGCAGCCGTAGGTCACGTCGAGAATATCGCGGAGCAGCGGATGCTTATAGGTGACGTGAGAGGGATTTTTCTTTCCGTCGATGAATTTCGGGATCGACTCCATCGGCCCGGGGCGGTACAGCGCGATGACGGCGCAGATTTCCTCGATCGACTGCGCGTGCATTCCGACGGCGACCCCCGTCATCCCGCCCGATTCAAGCTGGAAAACGCCGCAGGTCTTGCCCTCGGCGAGCATCTGAAAGGTCGCCGGATCGTCGTCTGGAATGTCGTCGATGCGGAAATCCGGCTTTCTTTCGCGGATCATCGCCTCGGCGTCGGCGATGATCGTCAGGTTGCGCAGGCCGAGAAAGTCCATTTTCACAAGGCCGAGCTCGCCCACCGTCGTCATCGGAAACTGCGTGACGACGACGCTTTCATTGACGGCCAGCGGCACGTAGTCGCTCGTCGGCGCCGGCGTCAGCACGACTCCGGCCGCGTGCGTAGAGGTGTTTTTCGGCATCCCTTCCAGCCAGAGCGCGGTATCAATCAGCTTATGGGTGGTTTCGTCGCCGTTGTAAACCGCTTTCAGATCGGCCGACTTTTGCAGCGCCTTTTCTATGGTCATGTGCAGCTCGTTGGGAACGAGCTTGGCGAGCGTATCAACCTGTTGCAGCGGCACGCCGAGCGCGCGCCCGACGTCGCGGATGACGCTGCGCGCCGCCATCGTGCCAAAGGTGACGATCTGCGCGACGTGGTCTGCGCCGTAGCGCTCCGACATGTACTGGATCACCTCGCCGCGGCGTCTGGGGCAAAAATCGATGTCGAAGTCGGGCATGGAAATGCGCTCAGGGTTCAGAAAGCGCTCAAAATACAGCGAATACTTCATCGGGCAGATATTCGTAATCCCCAGGCTGTATGCGGCGATGCTGCCCGCGCCCGAACCGCGCCCCGGCCCGACCGGAATGCCCCGGCTTCTGGCAAAATTGACGTAATCCCAGACGATCAGATAGTAGTCGGCATAGCCCATCTTGGTAATGACGTCCAGCTCGTATTCCAACCGCTCCCGGTAGGCCTGCGGCGGAGCGTCGCCGTAGCGGCGGGCAAAGCCCTCTTCGCTCTTGCGGCGGAAATAGGTTTCGCTGTCCTCGCCCGTATCCGGTTGGTATTTCGGCAGGATATATCCGGTAAAATCAAAAAAGTCACACTGGCAGCGTTCGGCGATCTTCACGGTGTTTTCAAAGGCGTCGTCGAGGTTCGGAAAGCGTTGGCTGAGCTCGGCGCGGGATTTGATGTAGAATTCCTCCGTCTGAAAGCGCATCCTGTCGGGCGTATCGACGGTCTTGCCGGTCTGGATGCACATCAGGATGTCCTGAAGCTTCGCCTCGTCTTTTTTGATATAGTGCGCGTCGTTGGTGACGACGAGCGGAATCCCCGTCTCCTCGTGCAGCCGCAGCAGGCCGCGGTTGACAATTTTCTGTTCCGGGATGGAATGATCCTGTAACTCCAAATAAAAATTGCCGCGGCCAAAGATTTTGTCATAGCGCCGCGCGTATTCGAGCGCGCCCTCATAATCGCCCGCCGCGAGCCGGTAGGCGACGTCGCCGGCCAGACAGGCGGACAGGCCGATCAGCCCTTCGGCGTGCTGTTCGAGCAGTTCCAAGTCAATGCGCGGCTTCTTGTAAAAGCCCTCTATGTAGGCGAGGCTGACAAGCCGGCACAGGTTTTGATACCCGGTTTGATTTTCGCAGAGGAGCACAAGGTGCGCCGCGCGCGAATCCAGCTCGCTCTGTTTGTCGCAGCGGCGGCGGGGCGCGACATAGACCTCGCAGCCGATGACCGGCTTGACGCCGGCCGCTTTCGCCGCCTTGTAAAAGTCATAGACGCCGAACATCGCGCCGTGATCAGTGATGGCAATCGCCGACTGTCCGAGCGACTTGACGTGCTCCATCAGTTTGCTGATCCGGCAGGCGCCGTCCAGCAGGCTGTATTCGGTGTGAACATGAAGGTGTACAAAATCGCCCATTGCCGTCTCCTTCCGTTTTACGTCAGTCGGTCTGTTTCTGCGCAGAAGCGTCCGCCGCGGGCAGCCGTTCCGCCATCGCCACAAGCTTGCGCAGCCTGTGGTTCAGCCCCGATTTGGAGATGGGCGGCTCGGCGCGAGCCGCCAGCTCCGCCAGCGGCTCGTCCGGGTATTCCATGCGCAGCCGCATCGCTTCGCGGAGCTTGTCGTCAAGAGCCGCCGCTGCCCCGGCCTGTTCAATCCGGCGCAGCATTTCCAGCTGATAGCTGCCGTTTTCGGCGGCCTTGATGATATTCGACGCCTCGCAGTTCACGCGGCGATTGATGGTATTCCTCACGTCCTTGATGACGCGGGTCTCCATAAATTCGATCACCGCCTTGTGCGCGCCCGCCAGCGTCAGATACGCCTCGATGGTCTCGCCGTCCTTACAGTAAAGCAGATGGTTGTCCTTGCGCCGCGCCGGCTTCATCCGCAGCTCCATATCGGCGAAGAGGACGTTCAGCTCGCGCATCAGCGAGCTGTGCGGGCTGGAAAGTTCCAGATAATACATCTTTTCCGGCTCCGCGAGATAGCCTCCGGTCAGAAAGGCGCCGCGCAGAAAAGCGGCGCGGCAGCAATCCTCCTCGACGATCCAGCCGTTGAAATGCAGGGTCAGAAACCCGTCCCCGTCGTAACCGAATGCTTGCAGCAGCGCCGCGATCTGCCGTTTGTCCGTCAAAAGCAGCGTCCGCCGGCCGCCCGAAGCGGCGGAAACGGCAAAAGCCGCCTCCAAGGGCGGCGACTGCATTGCGCAGAGCTGTGCGATCCGGCGGCTGAGGCGCTCGTTGCGCGTAATGATCCGCATCGCCTGCGGGCCAAACGCGCTCGAAAACAAAAGGATTCCGTACAGCTCCGCCAGCGCGCAGCAGGGTTTTTGGACCTGGGTTCTGCACATCTCGCTTTTGACGTTTCCTGAAAACGACATCCGCGTCCCTCCTCCGTACTCCGCGCCGCTTTCGGTGACCACAGCGCTTTGAATCAGCGAGCAAAGCGAAAGGCGCCTCGCTGCGCAGCTTGCTCCTGCCGGCCGGCGCGCGGCAAGCCTACACGCCGAGCGTCTTGATCTCGCATTCCAACAGCACGCCGCTCTGTTTGAGCACCTGCTCGCGCACATGCTCGATCAGCGCGAGCACGTCGCGGCAGGTCGCGCCGCCGGTGTTGACGATAAAGCCGGCGTGTTTTTTCGACACGCACGCGCCGCCGATACGGCAGCCTTTCAGGCCGCAGGCGTCGATCAGCGCCGAGGCATAGCCGTTGGCGGGCCGTTTGAAAACGCTGCCCGCGCTGGGCAGGTCAAGCGGCTGCTTTGTCCGGCGGCGCTCGGCATAATCCGCCATTTTTTCGCGGATCTCCGTCTGTCTGCCTTCGCGGAGTTTGAAGCGGACGGCGGTCACCGTCAGCGCTTCCCTTTGAAACCGGCTGGAACGGTAAGCAAAGCCCGCGGCCTTCGCCTGAACGCGGAAACGGTTGCCCGCAGGGTCAAGGTAGAACACCTCGCAGGCCGCGTCGGCAATCTCGCCGCCGTAAGCCCCGGCGTTCATCACCGTGCCACCGCCGACGCTGCCGGGGATGCCGTGCGCAAATTCCAATCCGGTCAGCGAAGCGGCCGCAGCCTCATAGGCGGCGCGCGTCAACGAGGCGCCGCATTCGGCGTAAACCCCGCCGTCCTCCGCCATGATCCGGTTGAGGCGCGCCGTTTGAATGACCACGCCGGCGAAGCCCTCGTCCGCGCAGAGCAAATTCGTCCCGTTGCCCATCAGATAATACGGAAGGCCGCTCTGCCGGACAAAGCCCAGAAGGTTGGCAAGCTCCTCCTCCGTATCCGGCAGAGCAAAATAATCACAGGGACCGCCGATCCGGAAAGACGTATGCTTGGAAAGCGGTTCCCCGAAAAGCACGGCTCCCTTCGGAAGCAGCCGCGC
>QAMX01000067.1 GCA_003149835.1 Clostridiales bacterium
CCAGACTTTTTGAGAATATTTTTTCAGATACTATATGATTATTTGTCGTAAAAAGGCGAGTAAATGCATAATGTGATAATAAAATGATATAAATTTTGGAAAAACTATTGACATCTTCTCCGTATATTGTATAATATAAATAGCTGCTCCAATGGAAAAATGAAATAGAGGCTTGCAGCGGCCTCGAAAAAACGGAGGGAATGTCATGAAAAAGAAGGGAAGGTTCTTTTTGCTTGTCCTCGCGCTGGCGATGGTCGCGGCCGTGTTCGCCGGCTGCAAGGACGGCGGGGAGAACCCGGCTGATACGACTCCGGTCGTAGACGCCGAGGCATTGAAGGGCTATAAACTCACGATCGCGGGAACCGACAAGGTGTTTCCGAAAAAAGACGAGAGCGGCAACTATCTGAACGCCTTGCAGGAGCAGTTCGCCGACGAGCTTGACGCGCTGACAGAGCGGCTCGGCATTGAGATCGAGCAGGTCGCTCTGCCCGAAGGCGACGTGATCGAGTCGCTGATCAGCGCCGGCATGGGGGCGCTCAAGTATGCCGATCTGATTCACGCGGGACAGGATCAGTTCTGGTCGGTCGCCAAGGCCGGCGCGCTGATCCCGCTGGACGACGAGCGCCTGACGTCAAGGGGGCTCAACTACACCGATTCGACGCGGTGGTACCAGACCAACCTCAAATGGACGGAGCTGTTCGGCCATCCGTGGGGCTTGACGGTTGCGAGCGAATATGTCCCGGCGCAGACGGGCTATTTTATCACCTTTAATAAGGAGCTCTGCGCTTCCGCCGGCTACGACGACATGTATCAGCTCGTCCGTGACAAGAAGTGGAACTGGGATGCGTACCGCGAGATCGCTCGCGCGACGACGAAGGACCTCGACGCCGACGGCGTGCCGGATATCTGGGGCACGGGCGCGACCGCGTGGGGCAACGAGGCCATCTCCAACGGCGTCCAGTACATAGGCGAGGTCGACGGCAAATGGCGGCTGACGATCAGCTCCGACGCGGGCATCGAGGCGCTGCAATTTCTCTATGACATGAACTACGCCGACGGGACGCGCTGGGACGTCTCTTCCGGTCAGTGCCGCGAGGCGTTCGCCAACGGCACGATTACGTTCAACTGGGCGCAGATGGGCCATATCAACGGCCCGGGCGAAACCATTTATGAATCCGCACACGACTACGGGATTATCCCGATGCCGCTGGGCCCGCGCGCGACGGAATATCTGTCGATGTCCAACGGGGTGGACGCGTTTGTGATTCAAAACTCCAACCAGGATCTCGACAAGGTCGTCCCGATCATAAACGAGTGGGCGCTGGTTGTCAACGATCCGGAAAGCTATCTGAAAATCCTCGACGACGGCCGCTGCCGCACCGAGGCGGACAAAGAGATGATGATCACCTATATCATCCCCAACTACGCCATCAACAGGGGCAACATGAACGAAGAGATCTGGTCGCTGATCGATGACGACGGCAACAACGGCGGCATCATCTCCGAGGTCTCCTACAACGGCATGACGCCGGCGCAGGCCATCGAGGCGTATGAAGCGCGCGTCAACGCCGCTCTCGACAAATTTTTTGATCAATAATCCGGTTTATTCGTGCAGTTTTTACAGGAGACGGCATCTTGGATGCCGTCTCCTGTGCTATTATAGCAAATAAATCTTAAAACGGGCGTAAACGGAGTATATATAGATAAAAATATGAATATAAAACGGAATTGCGCCTTATAAATGGCGTGAACGATGTTCAAAACTTACAAAACAGGTGGTTAACAACGGCAGATTAACAACATATAATACCATATAACTTGTTCCGCAAAAGGGGGGGCGATCGAAGCGGACGGAGCGGACGGATTTTAACAGAAAAAATCAGGAGGTTTCGATTCAGCATGAAAAAGTGTTCAAGATTCCTTGCGCTTGTGCTTGCGCTCGTAATGGTCGCGGCCATGTTTGCCGCCTGCGGCAGCAATGAAGAGCCAAACAGCACGACGGCGGGGGCGGACGGTACGCCCAAAGTGACCGACACGGGCAGCGATGCGACGACACCTGATGCGACGACGCCGACACCGGACACGACGACGGAATCCGGCATTGATGTTTCCGGGTATAATTTCACGATCGTCGGCAACGGCGACGTTTTTCCGGAGGAAAACGAAGACGGTACTTATAAAAACCAGCTCGAAGAAGAATTGGCTGACAAGCTGGCCGAGCTGGAAGCGCGTCTCGATATTACGATTGAGAAGATGGACTATGCGAGCGACAATCGCCTTGAACTGGTGACGAGCGCGGCGCTGGGCGGCATCAAGATCGCCGACCTGCTGTGGCTGCGGCACACGGATTTCTGGCCGGCGGCCAAGGACAACATGCTGCTGCCGCTGGATGACGAGCGGCTGGTCAAGGAGGGCCTGAATTACACCGACGAGACGCGCTGGTATCAGCCGGCCATGAAATGGAGCGAGATGTTCGGTCACCAGTGGACTTTGAACGTGGCGAGCGAATATGTCGCGGTTCCGACGGGGTATTTCGTCTGCTTTAACAAGGAACTCTGCGCTTCGGCGGGCTACGACGATATGTATCAGCTCGTCCGCGACAAAAAGTGGACCTGGGACGTCTACCGCGATATCGCGCGTAAGACGACGAAGGACGTCGACGGCGACGGCACGCCGGACATCTGGGGCACGGGCGCGACGGCCTGGGGCAACGAAGCGGTTTCCAACGGCGCGCAGTTTATCGGCCAGGTCGACGGCAAATGGCAGCTGACGATCAATTCGGACGCCGGCGTCCGCGCGTTGCAATTCCTGTATGACATGAACTACGGCGACAAGACGCGCTGGGACGTCGGCTCGGGCGAATGCCGCCAGGCGTTTGCCGACGGCACAATCACGTTCAACTGGGCGCAGATGGGTCACATCAACGGACCGGGCGAAGTGATCTTCAACTCCGAGCACGACTACGGCATCATCCCGATGCCGATGGGCCCGGACGCGACGGAATACTACTCGATGGCGGGCGACCTCGACGCGTTTGTGATTCAGTCGGCGAACCAGGATCTCGACAAGGTGGTTCCGATCCTGAATGAGTGGGCGCTGATTCTGAACGACACCGAGTCTTATCTGAGCCTCCTCGATGACGGCCGCTGCCGCACCGAAGAGGACAAGGCGATGCTGATCGACTATGTCATCCCCAACTTCGCGTTGAATATGGGCAATATCTGCCATGGCGCAAAGGAACTCGTCGATGAGGGCATCATCAGCGGCGTTTCCTACCACGGCCTGACGCCGCAGCAGGCGATTGAAACATATGAAGCGAAGGTCAACGCCGCGCTCGACGCATTCTTCGGACAGTAAAAAAATATCATAATCCGGGTATTCCGGCAAGCAAAAGGCGCGGCAATCCGCCGCGCCTTTTGTTTGCATTTGCGAGGTATAGATGAAGAGCCAAACGGCACGGCGGCAGGGACGGAGAGCACGTCCGAAGCGGCCGGCGCGGGCAGCGGTGCGACGCCGGCGCGGGCTGTTGAGGCGTATGCAGCGCAGATCAACGCCGCGCTCGACAAATTTTTTGGACAATAAACCTTCGCCGCTCAAATAAAAAAGCGCGGGACGTATGACATGCCCCGCGCTTTTTATTTGTTTCGATATCACAAAACCCAAAATAATAAAAAAGTTAAAAAACAAAAAATACCCATACAGAGCCGGAGAATTTTAGAAAGACAAAAGAATTGAGAGAACAAGAGGGGGAAAGCAAAGAAAACAGCAAATGTCATTTTCGAAAAAATAAAAGATAATTCGCACGACAAATGCGAAAAACAGTCGAAAAGAACGGGGAAAAAACGAAAAATAAGAACCGAAATATGCTTGACACGGCGGGAAAAATCATATATACTTAGACCCGACAAATCAGTGATTTTACCGAAAGGAGGATAGGGGAGCGGCGAGGGGAAACTCTGTACAAACGCTATAAAAATCGGAGGTTTCAATATGAAAAGGTATTCAAGGCTGCTGGCGCTTTTGCTCGTGCTCGTAATGGTCACGGCGATGTTTGCCGCCTGCGGCAAAGATGACAACGGGCCTGACGAAACGACCGTCTCGACGGGCGACTCGACTTCTGCGCCGGACGGCACGACGCCGGGCGAAACGACCCCGGACGTTACAACGGCGCCGCAGACTTATGACGGCTACGACTTTACGATTTACGGCAGCGGCGACGTTTTCCCGGAAACCAACGAGGACGGCAGCTATAAGAGCCAGCTCGAAGAGGAACTGGCCGACAAGCTGGCCGAGCTGGAAGAACGGCTCGACATCACCGTCACCAAGATCGACGCCGCGGACAACAAGCTGGAAGCGGTGACGAGCGCGGCGCTGTCCGGCGACAAGCTCGCCGATTTGATCTGGCTGCGGCAGAAAGAGTTCTGGCCGGCGGCGAAAGCCAACGCCCTGCTCCCGCTGGATGATCAGAAGCTGGTCGACGCGGGCTTAAATTATCAGGACGAGACGCGCTGGTATCAGGTCGCCGTCAAGTGGACGGAGCTGTTCGGCCATCCGTGGGGGCTCCGCGTTGCGAGCGAATACGTCGCGATCCCGACCGGTTATTTTGTCACCTTTAATAAAGAGCTCTGCGCTTCCGCGGGCTACGACGATATGTATCAGCTCGTCCGCGACAAGCAGTGGAGATGGGACGTGTACCTTGACATCGCCCGCAAGGTGACCAAGGATGTCGACGGCGACGGCGTCAACGACATCTGGGGCACGGGCGCGACCGCGTGGGGCAACGAAGCGGTCACCAACGGCGTTCAATTTATCGGCGAAGTCGACGGCAAATGGCAGATGACCATTGACTCCCCGGCCGGTATCGAGGCGTTGCAGTTCCTGTATGACATGAACTACGGCGAGGGAACGCGCAGAGACGACAGCTCCGGCAACCTCCGTCAGGCGTTCGCGGACGGCACGATCGCCTTCAACTGGGCGGCGATGAACCATATCAACGGGCCCGGCGAAGTGATCTTCAACTCCGAGCACGACTACGGTATCATCCCGATGCCGATGGGCCCGGACGCGACGGAATATACGTCCATGCACAACGACCTCGACGCGTTTGTGATTCAGGCGGCGAATGAAGACCTCGACAAGGTTGTCCCGATCATGAACGAGTGGGCGCTGATCGTTAACGACACCGAGTCCTACCTCGATATGCTCGACGACGGCCGCTGCCGCACCGAGGCGGACAGGGAAATGATGATGGAATACATCATTCCGAACTTCACGCTGAATCTGGGCAACATGACGGAAGATATCTGGATGATCGTCGACGATGACGATGAAGGCGGCGGTATCATCTCCTCCGTCTCCTATCTGGGCAAGACGCCGCAGCAGGCGATTGAGGCGCACAGAGATAAGCTCAACGCCGCGCTCAATGCGTTCTTCGGCCAATAAACAAATCGGCTCGGTTTCTGAAACGGTACAATTGATGGATTTTGGCAGGGCGCGGCAGAAGCTTGCCGCGCCCTGCCTTTATTGTCATTATCGTGAATATTATTATAGAAATATGCAGAATATTCATGATAAATAGACGAGATTTACATTAAAACGATAGATAAAAACTTTAAAACAAACAAAGTAACATGGATAAAAAGTGATAAAAATATGAAAACAGAAAAATGATTTCAGAAAAGGAAAAAGGCGGAACAAAGAGGAAAAATACGCTTGACAAAAAGGGACAGTTAGTTTATACTATGAGCCGAATTCATCTGGAAAGGGGGACGGATGAAAGCGGTGCCCAAGGAACCCCCTATTAAAAAAATGGAGGATATGATATGAAGAAGCGCGCAAGACTCCTGGCTCTTCTGCTCGCGCTCGTGATGATCGTGACGGCGTTCGCGGCCTGTGGCAACGACGGCAACGAACCGGACAGCACGACGACGGCGCCGCAGAGCGGCGATGGAACGACCGGGCCGGACGACACCACGCCGGACACGACGACGCCGGGGACGGATCTCGATCTGGAAGGTTATAACTTCACGATCGTCGGCAACGGGGATGTTTTCCCGGAGGAAAATGAAGACGGCGGCTATAAGAGCCAGACCGAACAGCAACTGGCGGACGAGCTGATGGCGCTGGAAGAGCGGCTCGGCATCACGATCGAAGCGGTTGAGTTTTCCAATACCAACGTATTAGAGCAGGTCACGAGCGCGGCTATGGGCGGCATTAAGATCGGCGACCTCCTGTGGCTGCATCAGCAGGAATACTGGCCGGCGGCGAAGGCCAACGCCCTGCTGCCGCTGGACGGTCAAGAGCTCACCGACGCGGGCCTGAATTATCAGGACGAAACGCGCTGGTATCAGCCGGCCGTCGAGTGGACTCAGCTGTTTGACCATCCGTGGGGCCTCAGAGTCGCCAGCGAATACGTCGCGGTTCCGACGGGCTATTTTATCACGTTCAATAAAGAGCTGTGCGCCTCTGCGGGCTACGACAATATGTATGACCTGGTCCGCAACGGCGAATGGACCTGGGACGTCTACCGCGACATCGCAGGCAAGACCACGAAGGACACCGACGGCGACGGCGTCAACGATATCTGGGGCACGGGCGCGACCGCGTGGGGCAACGAAGCGGTTACCAATGGCGTTCAGTTTATCGGCGAAGTCGACGGCAAATGGCAGATGACGATCGATTCCGAAGCCGGTATCGAGGCGCTGCAGTTCCTGCTCGACCTGAATTACAGCGACGGAACGCGCTGGGACGCCAGCTCCGGCGAATGCCGCGAAGGCTTTGCCAACGGCGTGGTGACGTTTAACTGGGCGAACATGGGCCACATCAACGGACCGACCGAAGCTGTCTTCAACTCCGAGCACGACTACGGTATCATCCCGATGCCGAAGGGCCCGAATGCGACCGAATACGCTTCCATGACGGACAACAACAATGCGTTTGTCATCCAGGCGGCCAATAAGGATCTGGACAAGGTCGTCCCGATCATGAACGAGTGGGCGCTGATTGTCAACGACACCGAATCCTACCTCGATATCCTCAACGACGGCCGCTGCCGCACCGAAGACGATATGGAGATGATGGTCGACTACATCATTCCGAATTACACGCTGAACATGGGCAAGATGACGCAGGATATCTGGTATATCGTCGACTATGACCAGGAGGCCAGCGGTATCATCGCGACGATTTCCTACCTCGGTTGGACGCCGCAACAGGCGATTGAAGCGCACAGAGATAAGCTCAACGC
>QAMX01000156.1 GCA_003149835.1 Clostridiales bacterium
GAGAAATACGAGGAGCGGGAGGCGGCCGCAAAAAACCGGGATAACCGGGATACCGGCTTGGGCAAACAGCTCTCCGGCATTGTCGGAACGATCCGCGGCTTTGTATCCAAAAACGAAGACATCATCATCCTCGCGGTCATTCTGCTGCTGCTGTGTGACTGTGACGATGACCTCGAGCTTTTAATTGCGGCAGCGATTTTGCTGTATCCGAAGTTTCTGGAAATGCTTCATTGAGGCGATGCGCCGTCCGGCAGCAGAAACAGCGACGCATCCAAAGGCTCAAACGTCTGAGAAACGACGTACATATCCAAAATAAGCTCTTCCTGACAGTAGGCCTCGTTTTTCACAACGAGGCCGCTGTCAATAGAGACGTAACTGCGCTCATGCAAACCGCGCTTTGTCGTGTACTCTATACAGATCGTCCATTGGTCGTCGAGCAGGACGAAGTCCGCCCGGGAAATCCGCGAGGGATCCAGCGCGGCCAGGGAAGCCGTCGCAGGCATCTTGGCGATATAATGCCCGTCAAGCAGACCGAGCGCATAGCGCTGATAAACCGTCTCGCCTGTCGGCCAGCAAAAAACGGAGTCGCCGCTGATGAGATATTCGGCGGCTTGCAGGGGGTCCTGTACGGAGATCCGCGTCATTCCGCCGCTGTGGAAAAACGATATGGCCGTGTCAGATCGCGCGCCTTCGGAAAGCACGGACGAGGTGAGCGTCAGGCTGTATGAATCGGGAGTCTTTAACGTGCGAAGCACATCGCCGACGGTTTCCGGCGTAAGGTCGAAAACGAGGTAGTCGTCGGGATGATTCAGCAGCGCCAATGTCGGATGAACGTCGGGCTCGGTGTAGGACGGATCAGGGACGACGATCGTCGGCCGTTCATTGGATCGGAGCGACGAGAGCCAAAAAACAAAAACAAGCGCTGCGATAACGAAGACGGTCGTGCCGATGACCAGGTAAGTTGTTTTCTTCGGCTGCAAGCGGATTCTCCCCTTTCCGCAGCGCACGGGCGAGCGCTTGGAAAATTTCCGGCTCTGCGCCGGATCGGGACAAAGCGTCACGCCTGATACGGCGCGATGCCTTTGGGTGCAAAAGTATCCGGCGCGTCTCCGTAGCCAAAATGGTGCAGAATGGCCTGCGCAATCCGGCGCGAGGCGAAACCGTCGCCGTATGGGTTGACGGCGCGCGACATTTTTTCGTAGGCTGCGGCATCGGTCAGAAGCTGCGTCGCGGCGTTGATAATCCTGTTTTCGTCCGAACCGATCAGGGAAACGGTTCCCGCGTCGACCGCTTCCGGCCGTTCCGTCTCGGCTCGGAGGACAAGCACCGGCTTGCCAAGCGACGGCGCCTCCTCCTGCAAGCCGCCGGAATCGGTCAGCACGAGATAGCTCTTGCGGATGAGGTTAATACTGTCGTCGACGAGCAGCGGCTCGCAGAGATGAACGCGCGCCGTGCCGCCGAGAATCGCCGTGGCCGTTTCACGAACCACCGGACTCAGATGCATGGGGTAGACGACCTCGATATCGTCAAATTGCTCGACGAGCGATTTGACGGCGCGCATGATACTGACAAGCGGCGCGCCGTAATTTTCGCGCCGATGCGCCGTCATGAAGATAATCTTCCTGCCGTCGAGGGCGGGATCGTTCAAAAACGGCATGCGGAACACATAATTTTTTTGCGCCAGCATATGCACGGTATCGATCGCGGTGTTGCCGGTGATGTAGATTTGGCCGCCGCAGTGCTCGCGCCGCAGATTTTCGGCGCTGGCCGGCGTGGGGCAGAAGTGCATGTCGGCAATCGGCGAGATCAGCCGCCGGTTCATCTCTTCGGGGAAGGGGGAATACTTGTCATAGGTACGGAGTCCCGCCTCGACGTGCGCGACGGGGATTTTGGCGTAATAGGCGGACAGTGCGCCGGTAAACGCCGACGAGGTGTCGCCGTGAACCAACACGAGATCCGGCTTGGCCTCGGAAAGAACCTTTTCCAAACCTTCGAGAGCCCGCACGGCGATTGAGGTCAGCGTCTGTCCCCGGCGCATGATATTGAGGTCGTAATCCGGCGCGATATGAAAAAGCGAAAGAACCGGATCAAGCAGTTCGCGGTGCTGCGCAGTGACCGTGACGACGCTTTCAATCCGGGGATTTTGGTTGAGCTCTAAAATCAGGGGCGCCATCTTTGTCGCCTCGGGGCGCGTACCGAAAATGCTCATGACCTTGATACGGTCGGTATTCGGGCGTTTATCCATCACACAGTTTTCCTTATTTTTCGATCGGTTTGGACGCGAGTTTATTCGGCGTCGTCTTTTAAATCGGCGGGTTTATCCGGGTTTTCAGCAGACATCGCCTGCTGCTCTTTGAAATGGCGCTCATGCGAGAGATAAAGCTTGACGGCGACGGCCAGGACGATGAGAATCACGAGCGCCATAATCATCATCTTGATCAGGTTGCTGTTGGTCAACAGGATGGCGGAGAGCCCTAAAATCGCACTGACGGCGTATAAAATTGCCACAGCCTGCTTCTGAGACATCCCCATATCGATCAGCTTGTGGTGAATATGGCCGCGGTCGGCTTCCCATGGCTTTTTGCCGTGGATCAAACGGCGGATAATCGCGATCGCGGTGTCAAAAATCGGCAGGCCGAGCACTAAGAAGGGAAGGCCGAAATTGACGAGCGTAAACCACTTAAAATTACCGGAAACCGATACGGTCGCAAGGATAAAGCCCAAAAACAGCGCGCCTGAGTCGCCCATAAAGATTTTGGCGGGATTAAAGTTGTAAGGCAGAAACCCGATACAGGCGCCGGCGAGCGCGGCGATCAAAAGCGCCGTAGCCGCGTCGCCGAGCTGGACGACG
Source organism: Clostridiales bacterium (assembly GCA_003149835.1). Taxonomy (GTDB): domain Bacteria; phylum Bacillota; class Clostridia; order Oscillospirales; family QAMX01; genus QAMX01. The sequence continues at coordinate 2,852 of QAMX01000156.1, forward strand.
ATCAAAAAGATCGAGAAGGAAGCGATGGTCGAAACGCCGCAGGCCAGCCCGTCCAATCCGTCGATAAAATTGACGGCGTTGGAAAGCCCGACAATCCAGAGTACGGTCAGCGGCGCGGAGAGATAGGAAAGCCAGATCTTTCCGCCCTCGGCAAAATTGAAAAAGTTGGAAATAAATTCGATCCTTAGGCCGCAGGCGACCGGAATAATCGCCGCGACGATCTGGACAACAAATTTCAGCTTCGCATCAAGGACAAAGCGGTCGTCCAGAGCGCCGAGCAGCACAATGACGGAAGCGCCGATCAGAATGCCTGCCAGTTGAAGCGACAGATCTGCGAAAATCAACACAGAAATGAGAAAACCAAGGTAAATTGCGATGCCGCCCAAGAGCGGGATCGGTTTTTTATGCACACGGCGCGCGTCCTTTGGAACGTCGATCGCGCCGACCCGGCAGGCAAATTTTTTGACAAGCGGCGTCGCGGCCAGCGCTATGGCCGCGGCGCAGAGAAAGGCAAACAGGGAGCGGAGCAATTCGCCGCTGCTGATGTTGGTAAACATGGTGATCCTCCTTGCGTCAGCGCGGCTTAATACAGGGGACGGGGCTTTTTGACAAAACCCACTTTTTTATAGACCTTGTCGAGCATCCGCGAGGCGGACCGCGCCGCTTTGAGCGCGCCGGCCGTATAAATCTCTTCGAGGTAGGTCTTGTCCTTCATCAGAGCGTCGGCCTGCTCGCGGATGGGGCGCAGCTTGTCGCAGACCAGCTCGCCGACGGCCGACTTAAAGTCGCCGTAACCTTTTCCGTCGAATTCCCGGGCGATCTCATCAAAACTCCGGCCGCTCAAAGAAGCGTAGATCGACATCAGGTTGGAGATCCCTTTCTTATTGACCGGATCGTAGCGCACCGCGGTGTCGCTGTCGGTAACGGCACGGCGGAACTTGCGCATGATTGCGTCGTCACGGTCTTTGAGGAGGATACAGCCCGTATCGTCGTCGGATTTCGACATTTTTTTGTCCGGCTCGGAGAGACTCATGATCCGCGCGCCGACCTTTGGGAGGACGGGTTCGGGGAGCTTAAAGACGTTTCCGTAGAGATTGTTAAAGCGCGTTGCGATGTCGCGGCAGATTTCAACGTGCTGCTTCTGATCCTCGCCGACGGGGACGATATCGGTGTCGTACAAGAGAATGTCGGCGGCCATCAGGACAGGATAGGTGAACAGGCCGGCGTTGATGTTGTCGGCATGTTTGGCGGACTTATCCTTGAACTGGGTCATGCGGGAAAGCTCGCCGAACATCGTATAACAGCCGAGAACCCATGCGAGCTCAGCGTGCGCCGCGACATGACTTTGGATAAACAGCGTACATTTTTCCGGGTCCAGCCCTGCCGCGATATAGTAGGCGAGCTGCTCCAAGGCGTTGCGGCGAAGCTCCGCGGGGTCGAGACGGATCGTAATCGAGTGCATATCGACGACGCAGAAAATCGATTCATACTGCTCCGTCAAATTTTTCCAGTTTTTGATGGCGCCGAGATAGGAGCCGAGCGTCAGCGCGCCGGTCGGTTTAATGCCGCTGAATTGAATCAGCCGTTTTTCTGTTGTTTCCATCGCCTTGCCCTCCTATTTCCTGTCTGCCAGATATTCGCCGGCGACTTCTCCGAGAATCTTCATCCCCGTGTCGATCTGTTCGTCGGTGGGCAGGGAAAAGTTCAGCCGGAAGGACGGGGAAACTTCGCGCTCATCGGCGGCGAAGGACGCTCCGGGCACCGCGGCGACGAGGCGCTTGGAGGCCATGCCGCAGAACGCCATGCTGTCGGAGCCCGCCGGCAGCGTACACCAGATAAAGAGCCCGCCGTCAGGACGACCGACCGCGACTTCGCGGGGGAAATAGCGCTCCGCGGCCGCGAGCATCGCGTCGCGCTTCCGTGAGTACAGCGCGCGGATGGTCTGGATATGCGCGTCGAGGTCATAACGCCGCAGATATTCGGAGATGACCATCTGAAAGAACAGGTTGGTATGGACGTCGCTGACCTGTTTGGCGACGGTCAGCTTGGCGATGATTTGTTTGTCCGCGATGACAAAACCGACGCGGATGCCGGGGGCGATGACCTTGGAAAAGGAACCGACGAAGATCACCCGTCCGTCGTCGTCCAGACTCTTGATCGTCGGCACATCCTCACCGGAATAGCGCAACTCAAAGTAAGGGCTGTCCTCGAGAATCAGAAAGTCGTATTGCTTGGCCAGTTCCAGCAGGCGGCGGCGCTTTTCAAGGCTCATCGTAACGCCGGAGGGATTCTGGAATGTAGGAATGACATAGAGAAGACGCACGCGGCCGTCCTGCCGCAGATAGGCTTCAAGCGCTTCCGTATCCATGCCGTCGTCGTCGACGGGAATGCCTTTGAGCTTTAAGCCGTAAGAACGGAACGCGTTCAGCGCGCCGACAAAGCTCGGCGCCTCGCAGACGACGGTATCGCCGTCGTTACAGAAAATCTTCGCCGTCATTTCAATGCCCTGCTGTCCGCCGGAGACGATCAGGAGATCGTCTCCGTCCGCGCCGGTGGCGTACTTGGCGCGCATACGTTCGGCGATCTGCGCGCGCAGCGGCGCGTAACCTTCGGAAATACCATATTGCAGAGCGGAGGCGTAGTGCTGCGTAAACAGCTCCGCGGCAATCCCGCTCATCTCCCGCGCCGGAAACGATTCGGCGCCCGGATTGCCCGCGGCAAAGGAAATCACATCGGGATTCTGCGTGACTTTCAAAATTTCACGGATCGCTGAGGGCGCGAGCGAACCAATCCTATCGGCAAATTGATATGTCATGTGTGATACCTCGTCCTTCATTCGTCATATTTGTCCCGCGCCGGTCGGTTTTTCCGCAGACGCCGGTCGCATGGGAGAGATAACGGTTTCCAGCAAAACGGCCGGAGTTCGCACGCCGTCGGGATTCCGCGTTTATCTGTTATATTCTATCACAAAAAAACAAAAACCGCAAGGCGTTTGAGAGAGAAACGGCATACGGCATTGTAAGAGTACAATAGATCTCTG
>QAMX01000130.1 GCA_003149835.1 Clostridiales bacterium
GTACGGATAAAGATATTGAACGATTGCTTTCTGGCCTTAATCTGCGGCTGGATAATGCTCACGATGCTTTCCATCGCGTCCCGCAAAGAAAGCAGACTATAATTCAGCGTCAGCTTCCCGCTTTCAATTTTCGACATATCCAGCACATCGTTAATAAGGCCGAGCAGGTGCTTGCTGGACAGCGTGATTTTCCGCAGACACTCCGTCACCTTCTCCCGATTGTCCATACTGGAGGATGCAATCGCCGTCATGCCGATAATGGCGTTCATGGGGGTACGGATATCATGACTCATGTTAGAAAGAAACTCGCTCTTGGCCTGATTCGCGTTGTCTGCCTCCTCGCGGGCAGCGACTAACAGATTCATCTGGCGCACAGAGAAGCGCCAGTAAATGAGAAACACAGCTATCATCGAAATGAAAATCGCGATACAGCTGAGGAGAGAGGTCAAAATGCGCTGATGCCCCAGCTCTGCCATCGCTTCGTCCAATACGCCGTGGGGCATGACAGTCAGCATCATCCAATTCGTGTTCGGAAGCGGCGAAAGGAAGAAATGCCGCATCTCATCGTAGATAGGCACAACATGACTGTATGTGCTTCTCTGCGATACGGCAGTTTTCATGGCCTCTACAACCTGTTCAATATTCTCCATGCCGGACTGCTCAGCATTCAGCGTTACCCAATCAAAACAGTTATCCACCGTGATAAAATCGCCCAGACTGTTTACCACATAGGAACCGTCCTCCCGGATAATATGCGTTACAATCAGCGATGTATCGGCGCCCAAAGACAGGGAATTGACGAGATTTTCAATCGGCACGCCGACAACAAGAGCTGTGCAAAGCCCTCCGTTCGACATCGGATAGCCTATTCCGTTTGGGTAGCCAACAGAAATCCCATAAAGAAGCAAGGTGGTGCCGTCAGAGGCGTTTCCGATCGTTATCGTAGTTTGATCCGCATTCAGGGCGGCGATAAAAGCGTCCTGATTCTCTACCTCGATATTTTTTCCATAGATGATTTCAACATTGCCGTCTACGTCATATAGGGACAGGTGGGAAAACTGCCGCAGCTGCGCCATTCGCGTCAGCCGGTCTTTCACAGTTTGGTCCATTTCGTTGACGTTTTCGGGGGGCAGCCCTTCAATCAGCGCGTTGATCTGCACCAAGCGCATATCGACCAATGTTTCAAAGTGTTTCTGTATTTGTCCGCTCATACCCTCCATATAGGTAGAAGCGACTTTATCCAATGTGCTGGAATTCTGCTTCGTCATATAGACTGTGATGACAGCAAAGACAGCGACACAGAACAACAGGAGTCCGGTGATCGTTAACGCGAATCCCCATTTTGTCTTTTTATCCATTTCCTTGCCCTCCTTGAAGCCTACCTTAAATTTTTGAGTTCTTCAACGACGCGCTCGTAGGCAAGAGAAATGTCCGGCATGAGATTGGCTGCATCTTCCCAGCGATCCGCCCGAAAAGCCGCCACCTGTTTTGTCAGCAGGTCAAATAGCTCGCTCATGCCCAGATTGCCGCATACACCTTTGAGCGTATGCGCTGCGGTCAACGCGGTCTCCTGATCCCCGGCGTCGATCGCTGCCGTCAGTTTTTCATAGTTGGAATCGCTTAGGAACTTTTTCAAAAATCGTTCCAGAAGAGCATCGTTTCCCATAAAACGTTCCAATGCGTCGGATACATTAATTCCGGCTCTTCCCAATCGCTCTCTTTCAGGCGCTTGCATGGCATTCTCCTCCTGTCCTCAATTTTCCTGCTCCAATTTTTCATAAAGCGGCGCAAGCTGAGGTTCCGCTTTGAAAAAACAGTCCAGCAACCTCGGGTTGAATACCCCGCATTGTCCGGTGCGGATCATTTCCAACACCTTTTCACGCGGAAACGCATTCTTATAGACACGCTTGCAGCTCAATGCGTCGTACACATCGGCAATGGAAACCACCTGCGCCCAAGGCGTGATCTCATCGCCTTTGAGCCGATCCGGATAGCCGCCTCCGTCCCATCGCTCGTGATGATGCCGGGCAATGTCCCAAGCATAGCGGTAAGCCCCGTGATGTTGAAGCTGCGGGATGTGTTCCAGCAGTTCACCGCCTTGGATAGTATGGGTTTTCATCGTTTCAAACTCGTCCGGCGTCAATTTGCCGGGTTTACCTAATATGCAGTCCGGGATGGCTATTTTACCGACGTCGTGCATGACAGAGGCCAGAGCAATATTTTGAATTTCCTCGGCTGTTAAATCCGGACAAAAATCCGTCTCGGACAGCAGGAGCGCGGTTATGTCATGGATGCGCCGTACATGGCCGCCGGATTCCTCGTTCCGAAACTCAATAGCGGCAGAGAGGGATTCAATCATGCCTTGGTTCAGTTCCAAGATCTGCTGCGTTTTTTCCAGCAGTTCTTCCTCCTGCACCTCTACGCGGCGTTCGAGCTTTCGCCTTGCCTGAAACAGCTCAATCACAGAATTGACCCGACGCAGTACAAGATAGGGTACAATCGGCTTGCTGATGACGTCCATCGCGCCCAGCTCATATCCCTGCTTGATGGCCGCGTCCACTTCCGACGTAATGAGAAAAACGGGTATACGTTCAAGAATATTGGCCTCTTTGAGCCGTTTCAAGACTTCAAGGCCGTTCATTTCGGGCATGACGACATCCAGCAGGATCGCGCAAAGGCGGTTCTGGTTTTGTAAAACGGCCTCTAAACCCTGTCTGCCGTTTTCCGCTTCCTGGATCGCATAGCTGTTAGAAAATAAAAGGTTGAGTATTCCCCGGTTGATTTCGTCGTCGTCAATAATCAAAATGGTATTCGTTTCGGAAGAAATCTTAGAGCGTTGAAGGTTGCCTTTGATGCTGCATTCCTCCCATATAGAGCTGATCAATACAAATAGGCGCATTTCTCCCTTTGAAAAGCAAGGGAGGAACGCGCCTATCTATTCTGGGGAAAATATCGCTTGACAGGGAAAATGACTTGACAGGGAACATGAACGGAGTCAATTGAGAAGGTCTGCGCTATATTGTCCATACCTGTCAGGCGTTTTTCTAAAAAATCCTCCCTTACCGCACAGAACGTGCATTTTTATTATACATGAAACGACACGCCTTTTCAATCATAGGCCCATGGAGATTTATACAAAAGTTTCAAGTGGCTCCCGTGATATTTTGGCAAACAAATCCCTGCATGCGGATTTTCTATCTAAGCCAATTGCGTCATTTCCGCATGACGCCTGAAACCTCCGGCTTGGGTCTGCCCAAAAGCGCGCAGGCGCTTCAGATGCTTTTGCTTGCCGGACGGAGAAAAAAGCGGCTAACAGGTCGGATGGGGAGTACCCTGACAGGCGGACGCTCTTTCTTAGCCAATCCCGCAGACCTCCGCCAGCCGGACGGAAAAAACGAGGTGCGGCATGTCCATACCGTAATAATGCTTGACAATCGTCCCGCGCGGCGTCATCCCGTTTCTTTGCGCCACGCGCTGTGAAGCGAGATTGGTATCTCGGATAATCGAAAACACCTCGTCAGCGCCGAAAACCGAAAACGCATGCTCTTTGCAGGCAACGGCGGCCTCCGTCGCGTAGCCCATGTGCCAGTAAGCCTTTTCAAACAGATAGCCGACTTCGATCACCTGCCGGTTGCCGCAGGGCTGCATCGTCAGGCCGCACTGGCCGATCATTTCGCCGGTTTTCTTCAAAATCACCGCCCATAGCCCGAAGCCGTCCTGCCGGTACCGGTTGATCTGCCTGTCAAGCCATTCGTCGACCTCGGCGTCGTCAAACGCGTGCTCATAGGCGTACATGACCTCTTTGTCCTGCAACATTCTGCATAAAGCGGGGCGGTCGGACGGCCGCAGCTCGCGGAGCAAAAGCCGCTCGGTTTCCAATATCGTTTTTTCTTTCATGATTTCACCTATCCGTTATTTCAGCATCGGGCTGTTGTTGATGACAAGCGTCGAGTAGAGAAACAAAACGTCCTGATCGTCAAATTCGATATACTGTTCAAGCAGGTCGGAGTGCATATAGCGGATGTCGACGAGCCAGATCTCCGAATACTCCTCCAAAAGCAGCGGCGTCAGGCTTGAACCGAAGGAGTCGCGGAACAGAATCAGCTCGCGCCCGGGCTTTCCGTGCGGGCTTTCGATCTTTAAAAGCGGCGCTGCGCCGCCCAGAAAAACGTCGTAGGGGTCTAAGCCGTCGAGCTTTTCAAGCGTGTAGACGGATTCGGTCCGGTTCGTCTCGTAGTTATAGACCGTCGCCGCTTCGGTCGCCTCGGTCGTCAGGTAGGTGAGCGTGTCATGGCCGACGGGGAGCGCCGACTGACCGTAATAGACGCCGTAAAACGGTGAAAAGCTGTTGGGAACCGCGCCGGACAGCGGCGGCGCATCAAAGCCCATGCCCGCGCCGAGCGCTTCCAAAACGGGCGTCAGCGCTTCCTGCCGCCAATGCGTGTCGGTTTTATAATAGTCGGAGAGCGAGAGCGCGCTGAAAAGATCGATGTAGGTCATGTTTTTTACGTTGTCGAGCATCAGCGCTTCAAGCTGCTCGTAGTCGAGCGAGGGATAGCCGTTGGATTCGGCCGCAAAGTAGTTCTTGTCGGGGATAATGCTGAAATAGACGTTCATGCCGGACAGATATTTGTCGTAGAGCGAATTGAGCTTATCAGCGGCTCCGACGACGTATTTCTCGTTCATGGGGTATTCCAGCTTGAAGATGCTGCCGTCGGCGAGATAAATTTTGTTGTTGTCCTTTTGCTGCATGAGCCGGAACCGGTACAGCGCGCTTAATGTGCGGAATTCCTCGCGCAGCGGAAACTGGTCGAGCGTATAGTCCTCAAAATCGCTGAAAAACTGGCCGTTGAGCACGGCGTCCAGCGTCAGCTTGGGCGCTTGGTCGAGCTTGCGCCGCTCGCTGACGGAGATTTCCGCGGCGGGCTTACAGAGAAAGGCCGCGAGAAATCCGATCAGCAGCAGAGGGAATAAAATGGTAACGACGATATTTTTCGTCCTGTCTTTCATAGAAACCTCCTCTTCCGCAGAAAACGCGGAGCTCTAAAACCGGAAATAGAGAAACGGGTTGAAGGAACCGTCGATCAGAAACGCCGTGACGCAGCAGAGCAGAGCGACTAAAAAGACCGGCTCGGCGATGTTGAGAATTCTGCGGCTTTTCTCGGAGGCCGACAGGCGCTCGGCAAGCCTTTTGAAAAGCGGCGTCGCTCCGACGACTGCGATCAGCAGAACGACCGCGTAACTGCGCAGATAATAGAGCGCGTCGGAGGAGACGAGCGGCACGTCGTTGAAGCCGAACATACCGCGGAGATTGACCCATGCGCCGCTCATGTCGTTGGCGTTAAAGATGACAAAGCTGATGACGACGAAGAACAGCACGTAAATATGCCGCAGAACGGCGGGGAGCTTATCGAGCAGCTTGCCGAGGAAAAGCTTTTCGACCACGAGCAGGACGCCGAAAAAGAGCCCCCAGACCACGAAATTCCAGCTTGCGCCGTGCCAGAAGCCGGTCAGCAGCCAGACCGCAAACAGATTGCGGACCCATTTCAAACGCGAGACGCGGTTGCCGCCCAAGGGGATGTAGACATAATCGCGGAACCAGGTCGAAAGCGTCATGTGCCAGCGCCGCCAGAAATCGGTGATGCTTTTGGAGATATACGGGTAGTTGAAGTTTTCGGGAAAGTGGAAGCCGAAGATGCGGCCGAGACCGATGGCCATATCGGAATAGCCGGAAAAGTCAAAGTAAATATGCAGCGTAAAGGCGATGGCCGCCAGCCAGTAGAACAGCACGCTTTTGTCGTTTGAAGCGGTAAAAACATTGCCGATCTCGCCGAGAACATTGGCGATCAGCACCTTTTTGCCAAGCCCGACGAGAAAACGGCGCGCGCCGTAAGCGAAGTTTTCAA
>QAMX01000152.1 GCA_003149835.1 Clostridiales bacterium
ACTGCCCGCCCGTATGCCGCAGCCGCGCCGCTTCGGCGGCGCGCTTTCTTCCCCGCTGAAAATAGTAGCCGAACACAAACGAGAGCGCTAAAATCGCCATAAAAACCGCGCAGATGATCAACAGCTCCATCTCCGTCTGCGGCAGATAGCCGAGCATGGCGAGGCCGGGCAGCAGCGGCGCAATCGTCGCGGCGACAAAGAGGAGCATGGTAAACGCCAGATATCCGGCAAGGGTATTGACGACCGTGCTGGTCGATTGAAAAAGAAACGAAAACGCTTTGAGGTTGGCGATACAGCACAGAAGCGCCATCCCCCAGATCACTAAGGCGGTGATCCAGAAGCCCTTGCGCAGATACCGCCCGCCCGTAAACGCCATGCCGACCCAGAACGCGCAGAACAGGAAAGTCAGAATCAGGCCGAAAACGGTGACGTTCAGCGGTTCGCGCAGAACCCGGTAATGCAGAATCCCGAAAATCGCCGTAAACGCAACCAGAAACAACGCCATATCCGTATCGGAAAGGACGATGTTCGGCCCCTTTTTTCGTTCCTTTTTGTTGTGGATCATCGAAAACAGATTGAATTTCATCGCATATCCTTTCCTGTCAATAGAATTTTGCGATCAGCCAGACCAAACCTACGCACAGCGGCTGATGCAGCATATACACCCAAATAGTCTTCCGCCCGATCCATTCCAGAACCGGGCAGCGGAAGCGGTAAAACCAGCGCGGAAAGCGGCCGGCGGCGATAAAAGTTCCCATCCATGTGCCGAACAGATAGATAAAAAAGAACGGAAACAGCGGAAAATAATCCGCCGAGCGGAAGCCGGGCGCGCGGAAGCCGAACATCCACAGCCCTCTGAGGCCGGGATAGTAATGGTTCGGGATGTTCCACGTCAACGCCGTCAGCGCCAAATACACGGCCGGGGCAAGAAAGGACGGCAGCAGCTTGTCAAGCGGCTTTTGCAGCAGTGCAAACAGCACCGCCGACGCGCCGAGGAAATGCAGAATCCCAAAGCGGATGATCAGCGACGGGTCGTACACATAGGTGACGAGCGTCACGACCATGCCCGCGGCAAACATGATCAGCCCCCGTTTCAGGTTGTTCCGCGAAAAGCGGCACGATATCCCGCTCATGAGGATAAACAGGGACGCAAAAAACGTCTGCAAAAAGTCGACGAACGGAGAAAACAGCAGCTCGCCGCCGATAATCCGGGAATTATAGAGATCGATGTGCAGATGATAGACGACCATGAGCAGGATGGAAACGCCGCGCACAGCGTCGATGATGCCGACGCGGCCGGTTCCCCGCTCCGCCTTGTTCTCAGCCCCCGTCATGACGCGCCGCCCGACTATACGTTGAAGCGGAACAGCACGACGTCGCCGTCGCGCATGACGTAGTCCTTGCCCTCGCTGCGCACCAGACCCTTGTCCTTGGCCGCCGCGAGCGAGCCGCAGGCAATCAGATCCTCATAGGCGACGACCTCGGCGCGGATAAAGCCGCGCTCAAAGTCCGAGTGAATCACGCCGGCGGCCTGCGGCGCTTTTGTGCCGCGCCGGATCGTCCACGCGCGCACCTCGGGCTTGCCCGCCGTCAGATAAGAAATCAGGCCGAGCAGATCGTATGACGCGGCGATCAGCCGGTCGAGACCGGAGCGTTCCAGCCCCAGCTCCGACAGAAACATCAGCTTGTCCTCTTCTTCCATGCCGGCGATTTCCGCCTCAATCTGCGCGCACACGGGGATGACGCCCGCGCCGTGACCGGCGGCATAGGCGACGACGGCCTGATAGTGCGGGTTATTCTCGACGCCGCCGGAAAAATCCTTTTCGCTCATGTTCGCCGCGTAGAGAACGCGCTTGCCGGACAGCAGCGGCAGATCGGCGAGCAGCACGCGCTCCTCCTCGGTGCAGTCGAACGAAAGCGCGGGGTTGCCCTCGTTGAGATGCGCCGCCAGCCGCTCAAACAGTTCGGCGGCCTCGGCGTGCCTGCGGTCGCCCTTGGCCAGCTTCTTCTCCTTGTCAATCCGGCGCTCCGTCAGCTCGATATCGGAGAGAATCAGCTCGTAATTGATCGTTTCAATGTCGCGCAACGGGTCGATCGTTGTGTCCACATGGACGATGTCGCCGTCTTCAAAGCAGCGCACGACGTGGACGATGCCGTCCACCTCGCGGATGTGCGACAAAAAGCGGTTGCCGAGCCCCTCGCCCTTTGAAGCGCCGCGCACCAACCCGGCGATATCGACGAACTCGACGACGGCCGGCGTCACCTTATCAGGGTTGTAAAGCACCGCCAGCGCGTCCAAGCGCGCGTCCGGCACGGAGACAATGCCGACGTTGGGGTCGATGGTACAGAACGGGTAATTGGCCGCCTCGGCTTTTCCGGCGGTCATGGCGTTAAACAGCGTGCTCTTCCCGACGTTGGGAAGGCCGACGATCCCTAATTTCATATTTGCAAAATTCCTTCCGGTTGTTTCTCTTTCCCTATATTATACAACCCCAGGCGTCGTTTTTCAAGCGCTTTTCGCAAATGCGCGGCATCCATCCGGATTGAATGGAGATACAGAGCTGCTCCCTGTGCGGGCGCGCGCATGGGGACGCCTGCACAGGGGGATTCTATATGAGGATGTCCAATATATGTCACCGAAGCGCACGGACGCCGCAGCAATCCTTTTGAGCGTTTTTTGCCATCAGCGTCTAGCCTCCAAATCCAAAGTGCGCCTGCGCGGTTGATTTCGCAGACGCACTTTGGATTTCGGGATGAACAGGGTGACTTAGTCGATGACGACGACGGTTTCCGGACAGGGATAACCGAGGTCGCGCCGCTGAACGCCGCGTTCTATCGCCTCGTATACAAACATCATGGGAGACGGCATATACGGCATGCACAGCTTCTGATCGGGGACACTTTTGAGGTGCGCGGGAATTTTTTTCTTCCGCGCGGCGATGAATCGCCCCATCGGTTCCGTCAGCACCGCAGCCAGCGCATTGACGGCTGCGTCTCTGATTTTTTTGAATTCCTCATACTGTCCGTGTGTCAGACACGGCACCAGCAGCGACGGCATGCCGTTTTCAATCTGAACCATCCCGCACCGTTCCATTAGCGGCATATTTTTGAGCATTTTCGGCGTAAAGCCGACGCTATCCGGCGAAATACCCTTGTGGATGAGATAGAACAGCCGCAGCAAATCCGCCTCCATTTCGCCGTAGTTTTCGTATCCGAAGCCGTCATATTTTCCTTCTGGACTCAGAGCTGTTTCATAGTTGAGCAGCAGCAGATCCTTTGAACCGAGATATTCTTCAATTTGAACGCCGCGTTCTCCCGCCAAATTGTATTCTGTCCTCTCGTCCGCGTCCGTGTCCTCTGGATACTGTGACCCGAATGCGATCCACTTGCCGCCGTTGGGGCGGTCGGGGAAGACCTGCGGCCGGACATACGGCAACAGGCTGTCGAACAATCCCTTGTCGGCCACGGAGATCATCAGATACCGTTTCAGACGTTCGTTGGCAATACCGGCCTCCTTGAGCGCGGCGGCGGCCTTTTCGACCGCATCACAGTAGGCTTCCGCGTTTGCGGTGGCAAATTGCTTCTGGTCGCTGATGTATCTCACCCAATCCTTCGGTTCATAGATGACAAAATCCGTATAAACCCGCGCGCCGTTCTGTTTCATCAGCTCTTCCGCCACAAGCCTTTCTATGACCGGCTCGATATAGACCGCCGGAACGCCGATCGCCCGCGATAACTCCGTCACCGTTACCGGCGCTTCATAAGCGTGGAGAAGCAAATTCTGGGTCAGCAGGTCGTCATCGCGCACCAGCGACATCGGTTCACCGTCCATACCGCACTGTCCGCTGTTTCGGACATACAGCTTTTGAGGTATGGAACTGTTTGCAGTATAGCTCTGCATTTTATTCAATCCCTTTCTGATTTCGTTTCTTGCGCCGGCCAGGCGGCTTTTGACCGTACCGGACGGAATCCCCAGCTCCGCGGCGACCGTTTCAACACTCTCGCCGCAGAAATAGTGCCGAACGGTAATGGATCTGTATATTTCGGACAGGTATGCGACCTCCCGACGCACCGCCTCGGCTTCTTCTTCCGCGGCGATTCCGTCAAAGCAGTCGGTCTCGTCGGGACAATCAAAATCTGCTCCGACCAAGATGAGCGGCTGCCGATATTTCTTCCGCAGCCAGTCACAGTGCCTTCGCCGCAACACCGTCAGCAGCCAGCCGCGCAGATCGGCGATCTCCTCACCGCCGCGCAACGCCAAAAGCGCCGAAAGCAGCGTGTCCTGCGTCAGCTCGCCCGCCAACTCCCAGTCTTCGCACAGACGCAGCGCCGCTGAGAATAGAAATTCCGTCTGGTTTTCAAGGTCTTTATCTTTGTTCCGCATGGCCAACATCCTTTTTGAAAGCTTTCATTTACAAGGTCGCAGAAACCGCTGCTCGGTTCATCACGGATCGGATCTTTTTTTCAGGCGTTCGATATCCTCTTTCACCGCGCCCGCCCTCTTTTCCGTCTCCTCTGCCATTATACACACGAGGCCGCTGGAAAACAAGCGCGGCGGAGTTGTTCCAGCAAGAGAAAAACACCGACAAGCCTGCATAAATTTACATCGGATGTATAAAATCCCTTGCAATCGGCGGGCGGATATGCTAAAATATGTTCACTGCGGTACCGGCTGTTTCAGGCGTATTCAGAGGCGATTTTCGCCTATTTTCGTCGCCGGCTGCGTGTAAAGCCGCCGTTTTGACGCGGCGGAGCGGGGAGGCGGCTTGAAGCTGTTCATTGTTCGCCGTCCCTCTGATTTTTTATGTTTTCAGAGGCTTTATTATAATGAAAAAAAGCGAAAACCCCGCCGTTTCCGCCCCGGAGGCGGCGGCATCGCCGGAATCCCTGCCGATTCTCAGCCGAATCGACTGTCCAGACGATATCAAGCGGCTTTCCAGAGCCGAGCTTTTGCGGCTGTGCGCGGAAACGCGCCGCTTTTTAATTGACACGCTCTCGCAGACCGGCGGCCACGTCGCCTCCAACCTCGGCGTCGTCGAGCTGACCGTGGCGCTCCACCGCTGTTTCGACACCGAGCGCGACCGCCTCGTCTTTGACGTCGGACATCAGTGCTACGCGCACAAGCTGTTTACCGGCCGCCGCGCCGCATTTTCGACGCTTCGCACTTCCGGCGGGCTCTCCGGCTTTCCAAAGCCCGCTGAGAGCGCGCACGACGCCTTTATTTCCGGCCACGGCTCGACCTCGATCTCCGTCGCGCTCGGTTTGGCGCGCGCGCAGCTCGGTCTGCCCAAAGCCCGCCGCAGCCATGTGGTCGCCCTGATCGGCGACGGCGCGATGACGGGCGGGCTGGCCTATGAAGGGCTCAACGACGCGGGCGCAGCCAAGCTCCCGCTCATCGTCGTTCTCAACGACAACGGCATGTCGATCGGCAAAAGCGTCGGCGCGCTCTCGAAAATGCTGACGCGCTTCCGCGTCCAGCCCAATTATCAGACCGCCAAGAAAACCTATCACCGCCTGATTGACGCCGTCCCGGGCGGGGAGCGGATCAACCGGGTCGTCAGCGGCGTCCGCGACGGCATCAAGTATTCGATCATCCCCAACACCTTTTTTGAAAGCATGGGCTTTGAATACATCGGCCCTGTGGACGGACACGACGTGTTCGAGCTCTGCCGCATTTTTGAGCAGGCAAAATCGTTTGACAAGCCGGTGCTGATCCACGCGATTACCCAGAAAGGCCGCGGCTACGCCTTTTCCGAGGGCAGCCCCGAGCATTTTCACGGCGTCGACGGCTTTGACGTCGCCTCCGGCCGCTGCGTCAAGGGCTGCGCCGAGCCGTTCAGCGCCGTTTTCGGCGAGACCCTCTGCGCGCTCGCCGCTGAAAACCGCGACGTCTACGCCATTACCGCCGCCATGCAGGCCGGCGCGGGTCTGTCGGAGTTTGCCGCGCGCTTTCCCGACCGCTACATCGACGTCGGCATCGCCGAGGAGCACGCCGTCACCATGGCGTCCGGTCTCGCCGCCGGCGGAAAACGGCCGTTCGTCGCCATTTATTCGACCTTTTTGCAGCGCGCCTTCGATGAAATTCTCCACGACGCCGGCATTATGCGCCTGCCCGTCGTTTTCTGCGTCGACCGCTGCGGCCTCGTCGGCGAGGACGGCGAAACCCACCAGGGGCTGTATGATCTGGCGATGCTCAAAAGCGTGCCGGATATGGCCGTCTATATGCCGTCCAACGCCTGCGAGCTGCGCGC
The DNA here is from genome assembly GCA_003149835.1 of Clostridiales bacterium. GTDB lineage: Bacteria > Bacillota > Clostridia > Oscillospirales > QAMX01 > QAMX01. The sequence goes on from QAMX01000152.1 coordinate 6,252, forward strand.
GATGCTGCGGCTGGCGCTCGACCGCGCCGAAGGGCCGACGGCGATCCGCTATTCGCGCGGCCGCATGGCTGACTTTTCCGAGGATACGGCGGCTTCCCCCGTCTTTCCGCTCCGCTCCGGCGCGGATATCACCATTCTCGCCGCCGGAAGGCTCATCGACACGGCTCTGGAAGCGGCGGCGCGGCTCGCCGGCCGCGGCATATCCGCGGGCGTGCTGAAACTGAACCGCGTCCATCCGCTCCCGCTCGACGAGATTTTTGCGGCGGCGTGTCCGCGGCTGCTCGTCGTTGAGGAGGCCGCGGCGCACGGTTCGGCGGGCGTTTCGCTGGCGGCGGCGGCCTGTAACCTGCCGGTCTCCGTCTATCCGCTCAACTGCGGCGACCGCTATATCCCCCAAGCGACGGTTGCCGAGCAGCTCGCGCTCTGCGGGCTTGACGCGGAAAGCGTGGCGCGCCGGGCCGAGGAAATCATCGCGCAGGACAAAACGGCAAATGAAAAAAAATAGAAGGCGCTCCTTTTGGCAGCGCCGGAATCTCTGGATAGAAACAGTTTTTTTCATCCGAACTCCGCTCCGCCGCGCGGCTTCGGATGCTGAATTTTTGCGGCGGAGAAACGGAGCGTTTGGCGATGCGCCTCGACACGGCGGTATTTCAGCGCGGGCTGACCGACAGCCGCGAAAAAGCCCGGCGGCTGATCCTCGGCGGGTTTGTCTCCGTCGGCGGGCAGGTGGTGACGAAACCCTCCTTTGCCGTCGCGGAGGACGCGGCCGTCGCGGTCGCCGCCAACGACGATTTTGTCGGCCGCGGCGCCTATAAGCTTCTCGCCGCCTTGGACGCGTTTTCCGTCGATCTGACGGACAGCGTCTGTCTCGATATCGGCGCCTCCACCGGCGGCTTCTGCGAGGTCATGCTCCGCCGCGGCGCGCGCACCGTCTACGCGGTAGACGTCGGAACGGGCCAGCTCGCGGCGCGTCTGGCCGCGGACGAGCGCGTCGTCAACATGGAACAGACGGACGCGCGGACTCTGACGCGGGAAAGCTTTGCCGTTCCGCCTGATTTCTGCTCCGTCGACGTCTCGTTTATCTCTCTGGAACACGTTGTGCCGCCTCTGGCCGCCCGGTTCGACTGTCGTTTCGTCGCCCTTGTCAAGCCGCAGTTTGAGGCCGGCCGCGCCGATATCGGCAAGCGCGGCGTCGTCAAAAGCGCGGCGGCGCACGAGCGCGTCCTTGACGGTTTCTGTATGATGCTTGAACGCAACGGGCTGTCTCTGTCCGGTCTGATTCCGAGCCCTGTGCGCGGCGGCGACGGAAACGCCGAGTATCTGGCGGCGTTTTCCCGCGAAAGCTCCGATTTCACGCCGGATATCCGCGCCGTTGTGCGCTCCGCGCTCGCTTAGCGCGGCCGGCGCGGTTCCGTATGCTCCGTACCGCGCCCGCGTTTCTCCCATCCGTCCGCAGCGGCGTCATCATTTTGACAGGCTCCCGCAAAGTTTGAGCCGGAAAGGCGTTTGGACATCCATGAAATTATACGTTCTGCCCAACCCCCAGCGGGATGCGAACTTTGAGTTTACGCAGGCGGTCGCCCGGCTCTGCGCCGAGGCCGGCGCAGAGGTCGTTCTGCCGCCCGGCGTCGCCGTACCGCAGAGCGGCGCGCGCGTCGCCGCGGCCCGTTCCCCTTTTCTCGCCGAGATCCTGCCGGACGCGGTCGTCGTGCTCGGCGGCGACGGAACGCTTCTGCGCGCCTCGCGCGAGGCCGCGCCCCTGGGCATCCCGCTGATCGGCGTCAACCTCGGTACGGTCGGCTTTCTGACTGAGCTTGACCGGCGCGGGCTGCCCATGCTCCGCCGCGTCGTCGCCGGAGATTTTGAAATCGAAGAGCGGATGATGCTTCGCTGCGCGCTCTATCGCAGCGGCGAAGAAATCTATACCGCCTCGGCCCTCAACGATTGTATCATCGCGCGCGGCGAGACTTTCCGCAACATCTCGCTGCGGCTCTATTCCGACGCGACGGAAATCAAAGCCTTTTCCGGCGACGGCCTCGTCGTCTCCACGCCGACGGGTTCGACGGCGTATTCGCTTTCGGCGGGCGGCCCCGTCGTCGACCCCGAGGCGAGCGTTTTCGTCGTCACGCCCGTCTGCGCGCACGCGCTGTACGCCAAGTCCTTCGTCCTCAGCAGCAGCCGCGAGATCCGCGTCGCCACCGAGCAGACCGACGGCAAGGCGGTCCGGCTCTCCTGCGACGGCGTCGATTCAATCCCTTTATACGACGGAGACGTTGCCGTCGTCACCAAAAGCCCGCTGACGACCCGGCTCATCAAGCTGAACGGAAACGATTTTTTTGAAAAACTGAACACCAAGCTGTCGGAGCGCTGAGCCGCAGTCTGAAATACAACGCGGCGAGGCCGCGGAACGGAGAAGCACATGAAGTTTCAACGCCATAATCTGATCTTGAAGCTGATCGAAGAGGAGCCGATCGAAACGCAGAAGGAGCTGTCGGACAGGCTCCGCGCGGCCGGCTTTCGCGTCACGCAGGCCACGGTTTCCCGCGACATCAAGGAGCTTCGCCTCGTCAAGGTCTTAGACCACGACGACAAATACAAATACGCCGTCGCCGCGGCGGACGCGCCCGGGGAATTCGCCGCGCGCTTCCGCAATATTTTCCGGGAAAGCGTCGTCCGCATCGATTACGCCGGCCATATGGTCGTGATCAAAACGCTTTCCGGCGTCGCCAGCGCGGCGACCGCGGCCATCGACAACATGAACCTCCCCAATATCGTCGGCAGTCTCGCGGGCGACGACACGATCTTTCTGGTCATGCGCGACGAAAAACACGCCTGCGAGCTCTGCGCCGAGATACAAGCGATGTTAAAATAACCGCGCCGCCGCTTTGCCGCGGCGGTCTCGCCTGATGAGGGTACTGTGCTATGCTGAAACTGCTCCACATTGAAAACATCGCCGTCGTCGCCCGCGCCGAAATTGCGTTTCAGCCCGGGTTCAACGTCCTGACGGGAGAGACGGGGGCGGGAAAATCCATCATCATCGACGCCATCGGCGCGCTGCTGGGCGAACGCACCTCACGCGACATCATCCGCACCGGGGAAAAGCAGGCGTTTGTATCCGCGGTCTTCGAGGACTGCGGCGAAGAGCTCCGCGGCCGTTTAGAAGCGCTCGGCCTGCCCGCCGGAGAGGCCGGGACGCTGACGGTGGCTCGGCGCGTCTACGCCGACGGCCGCAACCTCTGCCATGTCAACGCCATGCCTACCCCGCTCTCGGCGCTGCGCGAGCTCGGCGCGCTGCTCTGCAAAAGCCTCGGCCAGCACGACAGCCGGTCGCTGCTCGATTCGGCCGAGCACCTGAAAATCTTAGACCGGTTTGCCGAGACAGACGGGCTGCTCGCTGAATACACAGAGGCGCTGCAAGCGCTGAAAGCCATCCGCGCCGAACAGCGCGCCTTGCTCGCCGACAGCGGCAGCCTCGAACAGCGGCGCGACCTGCTGAGCTATACCATCAATGAGATCGAGTCCGCCAACGTCACCCCCGGCGAGGACGACGAGCTGCTCGGCCGCCGGCTCGCCGCACAGAACGCTGAAAAAACCGTCTCCGCGCTCTCCGGCGCGCTGCGGGCGCTCCAAGGCTTTGACGGAACGGCGGCGGAAAGCGCCGAGGCCGCCGCGCGCGCGCTGCTGCCGCTCTGCGAGCACGGGGCGGCCGAGCTCGACAAGGCGTACGGTCAGCTCACGGAGGCCGCCGCGCTGCTGCGCGACAGCGCAGAAACCTTAGAAACGGCTCTGGAAGCCAGCAGCTTTTCCGAAAAAGAACTCGACGAGCTCGAAGCGCGGCTCTCGCTTTTGAATCAGCTCAAACGCAAATACGGCGGTACGCTCGAAGCCGTCTGCTCGGCGCTCGACGAGGCCCGCGCGGAACTTGACCGATTGGCGACCGTTGAGGAGCGCGCCGGCCGGCTCGCCGCCGATTACTCGGCGCAGTACCAAAAAACCTTGACCCTTGCAGAGCGGCTGTCAGAGACCCGCAAAGCCGCGGCGGAAATCTTTTCGGCGCGGATCTGCGAGGAGCTCGCCTATCTTCGGATGGCCGGATCGCGTTTTTCGGTGCGCTTTGCCCGCCGCGAGCGCGCGGGCCGCGTCATTCTCGGCGGCGACGGGATCGACCTCGCCGAATTTTATATCTCGGCCAACCGCGGCGAGCAGGAACGCCCGCTCGCCAAGACCGCTTCCGGCGGCGAACTGTCGCGGATCATGCTTGCGCTCAACACCGTGCAGACCGCCGACAATACGCCGACGCTCGTGTTCGACGAGATCGACGCGGGGATCAGCGGCGTCGCCGCCTCGCGCGTCGCCAAACGGCTCGCCGCGCTATCGGAAAAACGGCAGATCCTCTGCGTCACGCATCTGTCGCAGCTCGCGGTGTTCGCGGACGCGCACTTTTTGATCCGCAAGGCCGCGCAGGGCGAGCGGACGGTCACAGAGGTTTCGCCGCTCGACTTTGACGGCCGCGTTCTGGAAATCGCGCGTATCAACGGCGGCGAAACAATTACCGACGCGACGCGCGCCGCCGCCGCCGACCAGCTCCGGCAGGCCCGCGACGAAAAGGCGCGCGGCTAAAACCGCGCCTTTGCCCCGGCATCACAGCCACCGCTTCTTCGCTTTCTCCCGTTCATCCCCATCGCCGCAGCGCGGTCTTCCCCACGGACACGCTGCGCATTCCGAGCCGCATGGAAAACATGAAATCTGTTTTCCATGCGGCTTTTTTATAGATTTTATAGCCGCAAAGCGCTTCTATGGCCCGCCGCCGCAAGATTCGCCGTATCCGAATCGGGCGTTGCTTTTCCAGCAGCTTCTATATCATTTTTTCATGTGATATTTAAAAATATAACTCCGTTTTCATGACGAATCACATTCTTTACTCGATATATATCATCATAATATTTTTCAAATTACATTTTTTCGACACATTTTGACAGAATTAATGCAACTATATCATTATAATTTATATACACGCAAGGCATCAGATTAACTTTTTTTAACGTCTCAGCGAAACAAGCTGCGCAAAATACCACTTTTAAAGCAAAACACTTCCGGCGCAGAAAGCCGCCAGCAACGCTCCGGTGTTTTTGGGAGACCTATCCAACATACAAATGATTTCGGTTGAATCGCTTCGCTTAAAAATGAAGCGTTCACAATATTGTCATCATATTAAAGGAGGAATTCGAATGAAAAAACGGCAAATTCTCGCATTGCTGCTCGTGTGCGTGATGATGGTCGGCCTGCTGCCGGTCACGCCAGCCTCTGCGACCGAGGCCAGCGATCCCCTCGATGTCGTCATCGTTTTTGACCGCTCATCGGCCATGGACGAGGACATTCTCACCTGTACGGAAAACCACACGCATAGCACCGGCGCTCTCTCCGGCTGCTACGAGACGCGCATGGCCGTCGCCAAGCGCACCGCGAAGGATCTGATCACGGAAATTATTGATCAGAACGACAATGCGAAGGTAGCCATTGTCACCTTTGCCAAAGAAGCCACCGTCGCATATCATCTCACCTCCGTCAAAACGATCCTCCGCTCCACCATCAACGTCACCACCAAATCGCACAAGGCGGCGAATATCGAGGCCGGCCTTGTGACGGCGACCAATTACCTGCAAGAAAACGGCAGAGCGGGCTCCCGCCGCGCCATCGTCCTCGTTTCCGCCGGACAAGCCAAGTATTATAACGATCCGCTCGACGAGCTCACGCTTGGCACAGGTCTCCTCATGACGTCAATCTGCACCGAGCAGACGCTTGATCAGGCGCATTTGACGAGGGATTTCGGTATGTCGATCTACTCGGTCGGCATCGGCGTCAACGACGATTCCCCGGCTGAACAGCTGCTGCTGGCGGCACAGGATCAGGGCTATTACACCAACGCCTCGGCCAATGCCGCGTCGAGCATCGCCGCCGATTTAGCGGCCGGCGACGATCCGTTTGACGTCGCGGCTCCCGGTAGCACCTGGACCGTCGGCTTTGCCAAAGAGTCCCTGCTCCCCGACGGCGTGCCCTTTATGTCCTACAAGGTCGAGGATCTGCCCGCGACCGGTCTCCTGTACAGCCGGGATATTCTGAACGAGGACCTCTCCTTCGACCCGGACGACCTTCCGGCCAACCTGAAAGCGCTGGTTTTGAAACTCAACGCGATGCAGGCCGACCCCAACCGCTATCCGTCGGCCATGGTGAAAACGCTGTCGAGCTTTATCAACCGCGTGCTGCCGATTGACCCGCCTTTCAGCCCTGACTCTTTGCTGGCGAATTCCGCGACCTTCGCAAGCGACCTCGCCGCGTTCAACGCGCAGTTCGGCGCCGCCGAAACGGCTCTGACGGCCGGAACGGCCGACGTCCTCGCTGCTGCCGCGGCGCGCTATGTCGAAGCCGGCTCGACGCAGGAAGCCGCCGAAGCGGCTGCGGCGCAGAATTTCGCCGATTTCCTCGCCAACGGCTCCTCGGCCGACGCACAGCTCGACGCCGACTATCAGGCGCTGCTGTCTGAAATCAACGGCATGGAACTCACGGACTACACGCCCGAAGCTACCCAATACTATATGGCGGGCTTTGAGTTAGACTGGTCCTGCCTCGGCTATCTCGACGCCCCGTACGTTCGGGCCGCCTACATCGACGACAACACCGGCCGCGGAGGCATCATCCTCGTCTCCGTCGAGACCATCGGCATGGCGCGCGCCGATATCAACCGCATCCGCGACCGCCTCGCCCCCTTTATCCATGAAAACGGCATCCGCGAGGTACACATCCTCTCAGCGCACAACCACTCGACCATCGACACGATGGGCATCTGGGGGCCGATGCTCGAAGACGGCAAGGACGACGCCTATATGGAGCAGGTTATGACCAGCATCTGCGACGTCTCCGTCGCCGCTTATCACGCGCGCAAGACCGGTTCGCTCTATGTCGGTACCGTTGACGCCGGCGAACAGACCGGTTACCCCGAACTGCTCGTGGAGGACAGGAGATATCCGACGGTTACCGACAACGCCGAAATCATCACGCGGTTCCGTTTCGCGCCTTCCGACGGTTCAAACGAGCTCTACATCGTTCACTTCGGCACGCACCTTGAAGCGCTGCAAGAAGCGAACCGGTATATCAGCGCCGACTTCCTCGACCCGTTCCAGGATTATCTGGACACGCAGAATAACGACGCCGATTTCATGTTCTTCACCGGCGCCATCGGCGGCCTGATCCGCACCAACCGGTATCAGACGCTGCCCAGCGACTTTACGCCGCGCAACGAGGCGCATAAGCATTGGCGAGCCACGCAGCTCACCGGTAAACGCACGGGCGAGCTCGTTTGCAGCATCACCGCTGCGGATGAAATCGAGCTGGCGCCGAAGCTCAACACCGTCTCTACGGTCTTTGAAGCCGAGCTTGACAACTTCCTGCTCGCGCTGCTTGCGCAGCTGAACATCATCAACACGCGCACCTATATTAAGGATCTCGATACCGGCCTGCGCAACACGCACGACAGCATCGCCAGCCTTCAAACGCTAGGCAGCGCCGCCGCCAACGCCCTGACGACGTATCTACGGTTGTTAAACGAGGGGACGCTCGATCAGCAGGAAATTCTCGTCCAGACGCTCATCGGTTTTGCCGACACCTATTATCAGGTCGTCTCAGACAATCTCGCCAACATCGCATCGAGCGAAATGCACTACTTTGAGTTCTACCAGAAAGACGGCGACCGTATCAAGGGGCTCATCCTGATGCCGGGTGAAATCTTCCCCGAACTCGTCTACGGCGGAATGCTGGAAGGCGGTACCGGCGACTATTACAAGGATCCGCACAACCCCGACGCGGAGCCGATTGATCTCCTCGTCGATATCGCCGAAGCCACAGGCCGCGATTTCGGCGACAATTATGAGGATCTGATCGTCCTCGGACAGGCCAACGATATGATGGGCTATATCGTCACGCCCAACGACTGGCTGTTGCATCCCACCCTGCCCTACATCAGCCAGTATCCGCAGGGCTCCTGGCGTCATCACTACGAAGAGACGAACTCGGCCGGCCCCGATACGGCCTATGTCATCGCCGATACGTTCAGGGAACTGATCGGCAGGGCAAACTGACCTTGATTCACCGAATATTTTGTCCGTTTGTAAAGTAAGCTGAACCCATGTGCGGTTTCAGCGTCGCTTGACTGCGGGAGAGGCCGGAGGAAAACAAAAATTTCGTTGTTTTCCTCCGGCCTCAGCCTTTCTGATGAGCAAAACACAGCGTCAGTTGATCAAGGGTTGACTTTTACAGCCGCTTGTTTATTCGCTGCGTCCACACAGACAAAACAATCCCCAGCCGAAGACACTTTCGGCTGGGGATCGCTTTGTTCGGTCATATTCCGATCAGATATTTTTTGAGATCATCTGCAAATTGATTTCCACAGCGAGCCAGCTCGCCTAATACCCGCTCAATGCCATATTCAAAAGTATGCCAATTATCCCGATTGATACCGTAGGCTTCAAAAGGACAAACGATCATTTCTGTTTCAGGAAACGCAAGCTGATAAAGCATCAGGCAGCGGCGAGCGTGAAAGGTCTTGCAGATGATGATCGCTTTTTTAATTTCAAGTCCGCTTTTATCAACAACAACACGTGACAGAAAGGCGTTATCCCTGGTGTGCCCCGCTTCGGTTTCGGCGTAAATGACCGTTTCCGGCACATCGTTTTGAATCAGCACATCGGTCAAAAATTCGGAGTCCGTTTGATAGTCTTTCTTGTAAATATCCTGTTTTGATTTCGCACCGGCAAACTTTCCGCTTTTCACGCTTACTCCACCGGACGGCAGGAGTTTATCCGCATATCCTTGCTTGTAAAGTTTTGCGGCATATTCGCCCTGCTCAGGAAATGAACCGCCGGGCAAAAAAATGATATCTGCTTTTTGCGGCTTATCGTCAACAAAAATGAAATTTGTTATGTCGGCAATTATGCGGTTATTCATGCACTCCCACTCCTCGTTCTGCAAAAAGTCCTCACATACATGATATTATATCATACGCCGCATAGGTTTACAATCAGGAAGCCGTTGAATCGGACAGGAACCTGTGCCTCACTCTGCTCGGATCCGCGCCACCTTTCCCCACGGCGGCGTATGGCGCTCATTGTTGATCAGCCACAGCACCGGCACGCCGTTGGCCGCGCACTCCTTTGGATAACGGCACTCGCCGTCGGTCAGGATGATGATTGACGTCAGCTCGTCGGGCTCAAAGCGCTGTGCCGCGCATTCGAACACGGCGTTGACATTGGTTCCGCCGCCGCCGTGCGGTTTGACCGCCAAAAGCTCGTCGACGCTCTCGAAATCGACCGGCTCTGTGACGCCGCACTCAAAGAAGCAGAGCTTTCCCGCCAGACGCCCGTCGAACTGGTCGATGGCGCCTTTGATCTCGGAAAACGCCGCCGTCAGCGCCGCGTCGCTGATCGAGCCGGAGGTATCGACGGCAAAGAGCAGATCGCGCACCGTGTCGCTGGGCGCGTTGAAATCGGGCAGGAAAAAGTCGCCGTCGCCGAAGCGCCGGTCCGGCGGCTCGAACGAATAGTCTGTGATCTCCTCCTGCACAAAATTGTTCAAAAGCTCGCGCCAGTCTGTCTGCGGAGGCTTTAGCGTTCCGAGCAGGCGGCGCAGCATCTCGCCCTCAAACCCGATCCCCGCGCCGCCGTAATTGACGGCGGCCTCGGCGGCGTTTTTCACCGCGCGCGTCCACTTGTCGTTTAAAAACGCCGCGCTGTCGCCCTGCCCCCAGCGCTCATGGCTGTCGATGCGGTCGTTTCGGCGGTTTGAACGTCCTCCGTTCCGGCCGGAGCCGGAACCGCTGCCCATCCCGTCGCCGTCGCCATCGCCCTTGCCATCGCCCTTGCCGTCGCCCTCGTCGTCGCCCTCGTCGTCGCCATCTCCATCTCCATCGCCGTCGTCCTCGTCGTCGCCATCTCCATCGCCGTCGCCCTTGCCGTCGCCATCGCCGTCACCGTCGCCGTTGCCGTCTCCCTCGTCGTCCTCGCCGTCGCCATCTCCATCGTCATCGCCGTCGCCATCCGCCGCGGCGAGCAGCGCACAGAGCGATTCGGCGGTATGCAGCCAGCCCTCCGAGCCGTCGGGCGCTTTGTACGGCAACGCCGCGCCGTCGATGAAAGGCGGCGCTGAGAGCCCACGGGCGCGCAGGATATTGGAGTTGACGACGATGTCGGCCGCTTCGTCGAAGCGCCCGGCATCCGCCGAGCGGCCGCGCACGGCGTGCCGCAGCGCCAGATGCATGACCTCGTGGTAGAGCAGAAAATCGAGCGCGTCGTCCGACAGTCCGGCGACAAAATCAGGGTTGAAGTAGAGGCGGATGCCGTCGGTCGCCGCCGTTTCAACCTCCGTATCGGCGGCGAAGCGGAGCTGCAAAAGCAGCATGCCAAAAAAGCAGCTGTCTGCGAGCACGCGCATCCGCGCCGCGAACAGCCGCTCCGTCAGCTTTCGGAGGACTGCCGAGTCCGGCGTCATCGGTTGAAATACCGCCCGTTTTTGGCGAGCCACGCCGAGAAATCGGGCATCGTGATCAGGCTGTTTTTCAGCTCGGGCGAGAGACTCATATAGTCGCGGAACAGAACCGTCGCAAAGTCGGGCGGCAGCTTGACCGCGTAGGCGAGCGAATGGGCGATCCCCTGCCGGTCGTCTATATGCTTTCGCGCGTGCGCGGCGAGCGCAGAGACCGTCGCGTAGAGCAGGTCGGCCTCCCGCGGAACCGGAACGCTTTTACCGGCAAAAATCGCCTCGACGTCGGGCAGGCGCGCATAGAGATCGTTCCAGGAGCGGAACTCAAACGCCGCGCCGCCGCCGATACAGCCGGAGATCAGCGGATAGACCGCGCCGACGTCATCGGAGACGTAGTTCAGGATATTGGAAACCATCTCCCATGCGCGCGGCGTCGCAAAGGCGAGATCGTCGTTTTCGGTGGAAAACTGCATGAGAAAATCGGGGCGGCAGGAGAGAAAGGCGACGACCTTCTCATGAATCCCCTGCCTGACCGCCCACGCACGCCAGCTCTCAAAATCCTCGCGGATCTCGAAGTGGCAGAGGCGGTTGGCGAGCGCCTTGGGCATTTTGACGGCGACGCTCTTATCCGTGACGCGGTTGCCCGCAGCGATGACGATGCAGTTTTCCGGCAGCGCGTGTTCGCCGACGCGGCGGTCGAGCGTGATCTGATAAGCCGCCGCCTGAACCGACTGCGGCGCGGCGGAAATTTCGTCTAAAAACAGGATGTTGACGACGTCTGCGCCGCCGTCCATCTCAAAAATCTGCGGGCGGAGCCAGACCGCCAGCGTCTTGTCGGCGTTTGCGGTCGGGATGCCGCGCAGGTCGATGGGGTTAAAGAGCAGCAGCCGCACGTCGGTGATCGACACCCGCTTGCCGCATTCGGCGGCGATGCGCGCGCCGAGCTGCCTGACGCCCTGCGACTTGCCGACGCCCGGCGGCCCCCAGAGCATCACCGACGGCAGCAGCCGCAGCGGAAGTCCGGCGCGGATCACCGCGCCGTAGGCGTTGGCGAGCGCATCCACCGCCTGACCGACGTCCAGATTTGTAATGTTGCCGAGCCGCAGGTCTGCGGGCATAAGAACCTCTCCTTTGCGTGATAAAATCGTCTGCTTTGTGATCTGTACCACGGCGGCCGTCCGCCCATGCGGTCTTCTCCGGCCAGAGCGCGGGAGACCACGCAGGTTCGCCCCTGCGCCCCACGATGAACCGGCAAAGCCGTTTGCCCTCGGAAACAAATCCCAAGGCACAGGGTTCAAAAGATTCCGGAGACACAGCGCGCGCTTCGAAACCACCGCAAGGGAGCGCACCCATGTGTGCGCCCGCCGCGGCGCGGCTATGCCCTACCGGCGCTCCTCCACGCCGAGCTTGCGGTCGATCTTTTCCAGCCGCTTTTCCAGCTCCGCGATCGGTCCGCTGTAATCGGCGGTGCGGCCGAGCGCCTGCTCCATGTCGCGGCGGCGCTCCTCCATCGCAGCCGCCTGCCGTTCCAGCGCCTCGGCGCGCGCGGCGAGGCCGTCGAGCACATGGTCGAGCCGGACGACCGCGCCCAGCTCGGATTCGCCGATTTCCACATAATAGCGCCCGCTCCCGCACAGCCACACGCCGGCGTTCTCCCGGAGCATATGAGCCGGAAGGTATACATCAAAGCCCTGATAGCGAAACAGCAGCGTCTCCTCCGGCTTCATCTCGTTATTGGCGAGCGCCGAGAGGATCTGCGCGCCCATCTCGCGCCGGTCGGGGCGGTTCGGCACCCGCTCGACCGCATAGTGCTGCGCGTCGAGCGCCGCCGTGTCGGCCGAAAGGCGCGCGTTGGCGATCCGTTGCGGAAACGCGACCAGCGACGCGCGCAGCTCGGCCTCGTTTTCCTCCTGCCGCCGCCGCAGCGTTTTGAGGCGGCTGATCTCGTTGAAAACCTCGACGCGCTCGCGGATCAGCGGATTGCCGACGGCGAGCGCCTTGACCTCGGCATAGGAAAGCACCGCGTCGTCGAGGTCGGCGCCGCTGCGCTCGGTGACGGAATTGGTCAGCAGCTGGGCGATAAAGCGCTGCTTTGTCTCCAAAAGCTGCCACGAATAGGCGTCGAAGCTGCCGTCGGTGATATAGCGGAAGATTTCCACCTTTTGATTTGTGTTCCCCTGCCGCAGAATGCGCCCCTCGCGCTGAACCATGTCGGCCGGCCGCCACGGGATATCGATGTGATGGAGCGCATAGAGCTTGTCCTGCACGTTGACGCCGAGACCGAGCTTAAACGTCGAGCCGACGAGCACGCGGATCTCGCCCGCGTTCATGCGCGCAAACAGCGCGTCCCGCTTTTTCTCCGTCGTCGCGTCATGAATAAATTCGATCTGCTCCGCCGGCATACCGAGACGTATTAGCAGGTTGCGCAGCTCGTCGTAAATATTAAAGGAATCCTTTGGCGTCGAGGTGTCGCAGAAAACGAGCTGCGTGACGCCCTCGTCATAGCGCGCCTTCCAGATCGACCAGACCCGCTCGGCGCAGGCCATGACCTTTGAGGCGGGGTTGGCCGGCGCATTCGGCTCGACGAGGCGGATGTCGAGCGCGGCCTTGCGGCCGTCGGTGGTGATTTTGAGCATGTTGTCGGTCTTGCGGTCGACCTTGCCGCGCCGCACCAGCTCGGCGCGCGTGGCGATCTCCTTGATATACTCCGCCTGCTCGCGCGACTTTCTGAGCGCGCAGTCGGTATA
>QAMX01000014.1 GCA_003149835.1 Clostridiales bacterium
TTTCCGGATTGCCGTTCCGAGCCGCCAACTCCGACATCGGTACGGTCTTCCGGCCGTACCGCATCCCCCGCGCAGTTCTCTTTCTATAAAATTTCTTCGATGTTCTTAATCCCCTCAATGGTCGTCAGCTCGCTGATAAAGTCCGCGTGCGTCCCGTGCTGCTTCAAAACCAGCGTCACGACGATAGCCGTTGAATCGCTTCCGTCGTCGTTGTTGCGGATATATTCGATGTTGGACATTTTGATGCCCTTTTCGCGCAGCATTTTCATAAAGCCGTTCATATACTGGATGGATTTGAACTCGACGAGCAGATCCAAAATCCGCGAACGGCCGACAAAAAACTTGTCGATCTTGTGAAAAACCGTCAGCGACGCATACATCAGTACAAACGCCATCACGGCGATCTCGATAAAACCGATGCCGATGGCCAAGCCTAGACAGGCGGCGGCCCATAGACCGGCGGCGGTCGTCAGCCCCTTGACCTGATTGCGTCCGGTGACGATGATCGTACCCGCGCCGAGAAAACCGATGCCGCTGATGACCTGCGCGCCGAGACGCCCCGGATCGGCGAGCGCATATGTATTGATCAAATATTGGTTCGTCAGCATCACAAGCGCCGAGCCCACGCAGACGAGCATATACGTCCGAAAGCCCGCCGGCCGTTTTTTCAGCCCGCGCTCCATCCCCATAATGCCGCCGAACAGCATGGCGATCACCAATCGAATCGCCGAGGACAGCAGTGTCAGATCCCGTATAAAGTCAAGCTGTTCTATCATTTTTTCTAAAAATGCCTTTCTGTTTATAGGTACGAAATGATAACCGTCCGTTTGATTTTTATTCGGCACAAGCCAGCCGCTATGCCTCTTTTTTCACCGTCCAGACAGATTTTGGTTCCATTTCTGCACGCCGTTTTCTTGATTCATTATATCACAACGGCAAAAATATTGCAATCGGTCGACTCTCAAAAACAACATGAGCCCATTTTTTGCGACATTCTTTTCCACGCTGTAATGTTTCACACACAAAAGAAAAGGAGGGGCGACGCCCCTCCTTCGGATGATTCAAACTCAGTCGTTGTGTCTGTCCCGGAACAAAAGCGAAATGCACCAAAGCCCCGCGATGCCGACGAGAGCAAAGATGATTCTCGATAACGTCGACATGTCGCCGCAGATAGCCTGGACAAAGTCAAACTTGAATATTCCGACGCTTCCCCAGTTCAGCGCCCCGATGATCACTAAGATCAGCGCCAGACGGTCAAAAAAGCTCATATAAAGCAACTCCGTTCTCATATAGAATTTATGTCACGATATAAGCTTTTCCGTTTTTCTCTGTTTTATACAAGAAAAATTTATTTTTACACGCCTGCGGTCAGCGGGGAACGATCTCGATGCGATACGGCCGCGGCGCGCGCAGAGACGCGCCGGTTTCCAGCGAAAGCGCGACCGTCCCCGGTTCCAGCACCGCGCCGTCAACCGGCTCGCCGTTGACCGATACGCGGTAATCCGCAGCCTCGCCAACGGAACAAAGCAGCCCCATGCGCCCGCCGTAAGCCGTCAGCTCCGCCGTCAGCGCGCCGGAGGTTTCGTCATAGTCCAGCGCATCGACGAGCGTCTCGATCCCCGCCGTGACCGTCCCCGGCCGGTAGAGCGCGGCATACCATTTCATGACCGGCGTAGACAGACCGCTGAAATGCTGGCAGCCCTGTCCCCGGCCCGACGCGATATCGAACACCTCGAAACAGTCATAGGTCGCGTCGTTTTCGCGCTTCCAGACCTCCAAGCCGCGCTTGGCGATTTGATAGGAAAGCTCCGGCCGGCCGAGATCGAACAAGCATTTAAAGAAAAACCACTGGTGCGGCATCCAGACCGATCCGTTCCAGTATCCGTCGGGGTTGTAATAAGGCGCGGTCATATCGACCGTCGAGAGCCCGACCGGGGACCAAAAACGTTTGGAGTCAAAGAGCTTTCGGAGCAGCGTTTCCTCCCGTTCCCGGTCGCACAGCCCCGCCAGCACGGGATACAGCCCGTCGAGGCCCATGTCGTGGTTGACGCCCGCGCCGTCGCGCAGCACTCCGGCCGCCTCGCCTGCCTCGTCGTGAAGAACATAGGAATACGTCTGCGCCGCTTCGTCCCATGCGTAGCGGTCGATGGCCCGCGCAACGCGCGCGATATCCGCTTCATACGTCGAAACGTCCTCTGCTCTGCCTGAACGCTGCGCGGCGATGGCGAGGATTTTGCAGAGATTGATAAAATGAACGTTTGTGACCATCGGCGCGACGCGCGGATACAGCCCGTTTTTGCGGCTGAAAACCTGAGCCGGATAATCGTCCCAGCCGCCGGAATTGTAAAAATAATCCCATGTTTTCAACAGCCCCGAGCGAAACTCCGCCGTCGTTGAACCCACACTTCTGCCGCTCAAAAAGGTGTGGAAACCCTTGACGCGGCCGTAGTAATGGGCGAGAAACGCCGCGTCGCCGCTCTTATTGTAGATGTCCTGATACAAATACGCCTGCACCGGCAGCGGCGTCCCGTGATGGATAAAGGCGCGCTCGCGGTCGCCCTCGTCCGTCAGGTAGGCGTTGAGGTTTTCAACGGCGCGTTCTAAGCTGAATTCGTCGAGGCCGAGGCCGATAAAGCCGGAGTCCCATGTATACAGACAGTCCCAGCCGCGGCCGGGCGTAAAGTGCTTGACAAATTGCCCCATGCAGCGGACCGGATAGACGATGTTCGTCATCGTCATCGCCGCCATGCGGTTCTGGCTGCGCTCATACCGCCTGCCCGCGCCGTTGCCCTCAAAGCGCACCGCCGTCTTTCGGATACGGCGATACGCCCGTTCGAGCGCGGACGGCTCCGGCGCGGGTTCGGCCAGCCACGCCTGAACAGCCTCGGCGCTGTTGCAAGCGCAAAGGCTCGTGTAGACCACGACGCTCCCCTTTTCCGGCAGCCGAACCGTACTGTTGATCAGGTCGAGCACAAACTCGTCGGAGGCCGGATCGTAGCGGTTGACAAAGGCCGTTCGATAGCGGTTGTCGGCGGCGACGCCGTAATAATAGGGGCAGTTGTCATATTTCAGCGCCGCGGCATGCGCCGTGCTGCCAACGATGCGCGGCCGGCGCTCGTTTTTACCGGGCTCAAAGCTCGTCGCGCCCGTATGGTTTTCCTCGCAGAGTAAAAAGCCGTCCAGAATGAGCGCGTCGCCGCCCAAGCCCTCGATGCTGAATTGATAGTCGCCGGGCGTTTTTTTCCAGAGGCGCAGATCATGCAGCAGAAAGCCCTCGCCGCCCGATAAAACCGCCGTCCCACCGTACAGACCGCTGAAACGCAGCGACGCCCGCTTTCCAGCTTCGAGCCGGTAGCGAATCAGCAGGTGCGGCAGCTCAGCAGTCTCCGGCACGGTAATCGTATAGCTGACCCTGTCTCCCGCGGCGCGGTTAAAGCGCAGACCGACCGCGTCGACAAAGCCGCTTTCCAGGTGCTCGCCTTTCATCGCGCCGTTATATTGCAGGCTCTCCGCCGCCGTGACCGAGCCGCTGACAAACTCCTCCGGATGTTCGGCGCCGAACCACCGGTCGCCGACGGCAAGGCGCGGCCGCGCCGGGATCAGCTCCAATGAGCTCGGGGAGAGGCCGGTCGTATAGATCATAGAAGCCTGATTGTGCAGCTCAAAGTTCTGCGTCCGACCGCTCTTGTTGACAAATTCCGCGCGGCAGACCCATGAATCCGGCGCGATTTGATAATAGGCCATGTCGCAGTAGACCTGATCTTTCCACTCAATGTCATGGCGGTGAACATAGTAGGTCAGGTCGGCGTTCGCCTCCCACGGGTGATAGCCGCTGCCTATATACGGCACAAAGGCCCGGCCGCGCTGCCGCTGCGGATACGCGCAGAAATCAAACCGATACCCATAGGCCGGATTCGCCACATGCGAAATCCCCATCAGCCGCTTTGAAAACGGCCCCCAATCGGGCACACGAATCGAGTGCGTCCCGTTCAGCCCCGCATAGTCTGTCCGGTTTTCCGTTTGCTTCATATTCTCCGCTCCCTTTCCGCATCAGTGATTCAAGAGTTCGGTCACAGCCTGCCCCTGCGCCCACGGCATCGACAGCCCGAGAGCCGCCGCGCAGGTCGGCGCACAGTCGACGAGCGGCCGGCGCTCGACGCTTGCGCCCCTTCGAAACGAGGGGCCGCAGCCGATGAAGACGGGCTGCGCGCCCTTGTCGGGCAGATAGCCGTGCGTCGCCAGCCCGAAGCGGTAATCCGAGTTCGTCAGCGGCGACGACACCGGCGGCGTCCAGCGGTTTCCAAACGTCGTCGTGCCGTCGGTCTCGATGACAAAGGAGAAACTCCCGTACAGGTGCTCCCGACGCGCGGCCTCCTCGCGCGTCAGAACCTCGGAGATTCCATAGCGCCCGTCGCGCCGCATTTCTTCGAGCAGGTCGGCGACCGTCTCCTGCACGCCGAGGTTGGAGGGATTTTTCAGATAGACATAAGCGCTCATCCCGCAGGACTGGCAAAAGGCGCTGTAATCGAGAAAATTGCCCGCATCGTCGGTCTTGATCAGGCCGCGCTCGGCAAAGACGACGTTGGGATTGACGGCGCGCGTGACGTCCATCTGTCCGTGGTCGCTGAGGATCACAAAATCCGTCTCTTCAAACGTGCCGGCGCGCTTGGCCGCGTCGATCACGTCCTGCGTCATTCTGGCGACTTCGTCCAGCGACTGCGTTACCGGCTCGGAAAAAACGCCGTTTCCATGGCGCGCGGCGTCGACGTTGGCCGGGTGCAGCGCGATCAGATCGGGTTTGTACGTCTCGATGATATCGCAGGCCACGGCGACGACGAACTCGTCGAACTGCGGGTGTACCGGTCTTGGGGATCCGCCCAGCAGGCCAAGTCGATTTTCAACGACGGCGTCATAGAGCGCCTCGCTCGTCCCGGCGCGCAGCAGCGCCTCCCGCATCGTCTCGTCCGGCGACTGCGGCCAGTATTCGTCTACCAGATAATCGATGTCCGGGTCGTTGCCCGTCACTGGCCAGAAGACGGCCGCCGTCGTCATCCCCGCTTCCTTGGCGGCGGTAAACAGCGACTTGGATTTGTTGGCGGGACGGAACCAGTTCCACGGCGCGCCGAGCGTGCCGATCGAACACACCTCGTTGCCGACCACGCCGTGCCGCTCCGGATACACGCCGGTGATCAGCGACGCGTGCGCCGGATAGGTGACGGTCGGATAAATTGAGCGCAGCGACCGAATCCTCGCGCCGTCGCGAAGCAGCGAGCGGAACGGCTCGCTCTTTTGCAAATACGCGAGATCCTCGCCGACAAGCGCGTCATGCGAGATCAGCACCAGTTTTTTCTTCACGGACAAAACACACCCCTCTATTTTCCCATGCCTTTCAGGTCGGAAATACTCCCGCCCTCGCACAGGCTGATTTTCCAGACGTAGCGTTCGCTCATCGAGCTGTAATAGATCCGGTAAAAGCCGTCGATTTTCAGAATCGACGCGCGGTAGATCGAGGCGTTGTCGTGCGCGTCCGTCCCTTTGCGCGGCGAGACGATCCGCACCGGTTCGGTAAAATGCACGCCGTCGTAGCTGGCGGCGTAGTAGAGCGAGAGGTCGTGCAGATTCGACTGCGCGCCGGCCGGCCGGGCGCAGAAAACGATCTCATAGCCGAGGTCGGTGCGGATCATGTCCTGATGCCAGATCCGGCTGCCCGCCGCGGCGAGGTCTGTTTTCTCCGGTTCCGACCATGTTTTCGCGTCTTCGGATCGTGTCCGGTACAGACAGCCGTCGCGCTTAGCGTACCACATCGTATAGACGCCGTCTTCCAGCATCACGACCGGGCTCAGCACCGGATTGCGGTCGGCGCGGCTCCGGTAAAGCTCCTCCGGCTCCGTCCAGACAATACCGTCGGTGGAACGAATCCGCAGAATCACCCCCTCGTTGGAGTCGGCGTTGACGCCGTCGCCGTACGACGGGTTGTAGCGGAACCAGAGCTCCATCTCGTCCCCGTTCATGAGAAGGTGCGGATCGGAATAGTGGGCGCTATTTTCAAACGTAGGCGGGTTGCCGGTGACGGGATTGGAAATCCCTTCCGGCGCGAACCATTCATAGCCGTCCTGTGAGACGGCGAGGCAGGGGTTTTCAAAGCTGTCCTCACAGTAGGGATAGGGCGTATACGCCATCCAGTAGCGATAGCCGTTCCACCCCTCTTCAAAATACAAAACCTTGGGATGGCACGGCTGATGATAGCCGTCGTAGGTGCGGATGGAGAGAGGCGCGGCCGCGTTGGCGTTTTCCGGAGGCGCAATCGACAGGGCGAAGAGATCGGCCGTCGTCGCCGGTTCTGTCGCGGGAACGGTTGCCGCGGTCGTTTCCGGCGGCTGGGTCGCGGGCAGAGACGCCGCGGTTGTGCGCAGCGTCACCGGCAGCGTATCGGGCGTCATCAGCGTCGTTCGCTCCGGCGGGGTGATGTAGCTTTCCCCGCGCCGCGGCTTTGCGGCATCGTCGTTGCAGGCGGCAAGAAACAGCAGAGACAGGCCGAGAAGCGCGGCGGCAGCCGTTCGGCGGATTGTTTTTCGCATCAAAACCACTCCCCCATCTGACGCATTCTTGATTCCGAAAATGCTGTGAACTTCCCCATGCGCAAGCGGCGCCTTTCGAAGAATCAGCGCCTTACGGACGTATCCGCGGGCGCGCGCACGGTTGCGGCCCGCGAGTCGCGGCGCAGCCCGCATATACCTCCCGGCAACGGACGCCGTATATCTCTGTCGGGGTGAAGCGATCCGCGGCAAAGTCTGCCTGTTTGCGCGGTTTCTAACGCACCATAAAGCCGTCGGGCATATAGCGCGGGCCGTAGAACGAGCAGGGATTGGAGACCGTTTCGCCGTCAATGATCATTTCGCTCGAAGAGCCTCCATCCAGATTGGCGGCGTTGACGGCGCCGAATTCGATCATCAGATTCATCGCTTCTTTCTGTGTCGCGCCGAGGCTGCCGCCCGCGCCGCGGCCGTCGATTACGAGGAAGAGAAAGGCGCCGTCGGCGCGCTGGCCGATACAGGTCCGCGGCTGAATGCCGCTGCCGCCCGTGCCGACGACGGTCGAGGCCTTGCCGTTGACGACCAGAAACGGCGGGTTCGGGTTGTCGAAAGAGACGGCGTCGCGGAAGCCCTGTTCGAGAAATTCGGCCTTGGTGAACCGGCCGAGAATCAGAATGTTGTCGTTGTTGATGCCGATGATGTTGACCTTGTCGCCCTGCCAGTCGCGGCGCGCCGGCGGCTGCGCCTCCGGCGAATCCGCGGCAAGCTCGCCGTTTTCAATGGCCATACGGATGCGTTCCCGCTCGGCCTCGCATTCCTCCGCGCTCTCGATCTCCGGCCCCCAGTAGATCAGCTTGCCCTCGACGCACAGCGCTCCGTCCGGCCGGCCGCCGTTGCCCTTGCCGTCCGGATCGTAAAAGGCGCCGCCGTTGATCGCGGCGACCGCGCCGTTTCGCTTCGCCATGGAGCGGAGCTGCTCGCCGTAGGTATTGTTCCAGCCGCTCGTATAATTGACCAGAATGGAATAGGAGACGCACAGGGAGACGCGCGACGGGTCGGAGATGACGAGCATATATCCCGTAAACGTATTGCCGCTGACCTTGACGAGCTGCAGCCCGTCGAGCCCGTCCGTCTCGGGCATGGCGTCGGGATGGTCGGCATACAGCTCGTCGGGCGCGGGCGCATCGGTGTGCAGCGGGTCGAGCGTCGTCACCGTCGTCGTCTGCGGCGGTTCAGAGCTCGTCGCGGGCGCGGTCGTTTCGTCCGGTCCGCCGGTAGCCGCCGAGACATCCGTATCGGAGAACGGCGTTGTTTCCGGCGGCTCGCTTTGGGAGCCGGCTGTCGTCGTCTTCACAACCGCGACGCTGACCAGCGACGGATCCGACGGCTCGTCGACGACTTCAAGGCGGTTGTTTTCCAGAATCTCCGCGATCGTCTCGTCGCTGAGAAACCACGTCGCCATGAATTTGGCCGCGCTCGTTTCGAGCATTGTAATCACATAGAGATCGCGGAGCTGGTGAAACGGCCCGTACAGCAGGACGCAAAAGGCGACGACGATCAGCGTGACGAGGCTCGCCAGCGAAAAACCGATGTATTTGAAAATGCTTTTGATCCGGAATTTTCTTCTCCGTTTTTCCATATTTTCCATAATGAACGATTCCCTCTGAGACGTATTGCGTTTAAAAATCAATGGCTGCGATCATTCTACCATCTTTATCGACAGAATACAACAACAAAATTTGTTACCTTTCTTGACATCCTGCCGAACCGCATGATACAATACGCACACGTCTATCCGCCCGCGCAAGACCGCGGCTTACAGGACGCCAAAGGAGAAACGAAGCGATGAAACCGTTTATACCTGAAATGATCTTTTTTGATTACGGCGGCACGCTGATGGACGAGGGCCGCTTCGACGAGGTTGCCGCCGCGCGGGCGATTCTCAGCTGCGCCGACAACCCGCGCGCCGCCTCTGAGGAAACCGTGCTGGCGCTGTGGCGCGAAGCAAACGCGCTGATCGGCCGCCGCACTCATGCCGACGCAATCGGACTCGAAATTCCGCTGACGCCGACGCTGCGCGGCGTTATGGCCCGGGCCGGGCTGAAAACCTCGCTCTCGCCGCTGGAAATTGAGATCGCCTTTCACCGGCAGAATGCTTTTCACAAGCCGATGCCGTTTGTATCCGAGATGCTCTCCCTGCTCCGTGAAAAAAACGTCCGCACGGCCGTCATCTCCAACATCACGCTCTCCGGCGACGCGCTGCGGCTCGCCATTTCGGACTGTATCCCGAACCATTCGTTTGAATTCGTCATCACCAGCGCCGACTATGTTTTCTGCAAACCCTCCCCGCTTCTGTTTGACGCCGCGCTCAAAAAGGCCGGCGTAGCGCCTGAGCGCTGCTGGTACTGCGGAAACGATTTCAGCGCCGACGTCGTCGGCGCGGTTTCGTCGGGAATGTTTCCGGTTCTGCTGGATTTATCAAGTGAAACCGCTATTTCCATGGATATTTTTGAGAAAAGCGAGTTTGTGCGCGTAAACTCGTGGAACGCGCTGATTTCGTTGCTTCAACGTTTATAAACCTGTCTGAACGCTCCTGCGCCCAAAATATCAGCCGATTCCCCGATCCTATGCGAATGGACAGATGCGGACGGCATATGATATAATAGATTGGCTGACACCCCGATAAACCATTCTATCACAGCGACAATTTCGTCAAGAAAGAGGGAACATCATGGACGAACCTCCGTTGCCTGCGAAGCAGCCGCCGCCTAAGCGGTTGTTTGCGGGGGCTTTCAAGCCCGCGATCCTGCTCATGGGTTTTCAAGCGCATCCGTCATATGCGCGCCCGATCTGCATCCGGTGTTGAGTGATGAAATTTGCTAAACCGACACCACTAATTTGATTGGAGGAAACGATTACCCATATGGGCAGTACTGTTGTCACGATTCTGGTCATGCTGGCGCTGGTTCTCCTGTCGGCCTATTTTTCGGCCACGGAAACGGCGTTTCTGGCTATGAACCGCATTCGCATGAAGAACCTTGCGGAAAACAAAAACAAGCGGGCCATGACGGTCTTGCAGGTTTCAAAAGATTTCGACAAGCTGATCTCTACGATTCTGATCGGCAACAACATCGTTAATATCACGCTGTCGACGGTCGCCACCGTGTTCTTCGTCAATCTGTTCTCTAAAAACGGCGCGACGATTTCAACGGTCTTGGTCACAGTCGTGGTCCTGATTTTCGGAGAGATCACGCCCAAAGGCCTCGCAAAGGACGCTCCCGACTCGTTCGCTCTGTTCTCTGCGCCGATTATCCGCATGATTTCCGTGCTGCTGGCGCCGCTGAACTTCTTCTTCGCCCTGATCAAAAAGCTCATCTCCAAACTGTTTACAGCCAAGCAGGAAAAACGCTGCACCGAGCAGGAGCTGATCACCATCGTCGAAGAGGCGGAGCATGAAGGCGGCATCGACGAGCAGGAAAGCGAGCTGATCCGCAGCGCCATCGAATTTAACGACCGCGAGGCGGCGGATATTCTCACGCCGCGCGTCGATTTCGTCGCCATTCCCCAAACCGCCTCTAACGACGAAATCGCCGACGCGTTTGCAGCCTCCGGCTATTCGCGCCTGCCGGTCTACGACGGGACGCTCGACAGCATCGTCGGCGTGATTCACCACAAGGATTTCTTCAATTCCGTCTTCCGTTCCCACCGCCCGTTGGCAAGCATCATTAAGCCCGCGGTTTTCATCACTGGAAATATGAAGATCAGCGACCTGCTCCGGCTCTTGCAGCGCAACAAGTCGCATATGGCTTTTGTCACCGACGAATACGGCGGAACAGTCGGTCTTGTGACGATGGAGGATATTCTCGAAGAGCTCGTCGGCGATATCTGGGACGAGCACGACGAGATCGTCGAAGAATTTGTTCCAGTCGGCGAGAATATTTATAAGATTCTGTGCAGCGCGGATTTGGAGGAGATGTTTGATCGCTTCCAGATCGACGATGAAGCCGATGCCTCGACTGTCAGCGGCTGGGTCGTCGAACAGCTCGGCAAAATTCCCGACGAAGGCGATCGGTTCCAGTATGAGAATTTGGCGGTTACGGTGCTGAAAGCCGATTCCAAGCGCGTGCTTGAAATTCTCGTCGAGGCGTTCCCTATTCAATCCGAAGCTGCGGAGGATTCCAAAACGCCGCGCGGCGAACGGAAAGCGGCCAAGCTTCGGGATTCGTCGAGTGCGGTATAATGCAACAGATCACCAGCGCGCAGGGACGGCCGCAGCGGCTTCCCTGCGCCTTTTGTCTTGTCTCCTTCGCGAAAGCCGTAAAAATGCCCCGCAATGCGCCTTTTTTTCCAAGGCGCATTGCGGGGGTTGTTTTTTTAGATCAAGCCGGCGGCGATCCTTTCCGGCCATCCGCAGCCTCCGTTTTTACGACAGACAGGCCGTAATCGCCTCCCGCACCGAACGAATACGGACGACCTCGATCCCGTCAGGCACATGACAGCGCGTTTCTCCGGCAAACGGGCAGACGCAGCGCGTAATCTTCATTCGCGCCGCCTCGGCGATTCGCTGTTCGAGCATCGTCACCCGTCTCAGTTCTCCGGCCAAACCGACCTCCCCGAAAACCACGGTGTCGCCGATCACCGGCTTATCGGTAAAGCTCGACGCCAGCGCGATCACCGTCGCAAGGTCGGCGGCCGGTTCGTCGATGCGCAGACCGCCGACGACGTTAATATAGGCGTCCTGATTGCTGATCAGCATACCGGCGCGCTTTTCCAGCACCGCCAGCAGCAAAGCGGCGCGGTTGTAGTCGATGCCGGAAGCCATCCGGCGCGGATTGCCGAAAACCGACGGCGAGACGAGCGCCTGCACCTCGGCGAGGATCGGCCGCGTCCCCTCCATCACGGCGGTGATGCAGGTGCCCGGCACGCCGGCCGGCCGGCCGGACAGCAGCGCCGCCGACGGGTTTTCGACCTCGGCCAGTCCGCCGGCGTTCATTTCAAACACGCCGATTTCGTTGGTTGAGCCGAAGCGGTTCTTCGCCGCGCGCAGAATGCGGTAGGCGTTCTGCTGCTCGCCCTCGAAATACAAAACGCAGTCGACCATATGCTCCAAAATCTTCGGCCCCGCGATCTCGCCGTCTTTGTTCACGTGGCCGACGACAAAGACAATCGTCCCCGTGTCCTTCGCCATGCGCAGCAGCGCCATCGCGCACTCCTTGATCTGCGTGACGTTGCCCGGAGCTGTGGAGAGCCCGGTCTTGTAGATCGTCTGGATCGAATCGACGACGCAGACGGCGGGCTTTTCCGCGTCGCAGGCTGCGAGCACCGCTTCCAGTTTTGTCTCCGCCATAATGAGGATATTGCCGTCGTTGACGCCGAGGCGCTCGGCGCGCAGCTTGATCTGGCGCTTCGATTCCTCTCCGGAAGCGTAGAGCACACGCCCCGCTTGCGAAAGCGAACGGCATATTTGCAGCATCAGCGTCGATTTGCCGATCCCCGGCTCGCCGCCGATGAGGACGAGCGACCCCTTGACGGCGCCGCCGCCCAGCACCCGGTCCAGCTCGCCGTAGCCCGTATGAAACCGCAGCTCGTCCTCTGTGGAGAGCGTATCGAGCGCTTCGGGCTTGTCCACGGGCGCGGCGCGGCCCGCGGCCCCGGCGGCAGCGGCCTCCGGTTCAATTTTGATTTCCTTTAAAGTGTCCCAGTTTCCGCAGGACGGGCACTTTCCATACCATTTGGGGCTGTCATAACCGCAGTTGTCGCATACATAAGCCGTTGTCATCCGCTGCCGCGCCATTTTGCATTACCCTCCGGCTCGTTTGAGCCGCCTTTCCATCTTTTGCTACCATAAAAAGTAATATCCATGCTATCCGCCGTTGCCGTCATTGACCGCTCTCTAAACCGTTCGCAAGCGCGTCCATTGCGCTCATCGTCAGCGCAAAGGCGATCTTTGCCTGATAATCGGGCGAACAGAGCAGCATTTCCTCCTCGGGATGGGACAGGAAGCCGCATTCCACGATCACCGCCGGATAGGTGATATGCTCTAAGAGATAATTTTTATTCGGATTTTTTGCCGCGGAGCGCTGATTCTGCTGACCGAGCACCGTCTTTAAATTGTTCTGAATCCGCTCCGCCAAGACCTTTCCCTCCGCATTGCTCTCGGCATAAAAAACCTGCGCGCCTCTCGAAACGCGATCGTCATAAAAATTCTGATGAATCGCGATATAGACAGGCGCTTGCTGCGCCATGGTAAAATCGCAGCGATATTTCAGATCTTCCGTTTTTTGCTGCTTTACGGTTTTCGCATTTTCGGAATGCAGCGAACGGTCGTCCTCCCGCGTCATGACAACGGGAATCCCGAAAAAGCGCATGAATTCCTGCGTTTTCTTGGCGATTTTCAGATTTAAATCCTTTTCCTGCGTCCCGGATCTGCCGACTGCGCCGCCATCTGTTCCGCCGTGTCCCGCGTCGAGCACGACGGTTCTGAATCCCGCGTTTCCCGTAATCGCCGTCGTCGTGACGACCGGACCCATACGGAGTAGAAATGAGATCGCCGTCACAAAAATCGCCAGCGGCACAATCAGCGCAGACTGCCGTTTATATCGAAGCACCGTCACCACCCCCTTTTCATGGATATGAAAAAGGAACAAAAATATGACGCAAAAAAACGACGGCGGCGGCCGGTGGTTCCCATGACTGCGATACCGGATTCTGCATCCGCTCAGACGCGCTCCGGCGGGATTCCGCCTTTCCATGATATTAAGTATAATCCCTTTCTATCTCATTTGTCAACGTCCCATTGTCCGCTCATGCGGCGGGTTCTTTCTTTTTCGGCCGGATATCACTTCATCCGCCCACTTGTTTTTCTTCTCTATTACAACGCCTGTTTTTGCCATAAATATTAATACATTGGATGTTGTGACTATTTTTACGAATTACAGCAACCATTGTTCTGTTATTATTTTCCATAATTTTAATATTTGCAACGTTATATCGTGTTTTTCTTGCAGTTATCTCATTTTAACACGGTTTTTGCAACTTTTATCACATTCAAATACAGTTTTGCACAAAGGATCAGGCTTGTTATTCCACAATTTCAATCATTTCATTTTGTTGCATTCCCACAGAATTTGTGTTATTATATGTTTGCACAGTGTTGGTAATCCAACACATATTTTAATTTTTTAGGAGGCATTATCCCCATGAGCAAGCGCATCCGTTTACTGGCCCTCGTGCTGGCTGTTCTGATGCTCGTGCCTGCCGTCCTCTCCGGCTGTACAAGCAATGA
>QAMX01000070.1 GCA_003149835.1 Clostridiales bacterium
TTCACGCCGATCAGGTTGTAATCCCTGCATATTGTTTCTGATAGAGGCTATAATACGCGCCCTGCTTTGCGAGCAGCTCTTCATGGCTGCCCGCCTCGGCAACCCTGCCGTTTTCGATGACGACGATCTGATCGGCGTCGCGGATGGTCGAAAGCCGGTGCGCAATGATCAGACTGGTCCGGTTTTTCATCAGAGCGATCATCGCCTCCTGAATGTGCATCTCCGTGCGCGTATCGACCGAGCTGGTCGCTTCGTCGAGGATCAGGATCTTCGGGTCGGCCAGAACCGCCCGCGCAATCGAAAGCAGCTGACGCTCGCCGCCCGACAGATTGCCGCCGGATTCCGACAGTTGGGTGTCATAGCCGTCCGGCAGGCGGTTGATAAATCCGTCCGCGTTGGCGGCCTCGGCGGCGGCTCGAACCGCCTCGTCCGATGCGTCCAGCCTGCCGTAGCGGATATTATAACCGATCGTATCGGAAAAGAGCACCGTATCCTGCAACACAATGGCGATATTTTTTCGCAGCGTATTCCGCTCGATGTCTCTTAGTTCCATGCCGTCGAGCAGGATCTCGCCGGAATCGATGTCGTAAAAACGCGTCAGCAGATTGACAATCGTCGTCTTGCCCGCGCCTGTCGCGCCGACGATGGCGATCTTCTGTCCCGGTTTGACCGTCAGGTTCAGGCCTTTGAGCACCGGTTCGCCCGGGTTATAGGAGAATACGACGTCTTTCATCCGGATCTCGCCGCGGATATCCTCAGGATAAAGCGTGCCCGCATTGACCTCGCTCGGTTCATCCATGACCGAAAAAACGCGCTCCGCGCCGGCAATCGCCGTCTGAATCTGCGCATACTGATTGGCGATTTCGTTGATGGGGCGCGTAAACTGCCGCGCATAGATGAGAAACGCCTGAATCACGCCGACGCTGATGACGCCGTCGAGCGCGAGATAGCCGCCGACGCCCGCGATCAGCAGAAAGCCGAGGTTTCCGATAAAATTCATGACCGGCCCCATCGTCCCGCCGAAGATCTGGGCGCGGATACTCGTCTTTTTCATCTCCTCGCTGATCTCGGCGAACTCCCGGATCGCCCGCTGCTCATGGCCAAAAGCGACGACGGTCTTGTGCCCGGTCACCATTTCCTCCACATGGCCGTTTAACCGGCCCAGTATCGCCTGCTGCTTGGAAAACAGCGTCCGCATCGTGCCGCCGATTTTTGTGCCGAACAGAAGCGTCAGCGGCACGGTAATCATCGCTACAAGCGTCATGACCGGGCTGTACCATAACATGATCGCGACGGTCCCAATCAGCGTCAGAACGCCGGAAAAGAGCGACGCAATCGAGCTGGAAACGGTGTTGGAGATATTTTCCACGTCGTTGGTCATACGGCTCATGATGTCGCCGTGCTTATGGGTATCGATATAGCGCAGCGGCAGACGCTCGATTCGCGCGAACAGATCCCCGCGCAGTTTCAGAACGGTCGAGCGCGTCAGCTTGGCAGCGACCACGCCCTGCAACAGCGTCGACGCCGACGAGAGCAGGTAAACCGCGCCGAGCGCGACAAGCGTCCGGTACAGCGTGGCTTTGTCGATATGAACGCTCAGATTTGTCCAGTCCGCCGCATCAATGGTGATTGAGTCGATGGCTGTGGCCTGCAAGGCCGGTCCGGCCAGCGACAACAGCGTCGTCACAAGCATAACGCCGAGCAGGGCAAAGAGCAGATACTTGCTGCTGCCAATATAGCCGACAAGGCGTTTCAACGTCTGTTTGGCGTTCTTCGGCTTCTCCCGCGCCGCCGCATGCCCCATCGGCCCTCTTCCCGGGCCGCCCGGCCTCATCGGGACGACGGGCTGCTCGCTCTGATTCCGGTTTTGATCTGCCATGCTACATCACCTCCGCGCTGTGCTGCTGCGAGGCATAAATTTCCCGGTATAGCGCGCTCTCCCGCAGCAGCGTCTCATGCCGCCCCTCGGCGGCGATCGTTCCGTTTTCAAGAAGCAGGATGCGGTCGGCATTTTTTACGCTGGCAATGCGCTGCGCAATCATGATGACCGTCGTCCCGCGCAGGTTTTCGCGGAGCGCCACCTGCAAGCGCGCCTCCGTCCCGAGGTCGAGCGCCGAGGTGCTGTCGTCGAAAATCAGAATCTCCGGCTTTCTGACCAGTGCGCGCGCGATGCTCAGCCGTTGTTTCTGTCCGCCGGACAGAGAAGCGCCCTTTTCGCCGATGACCGTCTGATACCCGTCGTTGAGAGCGGTGACGAAGTCGTCGGCCTGCGCAATTTTGGCGGCTTCGACAATCTCTTCGTCGGACGCAGCCTCCCTGCCCCATCGAATATTATCCATGACCGTGCCGGAGAACAGCTCGCTTTTTTGCAGCACGCAGCCGATTTTGGCGCGCAAAGCCTCGCTTTCCATGAGGCGCACATCTTCGCCGTCCACCCGGACGCAGCCTTCCGTCACGTCATAGAAACGCGGGATCAGATTGACCAGCGAGCTCTTCCCGCTGCCCGTCGCGCCGAGAATGGCGACAAATTCGCCGGGGTTGGCGCGGAATGAGACGTGGTTCAGCACAGGCTCGCCCTGTGCGCCCGGATAAGAGAAAGACACGTCGTCGAACTCCACCTCGCCTGCGCCGGAAACGGCTCTGTCGCCGCCGACGATGGCCGGCTCGGCGGCGAGCACCTCGGCGATGCGGTTCGCAGAGGCCGACGCGCGGGAAACCATCTGGAACACCATACCTACTGCGAGCAGCGAGTTCAAAATCTGCACGATATAGGTGACAGCCGCCATGACCGCGCCGACGTTAATCGCGCGCGCCTCAACCTGCATGCCCCCGATCAGGATGACCGCGATGACGCCCACGTTCATAAACAGCATCATCAGCGGACTGACCAGCGCCAACAGCCGCGAGACGCGGTAATTCACCGCGCACAGCTCGCCGTTTGCCTGCTGAAAGCGCTCCGTCTCGTAATCCTCACGCACATACGCTTTGACGACGCGCGCGCCCGTGACGTTCTCCTGCATTACCGAATTGACTTTATCCAGCTTTGTCTGCACCTGACGGAACAGCGGATACGCCTTTTTCAGCATGACGGCCATGACGATGATCTCAATCGGAAGCGCGCAGACAAGCACGAGCGCAAAGCTGACGTCGAGCGTGAGCATCATAACGATGCCGCCGGCAAAGCTGAAAAACGAACGCACAAACATGCGCAGCGCCATTGAGACGAAATTCTCGGTCATCGTGACGTCATTGGTCAGCCGCGTGACCAGCGACCCCGTTGTAAACCAATCGGTCTGTTGGAGAGACATCCCCATGACGCGCGAAAAAAGCGCGCAGCGCAAATCGTTTCCAAAGCTCTGCGACGCTTTCACGGAGCACGCCGTGCACATAACGCCGCAGAAGCCGCCGACGGCAACGAGGACGAGCATCAGAATCCCCGTGCTGACGATGAGATTCAGCTCGCCCGACAGGACGCCGTCGTCGACAATGCGGCTCATCAGCTTTGGCTGAATCAGATCGACAAACACTTCGCCGATCATGAAAATCGGCGCCATCAGCGCCACAAACCAATAGGGCTTTAAAAATTTAACAAGTTTTCTCATCGAGTGAACCGCCTTTTTCGATCAGTCTCTGCCGGATTTTCAGCAAAATCGTTTTTAGCTGAGCCGCCTCCTCGTCGGTGAGATTGCCGTTGATATCGTCTTCGAGCTCCTGAATCAGGCTCTGCATTTTTCGGTCGAGCGCCTTTCCCTTTTCCGTCAGGCTGACGCGGATCACGCGCATATCGTGCGAATCCGGCTGACGCCGCACCAGTCCCTCCGCTTCCATACGCCCCAGCGACACGCTGATTGTCGGCGCGCTGAGCTTGGTGTGCCGCACCAGATCCTGCTGCGTCCCGCCGTCGTCGCCGTGCGACAGGTGGAACATGATGCGCCGATATCCCTGCCGCATTCCGGACTGCTCGCCCTCGCGCCGCATTCTGTTCTTAATCAGGCGCGATATGTCGTTTAAAAGCATGGACGGCGTGAGCATCTCCGGCGGACAGCTGCGCTCCGGCCCTTTCATCTCGCTGTGCATTGTATACCTCCTTCAAAACGTCTGTCTTAATAATTAGTTATCTAACTAATATTATAGCAGACCGCGTGAGATTTGTCAATTCCTTTCGCCGCTTAGCGTGATTTTTTTGTCTGCCCGAGCGAAAGGGAAAAGGGCTCGCCGTCGCAGAATGCAGACGGCAAGCCCTTTTTTCATTTTTTCACAAAAAACTGCTGACACGCTTTGCTGATCGCTTCTTCCGGCGTTCAAAAAGCCGTTTCCCTTTTCCTCTCCATGACGCGGAGTTGTCCCGCTCGCCTCCCGACCCATTTTTCAGGCCATTGCGCAAAGGCTCTGCGGACGCCGCGCCTTCGGCCCGCCGGGTTTACAGCGCGCCCAAGAGATCGGTCATGGAGTGGAGCCGCTTTTCAGTCGCAGCGGCGAGGTATCGCGCGGCTCTGAGCGCGCCCGCCGCAAACACCTCTCTGTTTGAAACGCTGTGCGACAGCGTGACGACTTCGTTGTAACCGGCAAAAATCACGTCGTGATCGCCGCAGATGGTTCCGCCGCGAACCGAATGGATGCCGATTTCCTCCTTCGCCCGCTCTTTTCTGACCGAATGGCGGTCGTAGACGTATTGGCGGCCGCCGTCAAGCGCCGATGCGGCGGCGTCGGCCAGAATCAGCGCCGTACCGCTCGGAGCGTCAAGCTTTTTGTTGTGGTGCTTTTCGACGATCTCAATGTCAAAATCCTCGCCGAGCACCTCCGCGGCCTTTTTCGTCAGCATCGCAAGCAGGTTGATACCGACCGACATATTGGCCGAGCGGAACAGCGGTACGCGCTCCGCCGCCCGGTCGATGGCGGCCAGCTCGGCCTCTCCGTATCCGGTCGTCGACAGAACGGCCGGGATCTGCCGCTCGACGGCATAGGCGAGAATCGCAGGGAGCGCCGACACATGTGAAAAATCGACGATCACGTCGGCTTCTCCCGTATAGTCGGCGATGTTCCGGTAAACCGGAAACGCCAGCGACGGTTGCTCCGCAATATCGACGCCGGCGGCGATGACGCAGCCGTACTCCTCGGCGATGGCGGCGACGGCGCGTCCCATCCTGCCGTTGCAACCGGATAGAATCATCCTGATCATTTGTAAAAACCTGCCTTGTTCCTTGATTGGCCACGGCAATTCCTTCGCCTTTGCGCCGTGTGTTAAAATCCCTGCCCGGCTTCGGACGTCAATCCGGCCGTCTGCCCCAAAGCCGTTCGCTTATTTCAAAAGACCCGTCCGGCGGAGCGTCTTTTCCAGCGTCGCCTTATTGGCCCCGCCCATCTCGCAGAGCGGCAGACGCAGCAGCGGCGAGCACAAATCCATCAGCCCCATCGCGGTTTTGACCGGGATCGGATTGACCTCGATGAACAGATTGTGCATCAGGTCGTAGTAGTCGGTCTGCGTTTCGGCCGCGCCCTTGTGATCGCCTTCAAAATAGCGGCGGCACATACCGGCCATCAGCTCCGGCGCGACGTTGGCGACCACGGAGATCACGCCCTTGCCGCCCAGCGACAGAATCGGAATCACCTGGTCGTCGTTGCCGCTCCAAATATTCAGCTCGTCGCCGCACAGGTGGCGGGTATGGGCAATCAGCGAAAAGTCGCCGGAGGCTTCCTTGACGCCGTTGATCATCGGGTGCTTGGACAGCTCGTAATAAGTATCGGCGGTGATCGACATCCCCGTCCGCGACGGGACGTTGTAGAGAATCATCGGGATGTTGACGCGGTCGGCGAGATAGGTAAAATGCCGAATCAGCCCCGCCTGCGTCGTCTTGTTATAATACGGCGTGACCTGCAAGAGCGCGTCCGCGCCGACTCCCTCGGCATATTGGGAGAGCTGCAACGAATACGCGGTGTCGTTGGAGCCGGTGCCCGCAATGACCGGGACGCGCCCCGCGACCTTTTCGACACAGAACCGAATGCATTCCTTGTGCTCCTCATCGTCGAGCGCCGAGGCTTCCCCCGTCGTGCCGCAGATCGTAATGCAGTTTGTGCCGCCCGCGATCTGGAACTCGATCAACTCTTCAAGCTTGGCATAATCGACTGTATAGTCTTCCTTGAACGGCGTCACAATCGCGACGCTGGTTCCGGTAAATACAGGTTTTTTCATATTCTTCCACCTGTTTATCCACCATGAAGGATAAACAAACCCCTTTCCAAGATTTTGTTGCCGTTTGAAAGAACACGCACGGCGCGCGCTTTCCGCGCAGCGCGGATATGCGTCATTCTATTATACGTTTTCGCCGCTTTTTCTGACAAAACCCTTGGCGCAAAGCAGTTCCGCCATCAGCACCGCGCCGCCGGCAGCGCCGCGCAGGGTGTTGTGCGAGAGGCAGACGAACTTAATGGTATACTGCGAATCCTCGCGCAGACGGCCGATGGAGACGGCCATGCCGTTTTCCAGCATGCGGTCAAGCTTCG
This sequence comes from Clostridiales bacterium, assembly GCA_003149835.1. Classification (GTDB taxonomy): domain Bacteria; phylum Bacillota; class Clostridia; order Oscillospirales; family QAMX01; genus QAMX01. The sequence goes on from QAMX01000070.1 coordinate 6,502, forward strand.
TCTGCGGGCGGTTTTCCTCTTCAAAATAATGCAGGAACTGCTTCGGCGCGCTCGGCAGAGCCAGCCGCTGCGCCTCGCCCTGATACGAGGTCCAGCGCCGCTTGATCTCATCAAGCCCCGGGTTCTGTTTCAGTTTTACAAAGACCGCCGCCAGATGTCCGTCGCTGACCGGCACGCGGATACACTGCGCGGTGATCGGAACCGCGTCGGAGGGAACAATGACGCCGTTTTCGATCCGGCCCCAGATTTTGCCCGGCTCCTTTTCACTCTTTTCCTCTTCGCCGCCGATAAACGGAATCACGTTGTCGAGCATCTCCGGCCACGTCGTAAAATTTTTCCCCGCGCCGGAAATCGCCTGATAGGTACAGGCGAGCACCCGCTCGACGCCGAGGTCGAGCAGCGGATGGATCGCCGGCACATAGCTTTGCAGCGAGCAGTTTGATTTCACGGCGATAAAGCCGGTCTCCGTGCCGAGGCGTTTCCGCTGCGAGTGGATGATCTCCGCGTGCTCCGCGTTGATCTCCGGCACGATCATCGGCACGTCGGGCGTGAACCGGTTCGCCGAGTTATTCGACATCACCGGACAGCCGAGCCTTGCATAAGCCTCTTCCAGCGCCTTGATCTCGTCTTTTTTCATATCGACGGCGCAGAAAACAAAATCCACGGCCGCCGCAATCTCCTCCATATCCGCCACCGCGTCGCGCACGACGAGATCGGCGAGTTTTTCAGGCATCGCCGCTTCGAGGAGCCAACGGCCGCCGGCCGCCTCGCGGTACGTTTTGCCCGCGGAGCGCGCGCTCGCCGCCAGTGTCGTCACCTCAAACCAAGGATGGCCGTCCAGAAGCGTCGCAAATCGCTGCCCGACCATCCCCGTCGCGCCGATAATCCCGACTTTGTACTTTACCATTCCAAAAAACATCCCTTCGCGGCCGGCGCGCTTTCACTCGGCCGGCTCTAATATTGATTTTTCCGTTTCATGCGCCTGATCGTCTGTGCGCTCAAATGTAAATTGTCTGAAAAATTGCTGTTTCGCCCTTGAAATGGCCTGCGATATCATGTATAATAAAAAAGCTATCCGCAGGATTTGACAGAAATCGCCCGAGCGTTTCTGGCTTCAATAATTACTCTATATTATAACAAACTGTTTTTAAGCTGTCAACCGGCTGAATCTCCGCCGGCGAAAGAAATTTGACGGCTTGATTTTGGAGGCATCATGCTCACGTCCCGAAAGAAAACCGGCCGGGCGCTGGCGCTTCTGCTCGCGCTGACGCTGCTGTGCGCGCTCGCGCCGTCCGCCGCCGCCGAACCCGCCAAAACCGATTACTCGGATTATATCGTCCGAACCGGGATTTATTACGGTTCGACTTCTTTGGCGGCCGCCAATTTTCAGGTCGCCACCGGCACCGGAACAGGCTTCGAGGCCGGTTATTACGCCAGCGACCGCAGCTTTGTTCCGCTCTATACCATCAGCGATCAGGCCGAGATCACCGTCATCCGCAGCAATCATTACAGCCTGACCAGCGCCTCCTATGTCTCCGACGGGGCGGACTCCGCCAACGTCGTCGGCGGGTATCATATCGAGCTCTGCGTCTCCTTTGACGATCAGGCCGCTCTGGACGCGGCGGTTGCCGCCGTGTATGCGGCGACCAATTACTTCTCGTACCCGGCCTATACGGCGAACGGCTACCGAGTGCGTATCGGCCGTTATACCTCGCAGGCGAGCGCCGAGGGCGACCTGCCCGTGATCCGCGAGCGGCTCGCGGCGCTGTACCCTTCGGCAGAGCTCAAAATCGTCGGGCTGGGCGTCAACGCCTACACGGTGCTCCGCACCGGCACCAAGCATATCCTCTATGAGTTCGACGGCGCCTCGCGCCAGCTCGGTATCCGCGCCATCGGCGGCAGCGCGCCGGAAACCTGGCACAAGGGTTATAAATACTACGGCGGGTTCGACTTCGGCAATACCAGCGCCACCTCCATGGCCGTCATCAGCGTGGCGACGCTGATTGAATACGTCAAAGGCGTCACGCCCTATGAGCTGAACACGAGCTGGCCCGAAGAGTCGCTGAAAGCGCATGCGCTCTGCGCGGAAACCTTTGCGATCACCAACCGCAACCGTCACGCAAGCTACGGCTTCGACGTCTGCACCGGACAGCACTGTCAGGTTTACCGCGGCACCACCCTGCTCACCGAAAAGATCGCCAACTGCGTGGACGCCGTGGCCGGTATGATCATCACCTACGACGGCAAGCCCATCGACGCGGTCTACCATTCCTCCAACGGCGGCTGGACCGAGGATTCGGAAAACGTCTGGGTCGCGGTCGTCCCCTACCTCCGCTCGGTGCCCGATACATACGAGTCGCTTTCCTACGCCAACAACGGCCTCTGGAAAACGAGCATCACCAGCGCGCAGCTCACCGCCAAGCTCAATGCCAACGGCTACGCCATCGGCCCGGTCACCGGCGTCTCGATTTCCAAGCTGACCCCTGCCGGCAGCGTTTACAGCATCGCCGTCACCGACGGCTCCAAGACCGTGACGCTGAGCAAGGAACATATGCGCATGGTCGTCGGCACCTCTGTGCTGCTGAGCCAGAATTTCCGCATTGTCGACGACGGCAAGGTCTATGTAAACGACGGGACGACCGCGATTTCCGGCCTGAGCGGCGCGAGCGTCGTCAACGGGGACGGAACGGTTTCGACGCTTTCCGCCTCCTCCCCCACTGTGCTGACGGGCAGCGGTACGGAAACGCTCTCCCCCGGCTCGGGCGACAAATCGGTATTCAACTTTGAAGGCAAAGGTTGGGGACACAGCCTCGGCCTCAGCCAGATCGGCTCGCGCGGCATGGCCCAGCAGGGCTGGACGTTCGACCAGATCATTAAATACTATTTCACCGGCGTGAAAATCAGCGGCCTCGATTACTGAGTCTGCCCTGCGGACCGACCGGCCGGCTCGTTCCGGCAGCCTGTTCGCCTTTGCGGCCAAGCACCGTCTGTCATCCGGACAGGCGATGTTTGGCCGTCTGTTCGTTCTCCGCTTTCGGCCTGCGGAGACTTCTTCTTGGCGTATTTCCCCTCCATCGTTTTCTCCATCGTTTTCTCCATCGTTTTCGGCAGTTCTCTGTATAGTCTATGATATTTGTATGCCTTTCGGCACGGAAATGGAATCAATGATATGAAAACAAACGATTTTTTTTATGAACTCCCGCCGGAGCTGATCGCGCAGACGCCGTGCGAGCGCCGCGACGGCTCCCGGATGCTCGTTCTGCCGCTCTCAGGCGCGCCTGTGGAACACGCGATGTTCCGCTCGCTCCCCGCGTATCTGCGCGATGGCGACTGTCTCGTTTTTAACGACTCGCGCGTCATGCCCGCCCGCCTGCTCGGCACGCGCAGGGGCGGCGGCAGCGCCGAGCTGCTGCTTTTAAAGCCGCTGGGCGGCGACGACTGGGAGGTGCTCGCCCGTCCGGGGCGGCGTCTGCTGCCGGGAGCATCCGTCGAGTTTGGCGGCGGCATGTCGGCCGAGATCCTTTCCGTCGGCGAAAACGGGCTCCGGCAGGTTCGCTTTCATTACTGCGGCGATTGGCACGAGCTGCTCGACCGGCTCGGCCGCACGCCGCTGCCGCCTTATATTAAGGAAGAGCTCTCCGACCGCGAGCGGTATCAGACGGTCTATTCCAAACACACCGGCTCCGCCGCCGCGCCGACGGCCGGACTGCATTTTACGCCGGAAATGCTGGACACGCTGCGCGCCATGGGCGTGCGCACCGAATTTGTCACGCTGCACGTCGGGCTCGGCACCTTCCGCCCCGTACAGTCCGAGACGGTCGAGACTCACAAAATGCACACCGAGACCTTTTCTCTGTCGGCGGAAACGGCGCGGCGGATCAACGAAGCCCGCGATGCCGGCGGCCGGATCATCGCCGTCGGTACCACCTCGTGCCGCGTGCTTGAAACCGTCGCCGACGAGGGCGGCCGCCTGCGGGAAACGCACGGCGAGACGGATATTTTTATTTATCCCGGCTACCGCTTCAAAATTTTAGACGGGCTTTTCACCAATTTTCACCTGCCGGAAAGCACGCTGCTCATGCTTGTCTCGGCGCTGGCCGGCCGCGAGCGCGTCTTGGCCGCTTATCAGGAGGCTGTGCGCGAGCGATACCGCTTTTTCAGCTTCGGCGACTGCATGCTGCTGCTGTGAGTCAAAGACAGATCCGTTTTCTTCTGACAGAAAGAGGGCGAACGCCGGCGGCGGTTCGCCCTCTTTTTCATCGACGTCTGTCCGGCGCGGCGACTGCTCTCAGCCGGAATACAGAAGGATTTTACAAAATGGACCTTTACATGCCGAACCGCAGCGGGTATAATGAAACGGACAAGCGCTTTGAGACGTCTGTCGCCTCCGCCGGGCGCGACAGGCACGGTTTTTCTGCTGTGCTGTTGCGTTCGTATGCCGATATGCCATCGGTACGGCTTCACAAAAAAATTTTTTTGATTTTCCTGTTGCCTTTTGAGCGGCTGCGGGATATTCGATATGAAGGGAGATTTTCGGATATGGACGTTCGCCTGTCACAGACGAACAGCGGCGGTCATGACGAGGTATCCTCGGTGATCGAGCGATACGCCGATATGGTCTACCGCATCGCCTATATGCGAACAAAAACCCCGCACGACGCGGACGATGTGTTCCAAAACGTGTTTTTATCCTATATGCAGGCCGGCCGGTGCTTTGAATCCGAAGAGCACCGCAAGGCGTGGCTGATCCGTGTAACGGTCAATTGCTGCCGGAAGCTGCTGGGCTCGTCCTGGTTTCAGAAGACCGTCCCGCTTGAAGACGACGCGCTGACCTATGAGCTCCCTGAGCAGCAGGGCCTCTACGAAGCGGTTCGCAGGCTGCCGAAAAAATACGGAACGGTTTTGTATCTGTTCTATTTTGAACAGATGAAGGTTTCGGAAATCAGCTCCGCGCTCGGCATTCAGGAAAAAACCGTCAGAATGCAGCTGACGCGCGCGCGCAGGCTCTTAAAGGATTATTTGGAAAGCGAGGAAGCAGCAGATGAATAGGGACAACGCCAAAAAGCTGTCGGATGTCTACGAGCCCATTCAGCCGTCCGAAGACCTTGTTCGTAAGACTGAGGCCCTGATGCGCGCGGAATCCCAAAAGATCTGTTCTGTTCCGCGGCGCAGGCCGATGGTTTTGCGCGTGGCGGCGCTGGCTGCCTGTTTCATACTTGTGTGTTCCGCCGCTCTCGTCTACATCCTCCGCGCCTCCCCCTCCGATTTCTCGGGCCAACCCGGACCGGGACTCGCCGCCGCGCCGACGGAGCGCGAGCTGCGGATGATCGCTCAGCCGATGATGACCTTTGAGCTGTCCTCCGATGTTCCGCC
>QAMX01000052.1 GCA_003149835.1 Clostridiales bacterium
CAAAGTCGAGTTTTTGAGGTGGCAAAGCCACCTCAAAAACGAATTTGAATGGGAAAGCGAGAGTTTTACAATCGCCTGTTATTTTTAAGAGCGCGCCTCCCGCCGCCGGCGCGCTTCCCGTCACTGTCAGTCAAATTTTTTCCGGCGGCGGAGAAGTGGGGCTTTATGAATTCACTGGAAAGAGTGGCCGCCGCGCTCGGCCACACAGAAGCGGATTACGTTCCCGTTTGCCCGATCCTGGCAGGCATTACCCGCAAGCTTACAGGCGCCGCTTATCCCGAGTGGTCGCAGAATGCGGAGGTATGCGCCGAGGCGTTTTTAAAGGCCGCCGAGACGTTTGACCTCGACTGCATCGTCACGCTCATTGACCTTTCCGTCGAGTGCGACGCATGGGGTCAAAAAATCGTCTATCCTGAGGACGAGGCCGCTCACCCCGACTATTCGCAGTGCGTCGTCACGGATATCGACGGCTATGCCTCCATCAAAAAAGCGGATTACCGCGACTCGCAGCGCATGATGATGCATATCGACGTGTGCAGGCGGCTCGTCGATGAATTGAACGGCAAAAAGCCCGTCGTCGCATTTGTGTTCGGGCCGCTCGGCGTGCTCTCGATGCTGCGCAGCCAGCAGGAGCTGTTTCTCGATCTCTACGACGATATCGATGCGGTCAAGGCCGCGGCGCGGGAAATTAACGAAACGCTGAAAGAATACGTCTCCGCGCTGATCAAAACCGGCGTTTCGGCGATCATGCTCGACACGCTCTACGCCTCCGGCTCCATTATGTCCAAGGAGATGTGGGACGAGGCCGAGGGCGTGCTCGTCGAAGAGCTGGCCGATCATATCCGCGCCGAGGGCGGCGTGGTCATGCTTCACAACTGCGGCAAAAGAATCTACTTCGACACGCAGATCAAACGCATGCGCCCGGCTGCGATCTCTTTCCTCTATCCGCCCGACGACTGCGCGGATTTTGCGGAGTGCAAAGAAAAATACGGGCGCGAGGTCACGCTGATCGGCTGCGTGACGCCCGCCAACGCCATCTGCGGCACCGACGAGGAATGGGACGCCGAATGCAGATCCATGATCGACGCCTTTGCAAAAGAGGGCGGCTTTATTCTTGCGACCGGCTGCGAATATCCGGCCAACGCCTCGTTTGAGCGGGCGGAACGCATGATCGAAATCGCCAAAACCTACGGCCGCTATTCTCCGGAAAAATAAGCGGCTCTCTCTTCAACCGTTTGACAGACAAAAAAGCGCGTCCTGCCTCTCTTGAAAGGCGGGACGCGTTTCCTTGTCTGTTTGGTAAAGACCTCTGCGGAGCGGAGGGATTCTCAGGCGCTCAAACGCCGTGCGTAACCGGCAGCGGAAAACGCCTCGCCTGAATGGCGTTCCTGCCGAAGCGAACCAACGGATGCGCCTTTTTGTCTTTCTTTTCGGGCGGACGGCCCGTTTTCCCCGTCAGCTTTGCTCCTCCAAACGATCCAAAATTTTCTCCGCCTCCCCGGCGACAAAGCGCATACACCCGTCTTCAAACGGCGAGCGCAGCTCCGCTTCCGCGACCAGTTCCGTCAGCCGCTTTGAGCCGGCCTTTTTTGACAGCCCGCAATAGCTTTTCCACGCCGACGGAAAATCGCGTTCCATCCAGATGCGGTATTGCAGCGCGCAGGTCTGGGCGAGGCAGTAATCGATATAGTAAAACGGCCGCTCGTAGATATGGCTCTGCCTCTGCCACAGCCCGCCCGCGCCGAAGAAGGGGTCGCCGTCATAGTCCAGATGCGGCTGGTATTCCCGCTCCAAGCGCCGCCACAGCGCCTTGCGTTCGGCGGGCGTCAGCTCGGGATGGTCGTAGATCTCGTGCTGAAATTCGTCGACAAGGCAGCCGTACGGCAGGAAGATCAGCGCCGCGGCGAGGTGCATGGCGCAATAGCGCCGCTCGTCCGCGCCGAAGAAGAGACGCATCCAGTCTTCGGTGAAAAATTCCATCGACATTGAGTGGATCTCGGCGACGTCGAGCGTCGATTCCTGATACTCTAAAATCTCCATATCGCGCGCGAGGTAGAAATTCAGAGCATGGCCGCATTCGTGCGTCAGCGTATCGACGTCCTCGCTGGTGCCGTTAAAATTGGAGAACACAAACGGCGCGCCGAAGCCCGGCAGGAACGTGCAGTAGCCGCCGCCGGACTTGCCCTCCTTTGCCATCGCGTCGAACAGCTCGTTTTCCAGCATAAAGTCAAAAAATTCGCGCGTTTCCGCCGACAGCTCCGCATACATCTTCCGTCCGGCGGCGAACAGCTCCTCCGGCGTGCCCTGCGGCTCGGGGTTACCGCCGGGATAAAACACATCCTCGTCGTAGAATTTGAGCGCTTCGACGCCGAGCGCGGCGGCGCGCCGCTCGTGCAGCCGCTCCGCCAGCGGCACGATCACCGCCTTGACCTGTGCGCGGAAGCGCTCGACGTCCCTGCGGTCGTAGCTGTTGCGCATCATATGTATATAGCCGAGCTCGGTATAGCTGTCATAGCCGAGCTTTTTCGCCTCGGCGGTGCGCAGCTTGACAAGCCGGTCGAAGATTTCGTCCAACTTCTCCGCGTTTTCCATGAAAAACTCCGTCCGCTTGGCGTACGCCCGCCTGCGGACGTCGCGGTCGGGCGAGAGCTGAAAGGCGCGGAGCTGAGAGAGATTCAGCGTTTTTCCGTCGAATTCGAAACGAGCCGACGCCAAGAGCTTTTTGTATTCGCTGCAAACGGCGTTGTCCTCCTGCATTTCCGGCACGATGCGCTCGTCCAGTCCTTGGAGTTGAAGCGCCGCGTTTTGAAACCACAGCCCGCCGAGGCGCTCTTCCAGAGCGGCCCGGTGCGGCGAGGCCAGCGCCGCGCGGTAAAATTCCGTCAGAGAGAGCCGGAACAGCGGCATATTTTCGTCATAGTAAGCGTTTTCCGCGTCATAAAAGGCGTCTCTGGTGTCTACGGTATGGCGCACATAGCAGAGCGCTTCCATCGTCGCCACCCGTTTGGCGATATCCCGCACCGCCTCATAGCAGGCAAACTGCGCCTCCGCCGAGCCTGCGGCGGAAAAAGCGCGCAGAAGCGCGGCGATTTCACCGCGCGCCGCCGCGATGTCGGCGCGCTGGTACGGCATTTCTGAAAATTTCATTTTCTCTTTCCTTCCCACAATGAGCCTAACAAACCGGCGTCGCGGCCGGCAAAGCCGCGCGCAGGCTTGCAAACGGCTCTTTTCTCCGTCTTTTCTGTCCGAGCTGCGCGCCGTTTATCTCTGCGGCAGCGTATCCACAAAGCAGGCGTTGGTGTTCGCCCGCAGGCCCTCCCGGTCGGTCAGCTGCAAGCGGACATAGCCGTCGGTCGGGTCGATTTCAAACGCCGCGGAGGTCAGAGTCTTCCCGGTTTCGGCGCGGGCGACCGCCGCCCGCCGTCCCGCGGTCGTCATGTGGATACTGCGCACGCCGGAGCATTCGACATGCAGCCGCATATCCTCGACATACAGAGAGTAGATTTCCGGCCCCATCGAGGCGTAGAACTCGCCGCGCTCAAGCGCCGTCATGATCGCGCCGTAGCTGAGCGCAGGCGCCTTGATCATGATAAAGCCGCCGAACGAGTCGTTGAGCGGGTGTTCCGGCGGAAAATGGTCATGGTTGTCGTCGGCCGCCAGACAGAAGAGGCGGTTGCCGCGGCGCAGCAGCGCGTCGTAGGGCTGCTCCTGATCGGCGTCGATGCCGTCGAGCATGGCGCTGTGGTTATAGACCTCGCAGCCGAACAGCCCTTTCAGGCCGCCGTAATCGTCCAGCGTCTGCTGCGACCAGTTGGGGTGGTTGTAGCAGACCAGAAAGCCGGCCTCATTGAGCCGGGCGACGAAGTCGTTGACGGCGGCCATGTCGCGGTACTCCGGGACCGGCGTCACCTCTCGCCCGTCGGCCTCCGGCGACTTGGCAAAGCAGTTAAAGTGATAGCAGCGGCGGAAGCGCGAATCCTTCACCGCCCAGTCGCTGACATCCGCTTCATACGCCGTCAGCGCCAGAAAATCCGCGCCGCTCAGCTCGTTGTGGCTGATACAGCGGTCATGGTCGGAGAAGGCCACGACCGAATAGCCGCGCTTCATGTATTCCTCTTTCAGCCTCTCCACCGTCCATTTCCCGTCCGAGCAGGTGGAATGACAGTGCATATTCGCCTTATAAAAGCGGCCCTGTTCAGGTAGCAAATGCGTTTTCACAGTTTTTTTCCCTCTTTTCTCCGATATTCCGTTTCAATCCGTTTCATTATACGCCCTGCCGGAACGGTTGTCAACCTCGACCTTTCCCTGACAGGCCGCACAGGCAAGACTTGTATTGATCTGCCGAATATGCTATAATTGATTGACAAACCATGCGGGATCATGCGATGTCCGCGCTGCCGCGGCAGAGGCGGAGCGAGAGAATATTTGGGGGAGCTCCTTTTCGGGGTTGCCGCGCCGCGGACTCCCGCCCGAATCGTTCCGCTCCGCCTGCGGCCGCAAAATACGTCCTATTATGGATCCGACTGTCAAGGCCGGCTTTTGCCGCCGTTTCCGGCGCCGCCGCGAATCCTTTCCGGCCTGCTTTTGGATTTCTACGACTGTTTTTCGGAGGTTTCTATGCCTATTACCGTACCCGCGTCGCTGCCTGCGCGCGCGGTTCTCGAAAAGGAAAATATCTTTGTTATGGACGAGCACCGGGCGCAGCACCAGGACATCCGCCCGCTGAAAATCCTGATTCTCAACCTCATGCCGACCAAGCAGGCGACCGAGGCGCAGCTGCTCCGCTGTCTCTCCAACACGCCGATTCAGATCGAGCCGGAGCTTTTGCAGACCTCGACCTACACGCCGAAGAACACGCCGCAGGAGCATCTGCTTTCTTTCTATAAAACGTTTCGGGAGGTTTCCGCCAACCGTTACGACGGCATGATCATCACCGGCGCGCCCGTCGAGCAGCTGCCGTTTGAGCAGGTGGAATACTGGGGCGAGCTCTGCGAGATCATGGAGTGGAGCAAAGCCAACGTCCACTCCGTGCTGCATATCTGCTGGGGCGCGCAGGCCGGGCTTTACTACCATTACGGCCTGCCGAAGCGCGCTCTGCCCGAAAAGCTCTCCGGCATTTACCTGCATTCGTTGCAGCGGCCGAAGCTTCCGCTCGTCCGCGGTTTTGACGACCGCTTTTATGCGCCGCACTCGCGCCATACCGAGGTTTCGGTCGCCGACGTGCTGGCGCATCAGGAGTTGGAGCTGATCGCGCTCAGCGACCGGGCCGGCGTCTATATTGTCGCCGCGCACAGCGGCCGCCAGATCTTTGTGACCGGACACCCCGAATACGACGCGGAAACCCTCGCGCTGGAATACCGCCGCGATTCGGACAAAGGGCTTTCCCCCGCCGTGCCGTTCAACTATTTCCCCGGCGACGATCCGACGCAGCTGCCGCTCAATCTGTGGCGCTCGCACGCAAATCTCCTCTACTCCAACTGGCTGAACTATTACGTCTACCAGTCCACGCCATACGATCTCGGCCAGCTGTAACGCGCCGCGCACCAGCCCGACATCGTTTTTCAAAAAACCACAAAATATATAACTTTTTTCTTCTATTTCTATTGACAGAAACGACCGATTCTGTTATACTCAGCTTGTACGCAGGGGACGGCACCCATTCAAAAAAACGGCGCGTACAACAGGTACCAGCCGTTATCGTCCGGATCGCGGCTGTGCGAGGGGAGGAAACCCATGACAAAAAACATCAAAGTCACCGACGAATCCGGAAGGGATTACGGCTGTACTTATCCCAAGCGTGCAAAAGGTCTTGTGAAAAACGGCAGGGCGCGCTTTGTGGATGAGAACGTCATCTGTCTTGCGTGCCCGCCGAATCGATTACAGACGAATGATTTGGAGGAAGCACCTATGTTTAATAGAAACGAAACGCCCGTCAATCCCAACGCAAACCTCAATCCCGACCCCGGCTTTGATCCGCGGCAATCCGCCCCTATGGCGGACGGCGCGCCGCAGCCCTTGTCTCCGGCCGATCTTTCTCCGGAGTATATCCTGCGCCAGGTCGAAGCCATTCACGGGAATACCGCCTATCTGACCGACGCCGTCGAAAAAATCGGCGAGCTGGGCGGAAACGACAGCATCGCCCCGGATTACCGCGCGCAGGCGATCGGCGATATCGTCAAGGCGCGCGAGGAGACCAACTGCCGGCTGATCGAATTCTATACGAATCTGTTCTACTGGCAATGCCCCGAGGCGAGGCCGGAAAAGATCGGCGACGAGCGGGCAAAGCAAAACTACGAGCTGCGAAAGCAGGCGCTGAACATTTTAGGCGACGCCGACCTTGACGGAGACGAGCTTGCCGACGTTCTGGCCAAGATCATCAACATGAATTGATCGCGCTTTTTCAGCAGTAGACTCATAAAAACACAAGGGGCTGAGTCAAAAGCTTTTTATAAAGCGAATGACTCAGCCTCATTTAGTTGGAAAATCATAGATTTTTTCACATTTTTGTGTTATAATCATTATGGGTTTTTATATTCCGAAGCAAGGAGGTTGGTTTAGTGGATAAAAAATTGCAGAACGAACTCAATACTGCCTATTACCGTTTGGAAATGAAACAAGCAGAAATTGTCCACGCCTTGTTTCACAGAATATTTGAATTGGAATCCGGTTGGTATAACGGATACTATCACAAGGATGATAATGGGAATTAGATTCGTGAGACATATCCCATTCCGGTTATCGGAGTCAAAGGCTTTTGTGATATCGAGATACAGTTTGATAAAATATCCATATCTACAAAGTTGAAACGAAATACCGCCCTGGCATATTCTTTTGAAAAGTTTGTCGGATATCAATTTGAAGCATACGGCGTAACGGATTATCTTTCGGACTTCTACCACACTGGACAGACGATACAAGAAATGAAAGATTGTATCTGTGCTTGCGATGAAAAGGAAATCGGATTTTCGTTTATTTTCCCATTCGGCATTGAAGGTAAACAGATTTTTGAATTTGTAAAACTGCTTCGCCGTGAAGGTTTTTACTATTGATAGGAGGACGATATGGATAAGCGTTTAATAGGAAAATGGTACAAGGAAGATATGGGCGAAACTATCAATATTTTTGATGAAACGCCTCTTAGAATGAAAATGTCCTTTACTTCAAGTGGATATTATAATTTCGAGCCAAACTGTGTTTATGAAAAGGACGGTTATCTGTGCTATGAAATCAACGACGAGTATTACCGTATGGTTTATCACGTTAAGTTTACAGATGGTTGTCTTGAAGGATATTACACCCAACACGGCAAGGATACTCCCGTGAAATATGCCAAAATAAGCGATACACCGGAGGATGCGCCTCAAAGATATGAACCTACCGAAATTTATGTTCCCAACACCGAGGAGACAAGATTTGACATCTTGACGAAATATGCCGAGTATGACAGAAGCCGTGAGTACGGCAGCTCGGTGGATTTTATTCTTGGCGGTGAAACTCCTGCGATATTAGAAAAATACGGTTATTCAAAGTACATAGAGGGACTTGACAGCTCAAGCGACGAGCTTGCTTTCAAGCTTCTTGATTTCGTATGCGACCATTTTGGTCATAATGGCACAAATGGCATGGGAGGAGGAACAACTATCCCGGAATTGATTGGTTTTTGTGAGCGCAATGGCGGTAAATCAAACTGCCGAGGACTTGCAATCCTTTTGGCAGCATTGCTCCGTCTTAACGGTATAAAGGCTCAACATATAACCTGTATGCCTTACGAAGAACCCTTTGATGATTGCCATGTAGTCGTAGATTGTTTGCTTCCTTCGGGTAAGCGTATTATGCTTGATCCTACTTGGCGTTTGTACCTAAAGGATAAAGATGACGAGTACGTGTCCTTGCCTCATTTGCGTGAGCTTCTTTTGGCAGGAGAACCTATTTGGGAGAATCCAACCGCTGACTATAACGGACAAGGCTTTACAAAGGAATATCATAGAAACTACATGACAAAGAACTGTTTCCGTTTTGCTCGCCCGACACTCGCAAAGGAAAGTGTTGACGGGTGTACAGAGACATCACGGTATATAGAACTAATTCCTAAAGATTATCCTATTGAAAAATTCTCTGAAAATCGCAAGAAGAATTTTGTCTATAACGATACTGAATTCTGGCAGTTATAAAGCGTGATACAAATTTCAGTAAATGATTTTTTGAAGTGACCCGATTATAGTCAGCACGGAATATCGGGAAATAAAAATCGCCTTTTGATAGAATATAGGCAGACAAGGAGGGATAATATGGATTGGATTATTGGATTGCAAAAAGCTATCGACTACATCGAGAACAATCTAACAGAAACGATTGATTACGAAAAGGTCGCAGCACAGAGCTTTTCATCAAGCTATCACTTTCAACGTGTGTTCAGTATTCTTTGCGGTTTTACCATTGGTGAATACATCCGTAACCGCAGATTGTCGCTTGCAGGCACGGAGCTGGCCACAAGCGATGCAAAGGTTATTGACGTAGCGCTGAAGTATGGCTATGAAAGTCCGGACAGCTTTGCAAAAGCATTCCAAAAGTTCCACGGTATATTGCCGTCGCAGGCACGGAATAACGGTAGTATGCTGAACTCCTATTCCCGTCTTGTACTAAAATTTTCTTTGGAAGGCGGTACAATTATGAATTATCGAATTGAAACGAAACCACAACTTACACTTCTTGGTTATAAGAGGCGCTTCAATGGTATGCCTTATGACGAACAGAGATATAAACAGGAAGAAAACATCTTTGTTACTACGAGAGCATATCAATGGATGCTCAAAGGATTGTCAAACGACAAATTCTCGGATTATTGCATCATCACCAATATTGATGACAGCGGCTATGATTTCTACATCTCCGCTACCACCGATAAGTACGAGTTCGATAACTTGTACAACAGCGAGGTCACGGGCATTGATTTTATGGAAAAATTCCAATTTGAAAAAATCATCATCCCCGAAAGAGCATACGCTGTATTTGAAACTGAGAAGCAGAAAATGCCAATTCCCGAATATTTTGACATTCGTAAGCAGATTGCCGCTGAATGGCTCGCTAATGAAGAATATCAAATGGTCAATGCTCCGGAACTTGCAGTTTATCATTGGGGCGTTGTTGGTGGTTGTCATGATCGAACCATTGAAATATGGATTCCTATTGAAAAGAAGTAAGCCCTTTGCCGCCTGTGTTATGCGGGCGGCATTTTTAAGATCGATCACCCAACCGGAGGTTGGATGAAACGCATACCCTTCAAACCAATGCGTCATTGTTTTTGGAGCTGCTTATCAGTAAAATATAATTGTAGCTACGAAAATAAAAATTACGAGGTACTTGAATATGACTACAATTAAGATCAATGAACAAATTGCCTTTTTTAGAAAGCAGAAAGGACTTACCCAAGAAGAACTTGCAAACGCCCTCGGTGTAACAAATCAGGCGGTTTCCAAATGGGAATCAGCACAATGTTGTCCGGATATTCAGCTTTTGCCACAGATTGCTGATTATTTTGGAGTGACCATAGACGAACTTATGGGACATACCGCTATTATTCACACCACACAGAAAGATTTTTATGCTGACAAAATGTTTAATAACGTATTGGCTATTCTGAATGAGGAAGGTAAAATATCAACTTCGTTGCTTCAAAGACACCTTAACATTGGTTATTCAAAAGCCAAAGATTTAATTTGTAAGTTGAAGGAAAATGGGTATATCGAATCTGCCGGAAAGTGGTACTATGTTCTAAAGAAATAGAAATCATATTGCAAACTCCGCAGTTATAGGTTTTATCAAAAAAATTATAAAAAAATACATTAGAACTTCCAACCTTTTCAGATTCTCGTGTCTATATGGGTGAAAGCTTTCAATGAGGTACAAACAAGTGAGAAGACAAGATGTAGAAAATACCATAACTGAATATCTAAAACCCATATTCGGCTTTGCTTTGAAACGATGCAAAAACATTCACGATGCGGAGGATTTATCGCAGGAAATTGTGCTTAAAGCGTTTCGTGCGCTCCTCGCCAAAGAAGATATTGCTGACATGGGCAAGTTTATCTGGACGGTTGCCCATGTCAGCAATTATTATCGTGATACAGCCAAAAGTATGATCGGCGTTTCGATTGATGAAGTCTCGGAGCTAATAGCAGCCCCCGATTCCTTTATGGAGGAGGATGACAACACTCAGTCTATTCATCGTCTCCTTCTTTGTTATACCGTTCTGTGCCGTTCAGTTGATTTCCAGCTCGTCTTTCGGCGGGAGCGGCGGGAAAGGCGCGGCCGGAAGCGTCTGATACCAGTAGGCGACCGAGGCGATGTCGTCTTTGAGCGGCAGATAGCGGCCGCCCTCGCGCCAGCCGAGCGCCTGAATCGTTACGCGCAGATCGCTCTCAAAGCGGATCGGGTCGGTGATGTGCCAGCGGTACATGCCGAAGCGCTGATTGGCCTGATACAGCCCGTCCGGCGCGCCGACATAGGAGAGGCCGGCGTACGGCGTCGTAAAGGTCTCGTAGCGGTGCGTATCCTGATTCTCAAAGTTGTAGGAGCCGCAGAAATAATCCTCCGTCCCCGTGCCGCAGATGGTCGGGTATTCGCCGTCGCCGTCCATATAAAACTTGATCTCGCCCTCGCCCCACCAGCCGTTGTTGTTGACGCCCCAGGCCAGATAGGT
>QAMX01000060.1 GCA_003149835.1 Clostridiales bacterium
GGGGATTTATTGTTTGCCGGCGTCTGCCGCGAGCGGTTCGTCCGATTCTGAAACCGTGATCTCCGCGGCGGCTTCTGCGGCGGCCTCCGCTTCCTTCTTGGCCTTGCGGCCGGCAAGAAAACCCTCGACCTTGTCGAGAATGCCGGGGAAAGCGTCGACTGCCTTTTCGACCGTTGAAACGATGTTGCTCGCCGAGACCGGCGGCGCAACCGTGCCGGCTGCCGGCAGTACGTCTACCTTATCGCCCCGAATGACGATGAAAGACACCGGCGTGACCTCTACGCCCGCGCCGCCGCCGCCGCCGAACAGCACGGCGTTGGCGTTGTGCCGCGTGTTGTAATCCGAACCGCCGGCGCCGAAGCCGCACGACAGCTTGGAAACAGGAATCACCGTTACGCCCTCAGGCGTGACGACCGGTTTGCCGATGATTGTCTCCGCATCGCCGAGCTCGCGCACTTTGGCCAGCGTGGCCTCCATGAGGCTGTTGATCGCATGTTTGTTCATGCTGCCGTTTGCCGGTTTGTTCGATGTTTCCGCCATTTTTATAATCCTCCTCGGTATTCCCGTTGAATCGTTCAAAATTGAAACTCTGAAAGAGCCGGCCTATACCCGCGCCTTGTCCGGCGTCTGCGTTCGGGCGCGTTTTCCCTGAATCGTCGTCTGTTCGGTTTTCGGCTGCGGCTTACAGTAAATTCGCCTGTTGCGCCGGAAAGCGCGCCAGAAGATCAGCGCGGCTTTGATCAGGCGAATCGGGGTCAGCGTCACAGTCACGTCGAAGAGCACAGATGTCTGATTGCGCACAAAGTCAGGACAGACATAAATGCGGTGGCGCCTGACGTTCAATTTCCGCATCACAAACGGATAGACCGCGCCGAACAGCTCGGCGGCTTTTCCGTAGCGCCTGCCCGTTTCCGCCGGGCTGCCGCCGCCGACCGTCACGGTCAGCTCCAATCGGCCGATACGGATGAGTTTGAGATATTCGTAATCGTAATCCGCAAGCGCCGCAAGCAGCGCCCGGATCATGCCGAACGTATCCTTTTCCTTCGGCGGCGCAGGCGGTTTTTTTTCTGTCCTTTTTCCGGACCGGCGGCTTTTCGCCGCTTTTGCCTCGGCTTTCAGGCGCTTCTTCTCTTTTTTTGCCGCCTTTTTCTCGGCCTTTTTCTTTTTCTTCGCTTCCTTTTTGGCTTTTTTCGCTTCGGAAAGCTCTTTTTTCGGCGTCAGTTTCAGGCGCAGAAAGCCGATCCTTGCCCAGACGTAAAGCTTGCCCGGCCGGTTTGTCAGGCGGACGCCGAGCGGAATGCACAGCAAAAGCAGCACGAGGCCGATCAGCCCCAGAATTCCGGCAAACAGCCAGAATACGCCCCAGAGAATTCCATGAAGCACCGCCATGCTTGTCCGCTCCTTTCCCGTTTTGTTCGGTTCTCCGCCGCGCCATAGCGGCGTCCTCGAAAGCAAGCCCCTATGCGTCAGCCTGAAAACAGGTCTGCTCCGCCGGTCGCCGGGCGTTTTGTGCGGCCATACAAAAAATCAGTCCGCTGTTTCCTCGCCGTGCGCCGGCCGGTCTTCTTCGCCGGCAGAAAGGTCGGGGCCGCCGCCGGACTCCGTCTGTGCCGCGGCCGCATCCGCCAGGGCTTCCAGCTCCATATTCGGGAGTTTGAGCTGCCCGCCCTCGCCCTCCTCGGGCAGAGGCGTCAGTTCGGCGAGCGAAGCAAGGCCGAACACGCGCAAAAACTGCTCCGTGGTGCGGAACAGCACCGGCCGGCCCGGCACATCGAGCCGGCCGGCCTCTTCAATAAAGCCTTTTTCCGCGAGAGAGGAAACCGTATAGGCGCTGTCGACGCCGCGCACCTGCTCGATATAGGCGCGCGTCACCGGCTGGCGGTAGGCAATCACCGCGAGCACTTCAAGCGCCGCCTGCGACAGCGCGGGCGGCTTGCGCGTTTCCAGCGCGACGCGGATACACGCCGCGTATTCGCCGCGCGTACAGAGCTGCGCCTTGTCGTTGATGCGGACAAGCCTCAGCCCGCTGTTTTCGGTCTCCAACCTTGCCGAGAGCGCAGAAAGCACCTCGTCTGTCTCCGCTTCTCCGATCCCGAGCGCGAGCGCGATTCGCTCGCATTTGACCGGTTCGCCCGAGGCAAACAGGATCGCCTCTGCGGCGGCTACTGATTGATAAAATTCCATCGTATTATGAAATCTCCGTTTTGATCTCTTCGTCCTCCGCGACCAGCGCCGCGCATTCCGTCTCGTCGATACAGACCACACTGTCCCGGCACAGTTCCAAAAGCGCCAGAAACGCCGCGATCGCCGCGCGGCGGCTCCCCGTTTCGGCGAGCAGATCGGTGACGCTGATACGCCGCATCCCCTTCAAAAGCGCGATCACGCGCTGCGCCGCGTCCTCAATCGTCTCGCTCTCGCGGCCGACCAGCTCCGTAAAGACCGGCGGCAGCGGCTGCTCCTGAACCTCTCTGGCCGCCGCCATGCGTATGAGCGCGCCGAGCAGCTCGTCCTGCGTGTGGCGGCGCGTATATTCCGGTTTTCCCGGCAGCGGCTCGGCGTCTTTTGTGACGAGCTCGCCGAGCAGAGAAGTCTTTTTTCCGAGCCATGCCGCGGCGAGCTTGAAGAGCCGGTATTCCTCCAATCGCTGCACTAGCTCCCGCCGCGGATCGTCCTCCTCCGCTTTTTCCGGCTTCGGCAGCAGCATGCGCGACTTGATCAGGATCAGCTGCGCGGCCATGACGATGAAATCGCTCGTCACCTCGATATCGAGCGAGCGCATCGTTTCAAGATAGGAGAGATATTGATCCAGAATCAGCGCGATGGGAATATCGTCGATGGAGACCTTGTTTTTTGAAATCAGGTGCATCAGCAGGTCGAGCGGTCCCTCAAAGACGTCGAGCTTAAAGGTCATTGATGTGATTTCCATGCGTGCCGTCTCTCCCCCGCCGTCTACAAAAAGAGGTTGAACACAGGCTCCCAGACGCTCTGGAAGAAGTTTGTGACAAAGGCCCGCGCGATATTCAGGTAATAGCTCAGGTCGACATATCGCGTGACGGCGCTCGACACCCCGAAAATATTCAGAAACCGTCCCGGGATATTCAGCAGCAGGAGCAGCAGAATGATAAAGCCGTACCGTTCGTATTGCAGCACCTTGTTGTAGGCGCGCAGAGGCAGGAAGGCGGCGAGCACCTTGGAGCCGTCAAGCGGCGAGATCGGAATCAGATTGAAGATCGCCAGACCGATGTTGAGGCTGACCGCCACGGTCAGGAGCTGATAGACGACGAACAATACGGTCATCAGCGTTCCCGTCTGTCCGGCGATATAGCGCAGATTATACCGGACCGCAACCAGCATCGACAGCGCCGTCAGCAAAAACGCGACCAGAAGGTTCGACAGCGGCCCCGCCAGCGCGACAAGGCTCATGTCGAGCTTTTTGTGCTTGTAGTAGCGCGGATCGACCATAACCGGCTTGGCCCAGCCGAACCGAACCAAAAACAGCATGATAAAGCCGATCGGGTCGATGTGGCGCATCGGGTTCAGAGAAAGGCGCCCCGTCGCCTTCGGCAGCGGATCGCCGAGCTTTGACGAGACGAACGCATGCGAAAACTCATGAATCGTCAGCGCCAGAATAATGCCCGGCAGCAGATACAGCGCCTCGACGAGGTATTCCTTCAAGATCGACATAGCCTATTTTCCCTTTGCATAGCTGTCGCGGAGCGTCACGATACGGTTGAAGCTCCCCGCGTATTTGGAATCTGCGCAGAAATAGCCGAGGCGCACAAACTGGAACCGATCGCCCGGCCGCGCCTCTTTCAAGCACGGCTCGACCTTACAGCCCGTCATATGGCACAGGGACTCGGGATTGATATAGTCCGAATACGTCTTTCCCTCGGGGATTTCGGCGACGTTTTCCAGCGTGAAGAGCCGGTCGTAGAGGCGGATGTCGCAGTCCTCGGCCGTTTCGGCGTCGAGCCAATGGATCGTCCCCTTGACCTTGCGGCCGTCTGCGGGATTGCCGTTGCCGGTTTCAAGGTCGGCCGTACAGAAGAGCTTGACGACCCGCCCCGTCTCATCGGTCACCGCGTCCTCGCAGCGGATGATATACGCGCCCATCAGGCGCACCTCGCCTCCCTTTTTGAGGCGGAAAAACTTCGGCGGCGGATCCAGCGCGAAATCCTCACGGTCGATCACCAAATGCTTGGAAAAGCGGACGCTGCGGCTGCCGGCGGCCTCGTCGTTGGGGTTGTTGGCCAGCTCGAAAAATTCCTCTTTGCCGTCGGGATAGTTCGTGACTTCCACCTCTACCGGGTCGAGCACGGCGACGCGGCGCGGCGCGGCGGCGTTCAGCTCCTCGCGGATACAGAATTCAAGCAGGCCGATATCGACGAGCGAATTCGCCTTGGCGACGCCGGCGCGCTTGACAAACTCGATGATGGCGCTCGGCGTAAAGCCGCGGCGGCGCAGGCCGCAGAGCGTGGGCATGCGCGGGTCGTCCCACCCGTCGACAAGGCCGGTCTCGACCATTTCGCGCAGATAGCGCTTGCTCATAACCGTATTGGTGACATTGAGGCGGGCGAACTCATACTGATGCGGGCGGTTTTCAAGGTCGACGTTGTCCGCCACCCAGTCGTAGAGCGGGCGGTGGTTTTCAAACTCAATGGAGCAGAGCGAATGGGTAATGCCCTCGATGGCGTCCTGCACCGGATGCGCGTAGTCGTACAGCGGGTAGATGCACCATTTGTTGCCCTGCCGGTGGTGCGCTTTGTGGAGAATGCGGTAGATCGCCGGGTCGCGCATGTTCATATTCGGGCTGGCCATGTCGATCTTGGCGCGGAGGGTCTTCGCGCCGTCGGGGAATTCGCCGTTTTTCATGCGCTCGAACAGGTCGAGGTTTTCCTCGACGCTGCGGTTCCGGTACGGGCTTTCGCGCCCCGGCTCGGTCAGCGTGCCGCGGTATTCCCTCATCTCCTCGGCGTTCAGGTCGCAGACGTAGGCCAGCCCCTTTTTGATCAGGCCGACCGCCAGCTCATAGCATTTGTCGAAATAGTCGGAGCCGTAAAACACCGCGTCCGGCTTGGCGCCGAGCCAGCACAGATCCTCGTAGATCGAGCGGACAAACTCGTCGTCCTCCTTGACGGGGTTGGTGTCGTCGTAGCGCAGGTTGAATTTTCCGCCGTATTTCCGCGCCGTGCTGTGATTGATCCAGATCGCCTTGGCGCTGCCGATATGGAGATAGCCGTTGGGTTCGGGCGGGAATCGCGTCTGCACATGGTCCTCGCGCCCCGCGGCCAGATCGGCGTCAATAATTTCATGGATAAAATTGGAGGTCGTATTTGTTTCCATCGCTGTTCAGTCCTTTATCTTTTCAATCATCGTTGTCAGACGCGCCAGCACCCGCTCCCGCCCGAGGATACGCATGACCTCGAACAGATCCGGCGAATTCTGCCGCCCCGTCACCGCAACGCGCAGCGCCATGCTCACATCCCCGACATGGCCCTTATACGCCTCGGGCTCTTTCTTATACAGCTTCGTCTCCGGCGCATAGCCGAGCGCGGCGGCGATTTGCTTGATCTTTTCAAACCACGCGGGCTGCTCGTCCGCCGTGTCGTAGCTCTCGCCGAAGCGGCGGCAGATTTCCGCCGCGTCCGCCTTGGAGACAGCGGCTGGCAGGGCGTAATCGGGTTCAAAGAGCGCGTCGTAGAAGAAAGAGACGTACGCTCTGACATCCTTCCATGTGGTGAGGTCCTTGCGCGGCTTGGCTCCGCCGCGGCCGATAGCCAAAATAGACTCTGCGTAGCCGGGGTCTGCTTCGAGCAGAGAGGCCAGCTCCGGGTCGAATTCGCGCGCCCACTCCAACGCAAGCGCGTACGCTTCGCCGGCGGTCAGCCGCGAGATGACGTTTTTGGAAATGTCGTTGAGCTTGTCCAGATCAAAGAGCGAGCCGGAGACGCTCATTTTCTTGGTCGTAAACTTAAAATTCTCGATCTCCGCCGTCGGGTTGGCGAGACGCCACTCCTCGAAATTGGAGTTCAGCAGCGTCATCAGATATTCACGCGTCGCCGCGGCCGGATAGCCCTCGGCGTGGTAAAACGTGAGCGCCGCCTCCGGATCCTTGCGCTTGGAGATCTTGCGCTTGTTTCCGCCGTCGAGCTTCAATACCTGCGCGGTATGACAGTATTTCGGCAGCTTAAAGCCGAGCGCCTTGAACAGTTGGAGATGGAACGGAAGCGTTGACAGCCAGCTCTCGTCGCGGACGACGTGCGTCGTGCGCATCAGGTGGTCGTCGACGGCGTGCGCGAAGTGATAGGTCGGGATGCCGTCGCTTTTCAGAATCACATGATCGATATCGTTTTCCGTGACGTCGATGACGCCCTTGATCTCGTCGGTAAATTTCAGCTTGCGGGAGGCGTCGCCCTCGGAGCGGAAGCGGAGCACAAACGGCGCGCCCGCGCGAAGCCTCTCCTCAATTTTTTCGATCGCCGCGTCGCGCCAGACCGCGTATTCGCCGTAGTAGCCGGGGGTTTTCTTTTCCGCCTCCTGGCGGGCGCGGATCGCGCCGAGCTCCTCCTCCGTGCAGAAGCACGGATACGCCTTGCCCTCGCGGATCAGCTGCTTGGCATAGGTCTGGTAGATTTCGGCGCGCTCGCTCTGCCGGTACGGCCCGTAAGCGCCGTTGTCGCCGCCGATGACCGCTCCCTCGTCAAAATAGACGCCGAGCTTGGCCAGCGTCTCGATAATCAGCGCTACACCGTTGGGGACGGCGCGCTTGGCGTCGGTGTCCTCAATGCGCAGGTAAAAGACGCCGTTCGTCGTATGGGCGAGGCGTTCGTCGGTAAACGCGCCGTAGAGGTTGCCGATGTGCAGAAAGCCCGTGGGCGACGGCGCAAAGCGCGTCACCTTGGCGCCTTCCGCAAGCTGCCGCGGCGGATAGCGCTTTTCCATGTCTTCCGGCAGCGTTGTGACGGAGGGGTATAGCAAATCGGCAAGATGGCTGTAATCCATGAGTCGTCTCCTCAATATCAGAACTCTCCGCGCCGCCGGCCTCTGCCGGGACACGGATGGAAAAATATACTATAACTCAATAATTATACCATAAACCCGCCGCGAAAGCAACTCCCCGCGCCGTAAAACGCCGCAAAAAAGACACAGGCTCGGAGAAAAAGCCTCCTGAGCCCGTTCTTTTCAGTTGATGAACTCCTGAATCAGCGACGTCTTCGGAATCAACGCCTCGGAGAGCGCCGGCAGACTGCCGCAGCAGCGGTACAGCGTTTCGGCGAGCGGCCGGTTGTCGTCATCGATCGCAGCGCGTTCGAGGCTCTCTGTGATCGCGCGGCCGTACAGAAACGGCTCGTAGCAGTGCGCGGTGTCGATTTTGAAATCCGCGCCGTCGCGGAAGGGATGGATGTAACGCTCCTCCCCCATGCGGATATACTTCCACATCCGCATCGTCGCATTGACGTCGGTATTCCTGTGCCGGACGTCGCGCAGCAT
>QAMX01000013.1 GCA_003149835.1 Clostridiales bacterium
GGAGATTCCAACGTCTCGTTTGTCGACGGCGAAACGCTGTTTGACGGCGTCTGCCGCTTTGACTGTACCGTGGACGGCTGCCATCCCAACGACCTCGGCTTTTACCGCATGGCGCTGGTCATCGGCCGCCGCATCGCCGACGTGCTCGGCCTGCCGTTTCCCAGCGGCGGCCGCGGCTGAAAAAACGGCAGAGCTTTGCGCCATTCCGCTCCGCGGCGCCTCTTATTCTAACATTATTATATATATGACGCATACACAGACGGCCGCTGCGAAACTGCGCCTGTACAGATTCATCCGTACAGGCGCAGTTTTTTTGCTTTCGTTTTTTCGAAAACCTCTTGACAAACCAAAAATCTGTGCTATACTATTATCAGTAACAGTTATTGTTATCATTAAGGAGGCGGTTCATGAGACATTCTCAGCAGCGGGACGCGATTCTTCGGGTTCTGCGGGCCTCCCGCGCGCATCCGACGGCCGAGCACATCTATGCGGAGGTTCGCAAGGTTCTGCCCAACGTCAGCCTCGGAACGGTATACCGCAACATCCGTCAGCTCTCGGAAAGCGGCGAGCTGATTACGCTGGAAACCGAGGACAAAAGCGTTCACTATGACGGAAATACCGCGCCGCACCGCCACTTTGTCTGCAACCGCTGTCACCGAATCCTCGACCTGTTTTTCGACGTCCCTCTTCCGCCTGAGCTGGTTGCGCTGGGCTTTGCGGTCGAGAGCGAGAAATGCATCTATTACGGTCTCTGCTCCGACTGCGCGCAGAACCATCCGCCAGCGGTATCTCAAATTGCGACCCAATCAAATGAATGATAAAATCAAGAAAAAGGAGCTTTTACTATGAAAAAATTTGTCTGTTCCGTCTGTGGTTATGTTCACGAAGGCGACACGCCGCCGGAATTCTGCCCTCAGTGCAAGGCGCCCGCGGCCAAATTTAAGGAGCAGGGCGGATCGATGTCTTGGGCCGCGGAGCATGTGGTCGGCGTCGCCGCCGGCGTCTCCCCAGAGATCCTCGAAGGCCTCAGAATGAACTTCAACGGCGAATGCACCGAGGTCGGCATGTATCTGGCCATGGCGCGCGTCGCCCACCGCGAGGGCTATCCTGAAATCGGCCTGTACTGGGAAAAGGCCGCTTGGGAAGAAGCGGAGCACGCGGCGAAATTCGCCGAGCTGCTCGGCGAGGTCGTGACGGACTCCACAAAGAAGAACCTCGAGCTGCGCGTCGCCGCTGAAAACGGCGCCACCAAAGGCAAGACCGATCTCGCCAAGCTTGCGAAAGACGCCGGTCTCGACGCCATCCACGACACCGTCCATGAAATGGCCCGCGACGAAGCCCGCCATGGCAAAGCTTTTGAAGGCCTGCTGTCCCGTTACTTCGGTTAAAAGAAAGGAAGAATTCGTTTATGGACAAGTATGTCTGCCCCTGCGGCTATGTCTATGACCCCGCCGCAGGCGACCCGGATAACGGCGTAGCTCCCGGCACGGCTTGGGAGGATGTGCCTGAGGATTGGGTCTGCCCGGTCTGCGGCCTGGGCAAAGACGCTTTTGAAGCCGAATAAACCCGCGCTTTTTCCCAGCCAAACCTTGTCTTCTCCTTCGCGCTGAACGCAACCTCTCCTTTCGGGCTCCGCCTGAAAAGAAAAAGCGCCGCCCGGCTTTTTGCCGGGCGGCGCTTTGCACACCGAAAAAAGGAAGCGAGAGCCGATCCGCCCCCGCTCCTCCATAAAAACTACTCGTCAATTCTGAAAAACGCGGTGTCGCCGGAATAAACGGTGACTTCTCCGTCTTCATAGGTGTATTTGTACTTCGTCGTCGAGGGCTTTTCATTTTTCTCAATAGAACCGTCCTCATTGATGTGGGCCATATACATCACTTCGATGGTATTTTCTTCGTTCAGGCTGACGCCGAAAACGCCGGTCGAATGGCTGACGACGCTGCCGTCCTTCCTTACGCCTTTCCACTCGACGCTCCCCGCGTTTCCGCTTACGCTGCTGAACGTCAGATAGTTATAGCCGACCGCGGATTGCATCGCCCATTCCCCTTCGAGGGCCTGAGCCACCTCGTCCAGCTGATCGTTCTTACCGTCTCCGCAGGCGCAGAGCAGCAGCCCCATCGCCAGCACCGCCAACAGCACTGCCAAAATTCTTTTTTTCATCGGTTTCACCATTCGCTCTGTTTTTTCAGAGCCCTTTCTATATTTTTTAAAAAACGCAATCTTTTCTATACCGCAGGCGGCTCCGCCCGCTCCGGAAACCGCCGCGCATTCCGCAGAACGCTTACCGCACCGTATAGGTAAAGGAACTGCCGTCAATGAAAAAGCTGATTTCAATGGCTTCGCCGCTGGTTTCCACCTCTGCGGGAACCTCGAACAAATAGTGGACGTATTCGGTGGCCAGCGGCGCGATGCCTGTGATGTTGGCATAGGTAAAGTCGCCGCGGTTGTCCTCTTCAATGATCGTGAAACCGGCGTATTCATATTGACCGGCATAGGTCAGCGTTGCAGAGATGATCTCGTCGGCGTCTACTTCATCGGAGGCGAGATTCTTATAGGCAAAGCATATGTCCACATAGACCTTGCCCGCGTCGGCATCATAGTAGGAATAATAATCGTCGGGCTGGGGCGGCTCGATCCTTGCCGCAATCGCGGAGAAGTCGATCGAGGCCTCGGCGTTCGGGGTCGAAATGCGTTCGCCCCTGGCGACCGCGCCGGACGTTTTGCCCGGGTCCGCCGGGTCCGACCCGGATGCCGGCGCGCCGCCGCCCTCCCTGACAATCAGCCGGTAGGACTGGCCGCCGATCGACAGACGCGCCTCCACAGACGCGCCGCTCGTCTCCACCTCGGCGGGAACCTCAAACAGATAGTGGATATATTCCGTGCTCAGCGGCGCGATATCCGTAATGTTTGAATAGGTAAAGTTGCTGCGGCTGTCCTTTTCGATTATGGAGAAGCCGGTATAACGATAGGTCTCCGCATAGAGCAGCGTCGCGCTCATGGTATCGTCCGCGCCGATACTGCGGTTGGACAGATTTTTATACGCCACGCATATGTCGACATAAACCTTGCCGCGGTCCGCCTCGTAATAGGTGTAATACCCGCCCGGCTGAGGCGGCTCAACCCTTGCGGAAATGCTTGTATCATCCACGGAAAACTCGCAGACATCCGCAACGGTCTGCGTCTCTCCCACAGCCAATGCGGGAACGGGCGGCTCGGTCGCAGGCGCAGCCGTCGACTCCGTGGTTTCAGGCGGAAGAGGGGCTTGCGTCTCTCCGGTTTTCTCAGCGGAACCGCTCTCCTCCTGTTGACTGTGAACAGAGGTTTCCGATACCGACGTCTGAACTGGCTCTTCCGGTTTCTCGCCGCCGGCTTTGCAGGCCGTCATCGAAATCGCCAAAGTCGCCGCCAGCGCCAGTGCAAGCATTTTCTTCATCTTTATACCCGTGCCCTCCCGTATCATCAAAGCGCCGAAGCGCGCATTCCAACCGCTTTTCACCGCGGCGGCGCCGTTTGTTGCGGCACAGCCGCCGAGAACCGGCGGCGATGCTTTCCGGCGTCCCCATCCGCGGGTTCCGAAAAGCGAAAAAATTGAAAAATCATTTTGTCTTCTAAATAAACCGTCGGCTATTATATCACGCATACCGGCAAATGTCAAGCCAAGCTTTTCCGGAATTTCGCATTTCTTATAAATATCATCAAAATATAGCGATATTTCGTTTATTGCAGTCATATTTATTTTCTTATTTCGCTTTTCAATATCGCATCCGCATGTCTCGCGAGAGCCATGCCCGAAAGGAATCGTCTCCGCCGCGTGCGCCCTCCGCTTGTGTCTCTCACCGGTGTGTGGTATAATAAGCTGTACCATGCGGCGCGGCCGTATTGGGTCAACCGATCAAAAACATCATAACGATAGGAGCAAGACGATTCATGGACAAAATGCTGAACGGCATCAACCTCTCGATGCTGACTGATTTCTATGAATTCACCATGGCCAACGGCTTTCTTGCGCACGGCTTGAAGGACAAGATCACCTACTTTGACCTGTTCTTCCGCAAGGTTCCCGACGGCGGCGGCTTTGCCATTGCCGCGGGCTTGGAGCAGGCGGTCGAGTATTTGCAGGATCTGCACTTTACGCCGGAGGACATCGAGTATATCCGCTCAAAAAAGATGTTTTCCGAGGATTTTATCGCCTTTTTGCAGAATTTCCGCTTTACCTGCGACGTATGGGCTGTGCCGGAGGGAACGCCGATCTTCCCCGGCGAGCCGCTCGTCATCGTCCGCGGCCCCGCGCCGCAGGCGCAGCTGATCGAGACTATGCTTCTGGCGACGATCAACCACCAATCGCTGATCGCCACCAAGTCCAGTCGTATCGCCCGCAGCGCCGGCGGCCGGGTCGTCATGGAGTTCGGCGCGCGCCGCGCCCACAGCTACGCCGGCGCGCTCTACGGTTCGCGCGCCGCCTACATCGGCGGCTGCCCCGTCACCTCCAACACGCTCGCCGACCGGCTCTTCCACATCCCCGCCGTCGGCACCATGGCGCATTCGTGGATTCAGATGTTCGACAGCGAATACGAGGCCTTCAAGGCCTACGCCGAGACATACCCCGACGGCTGCACGCTGCTGCTCGACACCTACGACGTGCTCGGCAGCGGCCTGCCCAACGCCATCCGCGTTTTCGATGAGGTTTTGAAGCCCAAGGGCATCATGCCCGCCGGCGTGCGCATTGACTCCGGCGACGTGACGTATCTGACGCGCTGTATCCGCTCGCGGCTCGACGCGGCGGGCTACCCCGGCTGCAAAATCGTCGTCTCCAACTCCCTCGACGAGTATATCATCCGCGAGCTGCTCACACAGGGCGCGTGTATCGATACCTTCGGCGTCGGCGAGCGGCTGATCACGTCGCGCAGCGAGCCGGTGTTCGGCGGCGTTTATAAGCTCTGCGCCGTGGAAGACGAGGCCGGCCGGATCACGCCGAAAATCAAGCTCTCCGAAAACGTCGCCAAAATCACCACGCCGCATTTCAAAAAGCTTTGGCGCTTCTTCGACCCCAACGGCATGGCGATCGCCGACGTGCTCTCGCTGCACAGCGAAACCATCCGCAGCGGCGAGCCCTTTGAGCTCTTCCACCCCGAATTTACATGGAAGAAAAAGCTCATCACCGATTTCACCGCCAAGCAGCTGCTCGTCCCGATCTTTCAAAACGGTCAGCTCGTCTACGATCTGCCGCCGCTTGAACAGATCCGCGCCTATGCCGACGACTGTATCGCCCACCTCTGGGACGAGGTCAAGCGCTTTGACAACCCGCACGACTACTACGTCGATCTGACGCGCCCGCTCTGGGATATTAAGCAGGAGATGCTCTCCAAGCGCGGCCAGATGTAAGGCTTGGCAGAGATCGTCCCCCAAGGCGGCGGGTCGTATCCCGCAGGTTCCCCGCTATCCGGTCATTCGCAAGGGCGAACCCGTGTGTTCGCCCGCATCACGTACGCGCCCGCTTCAAGATAGAGGCGCTACAAAATACCGCGGCAACGCGTCTGCCCGCGCAGGCGGCCCGGAAATCCTTTTTTCGCTGTCGCTTGACCTGTCCGCAGTTCCCCCGAAAAAATTTGCCCGCCGCCCTCCTTTGCGGAAAGGCGGCGGAGAAAAGGAGATTTTCTATGCTGAACATCGATTTTTTCAACCCCGTCAAAATCATTTCCGGCGCCGGCTGCTTCCGCAGCTTTTCAGACTACGCGGCCTTCGGCTCGCGCTGCCTCATCGTCTGCGGCAAGACCTCGGCGCGCAAGTGCGGCGCGCTGGCCGACGCCGAAGCGTCGCTCGCCAAGGCGGGTGTTACCTACAAGATCTTCGATAAAATTGAGCAGAACCCGCTGATTACGACCGTCTATGAGGGCGGCCGCATCGCCCGCGACTGGAACGCCGACTTCATCCTCGCCATCGGCGGCGGTTCCCCGCTCGACGCAGGCAAGGCTGTCGCCGCCTACGCGGCCAACCCTGAGATGCAGCCCGAGGAGCTGTTCAACGCCGCCCGCAAGCCCGCGCTGCCGCTGCTGGCCGTCAACACCACCGCGGGCACGGGCAGCGAGGTCACGCCGTATTCGATTCTCACCGTCCCGAGCATTGAAAACAAGCGCTCCTTCTCCGGCGACGACATCTACGCCAAAATCGCCTTCTGCGACCCCACCTACACCGAGACGCTGCCCCGCGCCTTCACCATGTCGACCGCGGTCGACGCGCTCTGCCATGCCGTCGAGGGCTATTTCATGAAAAAAGCCAACCCCGTCTCCGACGCGCTGGCCGAAAAGGCGATCACGCTGCTCCAAAAGGGAATCCGCGCCGTCATTTCCAACAACCTGTCCTTTGAAACGCGCGAGACCCTCCTTTACGGCTCGACGCTGGCCGGCATGGTCATCTCCCGCACCGGAACGGGCTTTGTCCACTCCACGGGGTATATGCTGACTTATCACCACGGCATCCCGCACGGGCAGGCCAACGCCTATTTCCTGCCCGACTTCGTCCGCTATATGTCGGCTGCCGCGCCGGAGCGCGCCGCGCGCGTCTATGCGCTCTGCGGCGTCGCCGACAGCGACGGGCTCGCCGCCCTGCTCGCCTCCTGCGACGATATGCCGCTTGATTTCAAACTGACCGACGAGCAGTGCGTCAAGTACGCGGACAAGACCATCTCCGCAAAAAATGTCGAGGGCGGCGTCCGCGTGATCAGCCGCGACGACCTGCTCGCCATTCTCCGCAGCCGTCTCGGCTGACCGGCGGCCGCATCCCCCGTAAACCCTGTCCGGCTGCCGAAGCGCCGGCCGCCCGGATCCATGCGCAATCCCGCGCCACAGGAGGCCAATTTTATGAAAACCGTCGTATGCATCGGCGAAATCCTCTGGGACATTTACCCCGGCCGGCGTTATCTCGGCGGCGCGCCGCTCAACGCCGCGGTACACCTTGCCAAGCTCGGCGAGAAGCCGTATATGATCTCCGCCGTCGGCCGCGACGAGCTGGGGCGCAGCGCCCTGGATCAGCTCGGACAGCTCGGCGTTGACACCCGCTTTGTCGCCTCCAACGACCGCCCCACCGGAACGGCCGTCGTTCACCCCGAGCTGGAAGGCGACGAGCGCTTTGACCTGCCTGAAAACGCCGCCTACGACCTGACCGAGCTCTCCGAGGCCGA
>QAMX01000055.1 GCA_003149835.1 Clostridiales bacterium
TGGAGCGCTCTCGTCTCTGTGAAACGCAGATTTTTGCGAGCCGGTCGAAAACGGCTCCGCCAATTTTGTTTTGAAACCTCCGCGGGGCGGCGCCTGTTTTCAGGCGCAAAGCCAATCGGGGACGTTTCTTTTATTATACCATATCCCTTTTGAAAATGAAACATACAATTGGAAAATTTCGGGGCCTTCGGCGGACGCGTTCTGTTTTACACAGATTTAACGAAAAACCGGTGACGGGCTTTACCTCGGTCCGCTATACTGATAGGCGTCAACAAACAAACCTATTGAAAAAAAAGGAGAACGGTTTCCCATGAAAAAAACGATCAGACAAACGCTTGGCGCGCTGCTGTCGCTCTTGATGGTCGCGGTATTGTTCGCCGGCTGCGGAAAGACGGACGACAAAATCACGGTCGTCTCTCGTGAAGACGGCTCCGGCACGCGCGGCGCCTTCATCGAGCTTTTCGGCATCGAAGAAAAAGATGCGGACGGCAACAAGATCGACCGCACCATCGCCACCGCCGAAACCACCAACAGCACCTCCGTCATGATGACCTCCATCAGCGGAAACGCGTCGGGAATCGGGTATGTCTCGCTCGGCTCGCTGAACAATACGGTCAAGGCGCTTACCATCGACGGCGCGGCTGCCAGCGTAGACAATATCAAGAACGGCACTTATAAGATCTCGCGTCCCTTCCTGATCGCCACCCGCGCCGACGTCAATGAGCTCACCGAGGACTTCATCCGCTTCATTATGAGCGAGAGCGGACAAGCCGTCGTCGCCGAAAAAGGGTATATTCCGCAGGAATCCGCCACGGCCTACACCACAGACGGCACCCGTTCAGGTAAGATTACCATCGAAGGCTCCTCCTCCGTCACGCCGGTCATGCAGCTTTTGAAGGAAGCCTATGTCGCTCTGAATCCCTCCGTGGAGATCGCGATTCAGCAAACCGATTCGAGCACGGGGATCCGGACGCTGATCGAAGGCTACTGCGACATCGGCATGGCCTCGCGCGCGCTCAAAGACAGCGAGCTCTCCGCCGGTCTCTCCGTCACCGAAATCGCCACAGACGGTATCGCCGTCATCGTCAATCACGAAAACAGCATCGACGGACTCACAAGCGAGCAGGTCAAAAAAATCTATACGGGCGAAATCACGACTTGGTCCGAGCTGAACGGCTGACCTGCGCGGCCGGCAGCTTCCGCTTCTGTCCAATGTCCGGAGCCGCCGCGCCGAATCCCCCTTGCTATCCCTCTCTTTTTGGAACCGGCGCGCGGCCGGCGGAGTGTCTTTCCGCTGCGCCGGCCGCGCCGGTTCCCCCCTAATGCGATCTAACGTTACGAATCGGATTGGAGAACGTCTATGAAACCATTCCGCGAACAGCTGATGAAAATGGTCTTTCTCCTCGCCGCCTGTATTTCCATCGCCGCAGTCCTGCTCATCTGCCTGTTCCTGTTTGCCAACGGCATTCCGGCGATTGGAAAAATCGGCGTACTGGACTTTCTGCTCGGAAAAACCTGGCTGCCTTCCAACGGGCTGTTCGGCATTTTTCCGATGATTCTCGGCAGTATCTATGTGACCGCCGGCGCCATCCTCTTCGGTGTGCCGCTCGGTATTTTGGCCGCGGTCTTTATGACCTATTACTGCCCGGCCAAGCTTTATAAGCTCTTAAAACCCGCCGTCAACCTCCTCGCCGGAATCCCTTCGATCGTCTACGGCTTTTTCGGGCTCGTCGTCATCGTGCCGTTGATGCAGCAGCTTTTCGGCGGCAGCGGCAAAAGCATTCTGACAGCGTCCATCCTGCTGGGCATCATGATCCTTCCGACGATCATCAACGTCTCCGAATCCTCTTTGCGCGCGGTGCCCGAAACCTATTTTGACGGCGCGCTCGCGCTCGGCGCAACGCGGGAACGCGCCGTTTTTGCCGTCATGCTTCCCGCCGCGCGCTCCGGCGTGACGACGGGCGTGATTCTCGGCATCGGCCGCGCCATCGGCGAGACGATGGCGGTGAGCATGGTCGCCGGCAATCAGACGGCGATGCCCGGCGGCATTCTCTCCGGCGTGCGCACGCTGACGGCGAACATCGTCATCGAAATGGGCTACGCCGCCGACCTTCACCGCGAAGCGCTGATCGCGACGGCGGTGGTGCTGTTTGTTTTCATCCTGATCATCAACCTGATTTTCTCAATTTTGAAAAGAAAGGAAAACGCATGGAGCCAATCAACAAAACGACGGCGCGCGAAAAGTGGAAAAGCTATAAAAAGCACCCGCTCTCCCTCGTGCTCTTCCTGCTCGTCGCCGGAGCCGCGGTCGTAACCGTCGGTATCCTGCTGTTCCTGATCGCTTATATCCTGATGAAGGGCATTCCCCATCTGCGGCTTTCATTGTTCGCATGGGAATACAACAGCGAAAACGTCTCCATGCTGCCGGCGATCGTCAACACGGTTTTGATGACGGCTTTATCGCTGCTGCTCGCCGTACCTGTCGGCCTCTTTTCCGCAATCTATCTGACCGAATACGCCGGCAGCCGCAACCGTCTCGTCGCCGTCGTGCGCATCACGGCCGAAACGCTGTCGGGAATCCCCTCTATTGTCTACGGTCTGTTCGGTTATCTGGTTTTCTTTCTCGCCTGCGGCTTTGGCTATTCTCTGCTCGGCGGCGCGCTGACGCTGGCGATTATGATTCTGCCGCTGATCATGCGGACGACCGAGGAAGCGCTCAAAGCCGTTCCGGCAACCTATCGGGAAGGCAGTTACGGCCTCGGCGCCCGGAAGCTGCGCACGATTTTCCGCATTGTGCTCCCGTCGGCGATGCCGGGCATTTTGTCCGGCGTCGTGCTCGGGATCGGCCGCATCGTCGGAGAGACGGCGGCGCTGATCTATACGGCGGGGACCCTGCCGGAAATCTGCGACAGCCTGCTGGACTCCGGCGCGACGCTTTCGGTGCATATGTACGCGCTTCTCTCCGAGGGCTTTTATACCGACGAGGCCTATGCGACCGCGGTCGTCCTGCTCGTTCTCGTGATCGCTATCAACGCGGCCGCCGGCTGTCTCGCCAAAAAAATCGCCACGAGGTAATCGCATGGAAAAGCTGAAAATTGACAATCTAAACTTGATGTACGGCTCCTTTCAGGCGCTGAAAAACGTCAACCTGAGTATCCCGTCAAACGAAATCACCGCTTTTATCGGCCCCTCCGGCTGCGGCAAGTCGACGCTTTTGAAATCGCTCAACCGGATGAACGACCTCGTCGAGGGCTGTCGGATCACCGGCGGCGTTTATCTGGACGGCGAGGACATCTATCACGGCATGGACGTGAGCCTGCTGCGGAAGCGGGTCGGCATGGTGTTTCAAAAGCCGAACCCGTTTCCGATGAGCATTTACGACAACGTGGCCTTCGGCCCGCGGACGCACGGCGTCCGCGCACGGCACCGTCTGGATGAGATGGTGGAATCTTCACTCCGCGCCGCGGCGATCTGGGACGAGGTCAAGGACCGTCTCAAAACAAGCGCCTTGCAGCTTTCGGGCGGGCAGCAGCAGCGGCTCTGCATTGCGCGGGCTCTGGCCGTTCAGCCCGAGGTTCTCCTGATGGACGAGCCGACAAGCGCGCTCGACCCAATTTCCACCTCGCGGATTGAAGACCTTGCGTCCGAGCTCAAAAAAGAGTATACTATCGTTATCGTGACCCACAATATGCAGCAGGCGGCGCGGATATCCGACCGGACGGCCTTTTTTCTGCTCGGCGAGGTCGTAGAATATACCGACACGGAAACGATGTTTTCCGTGCCCAAGGATCCGCGGACAGAGGATTATATCACCGGGAGGTTCGGCTAATGAGAATCCGATTTGAAGAACAGCTGCGCCGCTTAAACGTCGAGCTGATTACGATGGGCGCGCTGTGCGAGGATGCGATTTCCGCGGCCATCAAAGGCCTGCTGGCCGACGACGAGCCGTTGCTGCAAAAGGTGTTCGCCGCTGATCACGACATCGACCGCAAAGAGCGGGATATTGAATCGCTCTGTATGCGGCTGCTTTTGCAGCAGCAGCCCGTGGCGCGCGATCTGCGCGTAATTTCCTCGGCGCTGAAAATGATCTCCGACATGGAACGGATCGGCGATCAGGCCGCCGATATCGCCGAAATCACCAAGTACATCCAAAATCACCGCAACGAACACCTGAAAAGCCGGCTGCATATCCACGCGATGGCCGCCGCGGCGGTAAAAATGGTGACCGACAGCATCGACTCATTTGTCAAAAAGGATCTGGCGCTGGCCCGCTCGGTCATGGCTTATGACGACGTCGTCGATAAGCTCTTCGACGAGGTAAAGCAGGAGCTCATCGAGCTGATTTCCGAAAAAAGCGCCGACGGAGAGCTCTGCGTCGATTTCCTGATGATTGCGAAATACCTCGAACGCATCGGCGACCACGCCGTCAACATCGCGGAATGGGTCGAGTTCTCGATCACCGGCCGGCATTTGAGCGAGGAGTGGCGCGACACCGCGGAGGACTTCTCGCTATAAGCGCGGCAAACGGTCGAGTGAAGACGCGTTTCCCCAAAAATTTCCTGCTCTCTTGACAGACGAGCCGCGCGCGCCGCAGGCCTCTGTTTTTTGTGCCGGAGACGGGGATTTTCCAAAAAGCAGTAAAGCGATTCGTCTGTAACCAGCAGACCGACAGGAGGAGCGAAAGCCGGATGATCTATATTTTGGAAGACGACAACAGCATACGCGAGCTCGTCGCCTATACGCTGAACCAGAGCGGCCTGCCGGCGCTGGGCTTTGCTTTGCCTTCCGCCTTTTGGGCCGCGCTCCGGGCGGAACGGCCGCAGCTCGTGCTGCTTGATATCATGCTGCCGGAGGAGGACGGCCTTTCGATCCTGAAAAAGCTGCGCTCGGCTCCCGACACCAGAGCCCTGCCCGTTATGATGCTGACGGCAAAGGGCAGCGAATACGACAAGGTCGTCGGGCTGGACAGCGGCGCCGACGACTATTTGCCGAAACCGTTCGGCATGATGGAGCTGATATCGCGCGTCAAGGCGCTGCTGCGCAGGACGGCCGAGCCCGAATGCGCCGAACCGGAGGAATTCCGGCTCGGCGCGCTGTGCGTCTCCCCCGCCAGACATCTGGCAACGGTATGCGGACAGAGCGTCGCGCTCACTTACAAGGAATTCGAGCTGCTCTGTCTTCTGCTCGCCAACCCCGGCATCGTCTTTACGCGCGATGCGCTTTTAAACCGAATCTGGGGATACGACTATGACGGGGAGAGCCGGACCGTGGACGTACACATCCGCTCTCTCCGGCAAAAGCTTGGCACATGCGCCGCGTATATTGAAACCGTGCGCGGCGTCGGATACAGAGCGGTGGTGAATATCCCGTGACCCGGAAAATCTTTCGTTCCATCATGCTCGTCGCCGCGGCGGTTCTTCTGCTTTCCTTTGTCTTGATTTTCAGCGTGCTGTACCGATATGCCATTGAAAGCTTTACGGCGCAGCTCCGCTCGGAATGCGACGCCCTCGCCTATGGAACCGAGCAGCTTGGCCTGTCCTTTTTGCAACGGCTTCCGTCTGACAGCAACCGCGTCACTCTCGTCGCGCCGGACGGCGCCGTGCTGTTTGACAATATCGACGGCGCGGCCGCGCTCGGCAATCACGGCGACCGCGAAGAAATTCAGGAAGCCATGCGGAGCGGCCGCGGCGAAAGCGTGCGCTACTCCGACACCTTGACGGAAAAAACCGTGAATTGCGCCGTCCGGCTCGAAGACGGCTCGGTGCTCCGCGTCTCCGGGGCGCAGTACAGCGCCGTCACGCTGCTGCTCGGCCTTCTCCAGCCGGGAATTGTCGTTCTCGCCGCCGCGCTTGTGTGTTCCGGCCTGCTCGCGCACAGAGCCGCAAAAAGCATCCTCCGGCCGATCAACGAAATCGACCTCGCCCACCCCGAGCAGGCCGACGTTTATGAGGAGCTGTCTCCCCTGCTCTCGCGGCTTGCGAAGCAACGCCGTGAGATCCGCGCGCAAATGAAGGAGCTGGAACGCAAGCGAGAGGAATTCGCCGTCATTACCGGAAACATGAGCGAGGGGTTGTTGATCGTCGACCGAAATATGGATATCCTCTCTTTTAATGCCAGCGCCGCGCGGCTGTTTGACATTCCGCCCGATTTCTCCGGCGGAAACCTCCTCTCGCTGAACCGGTCCCAAAGCCTGCGCAGCGCGGCGGCCGAGGCCGTCGCCGGCAGGCACAGCGAGCGGCAAGCCGAGCTGGGCGGCCGCGTCTATCAGTTGATCGCCAATCCGGTTCTGCCGGACGGAAATCTTGCCGGCGCCGTTCTGGTGATTCTCGACGTCACGGAAAAGGAGGAGCGCGACCGCCTCCGGCGCGAATTCAGCGCCAATGTCTCTCACGAATTGAAGACGCCGCTCACCTCCATCTCCGGCATCGCCGAGATCATGGCCAACGGCTTGGTCAAGCCGGAGGATACCCGCCGTTTCTCAGCGACAATCTATCAGGAGGCTTCCCGTCTGATTACGCTGATCGACGATATTATCCAGCTCGCCCGCTTGGACGAAGGGTCCGAGGCGATTCGCTTTGAACCGGTCGACCTGTATGCTTTATCAGAGGCGGTTTTGCAACGTCTGCAAACGGATGCCGAAAAAAAGAAGCTGCAGCTCGCGTTGACCGGCGAACATGAAACCGTCATGGGTTCGCAGCGGATTTTAGATGAGATCCTCTATAATCTCTGTGACAACGCCGTCAAATATAACAAAGAGAATGGAAGCGTTACCGTTTCCATTCAAAAGACCGACGGAAAAACGCAGCTGTGCGTCGCCGATACGGGCATCGGCATTCCCGCCGCCGACAGAGAACGGGTATTCGAGCGGTTTTACCGCGTTGACAAAAGCCATTCCAAAGACGTCGGCGGAACCGGATTGGGGCTGGCCATCGTCAAGCACGGCTGCGCGCTTCATCACGCCGCGATCTCCCTGATCAGCCAGCCGGACTGCGGCACAACCGTCACGCTGACCTTCCCTCCCGCATAGCGCAGCCGGGCGCGCGGGGCGTTTTGGGAGATCCCGTCGGGTGTCGCACAATGCCTTCCGTTCACAGGCGCTCCCGGCTCTTCCGCGCTGAACCGGCGCCGCGTGCGTCCAAAGGCCGTTTACCGGGAGTTCGGCCGCTTCCGGAGGACATAGCTCGAAAGCGCGGCGATCAACTCCGCATTGGTCGGTTTCTTGGCCAGCTTGTACCCGGTCATTTTATAATAATACTCTTTATCCCCGTCAATCCAAAATCTCTCTATAATTTTGCGGATGTCTTTCTCGACGTTGATGCCGCTTGTCCCGCTCTCCTCCGCAACCTTCGGATAAATCAGCTGCGTGATTCTGGTGACGGCTTCCTCATTTTGTACGGCAATCTCCACCGCACGCGACAACATCTGATAGCCTTTGTATCGTTTTGAAAAGCCCAATCTGTCTAATATTGCCTGCATGGTCATAACCAACTTTCTCTTTCTATTTCCAAAGTATATGAAATCGCGCCGGCGCGGAACCGCGATCCTTTTTTCTCCAATTACCGCCCATCTTTCAAGGTTGTCGGAACAAATCCGGTTTTATTATAACACATTCTGTCGTAATGCGCCACTGATTTTGTGTGCTTTTAGCATTCTTTCGTAAACTTTTGTTTTACTAAATGTTTGCTATAACACCCCGCCATGCGTTTTCCTCCGCCTGCCTCTCTTAGACCGTCAGAAAATTTAAGTTTAGACGCCGCAGAGAATGGCAGGTCGCGCCGTTTATTCATCAGACATGCCGAAAGACGCGGCAAAACGTTTGAAAACCGAACCGCGAAACCGACGGCAGGCGCTTGCCGGCCGTCGGTTTTGCGGTTATTGATTGGATATGCCCGCTTCCTGAACACTGAGGGAGCCGGACTTCGTTTATTGCTTTTCGCCGATATCCTGCTATCGCCCATGAGCGTTTTACCAGGGCTGTTTTCGCTCGATTGTTCTGCGCCGTCTGCCGCCTGTGCGCCGGTTTTACAGGCGGCGAAAAAAAATCTCTTTTTTATCTTGACACGGCGTCTGTTTTTTGGTATAATAACATCGTTGCGCAAGGGTTTGGCGATTTGTGGAATCAGGGCAGTCATTTTGACCGATCCTTTACTACTGTATACGGGCTTTTGTGCGTTGTTGTTTGTGTTTCATTGATCCGGGGGTATAGCTCAGCTGGGAGAGCGCTTGAATGGCATTCAAGAGGTCAG
>QAMX01000158.1 GCA_003149835.1 Clostridiales bacterium
TAGTCGATTGTAAAACTGCGTTTTACAATCGAGAGACTCGCGCTGATCGCACACGCTGCGCTCGTTTGGTCGGCGCGAGGGCTCGCTATGCTCGCCAAAGTCGAGTTTTTGAGGTGGCAAAGCCGCCTCCAAAACGAATTTGAATGGGAAAACTACGTTTTACAATCGCCTATATTGCTCCGCAATGGTTGCTCACAGTTTCTGTTATACCATATTCTGTCTTTTCGGTCAAGTATTTTTTTATTTTTTATTTCAAATAAAAGGATATATATTGGATTTCGAAACAAATTCGCCTACACCGTCTCTTTTCTCCGCACACGTTCTTTCCATTCGTCCGAAATGCCGGTTCCGCAGCGGAATCGCTCCCAAGCGCCGGCGGTTTTCGTGCTTCGCTCCGTCCGGGGCGCCGCTCGCTTTTCGGCGCGCGGTTTCCGCTCGCCGTTTTTGTCCGTATCCGCCGGCTATATCAGGCTGATCGGAAACACCTTTGCGCAAAACGGCGCGTTTCTCGGCTGACCGCTCTTTTTTTAAACGCCCGCCCGCCTTCCGGCAAAGCGGGCGGGCGTTTTTGAGGGCAGAAAAAGACCGGCGCTTTTTTTATTGTGAACTATTGTTTCCACTCGCGTTTTGTGGTATAATAAAAATATGTAAGTTTCTTTTTATGATAAAAGCTTCATAAAGCTTTATTCGGAAAGGCCGGAGCGTTTCCGCTTTGGCCCCGCCTGGCGGACGGCCGGTTTCCGCCGCTATCATTCTGATGAAAGGGGAAAAATAGCGTCCTGTCCGCGGAACGGACGGCGCTATTCGACATGTAACCATGCAGCCGCTGAAAGGAAAAATCAAAGAGGTTTACGAGTTTATCGAAGCCACCATTAATAAAAACGGAGTCCCGCCCTCTGTGCGCGAAATCTGCAAGGGCGTCAACCTGCAATCCCCCTCCTCTGTTCACGGTTATCTTGAAAAGTTGCAGGAGCTCGGCTATATCAGCAAGGACTCGAAAAAAATGCGGACCATTACGCTCACCAACAGCAAGGGCTATACGCGCGTCCCCGTGATCGGGCGGGTCACCGCCGGTCAGCCGATTCTGGCCTTCGAGGAGGTCACCGGCTATATCTGCTACAACACCGACGACAACGGCGATTATTTCGCGCTGAATGTCACGGGCGACTCGATGATCAACGCCGGAATTTTAGACGGAGATCTCGTCATCGTCCGCAGGCAGGCGACCGCCCGCAACGGCGAGATCGTCATCGCCATGATCGACGGAGAGGCTACGGTCAAGCGCCTGAAAATTGAGGGAAACGATATTTGGCTGCTGCCTGAAAACCCGGCCTACGCCCCCATCGACGGCAATCGCTGCGACATTCTCGGGAAGGTGTGCTCGCTCTCCCGCGCCTATTAAGCGGGCCGTCCGCGCGATGTTAAAAAATAGCGGTGGAAATTTTTCTGTTTTTGTTGTATAATAGCTTGCTGTATTCTGTTGTTCGCGCCGGAGCACAGCGCATGATTTGGAGGATTTCATCATTTATGAAAGGATAGACCGCGTTTGCCGCCGCAGGTCTGCTCCGCCCCCTATCCCGGGCGGCCCGGCTGCTCAGTCTATCACGGTTGTTTCTTATGAATATTAAACTGACAAACAGAGAATTTCGTTTACTTTTGGATCTCGTCTATGCCGGCAACTGGGTCATCAACTCGATTCGGGGCGACGACCGCATCGGCGAATACGACGAATTGGAAAGCGCCGTCTTTTCCCACTGCCGCGAATGCGGGCTGGACGCTTTGGTGGAGGGCGCGGAGTGCGTCCCCTCCGGGAAATACGTCGACGGCGGCATCCATGAGGCGATCCTTGATTATGAGGATATGGTGTTTTACGGAATCCTCGCGGAGGAGCTGGCTCGCCGCGACTTAAAGGACAAGGACGTAGACGGCGCTGACAGCGATCTGTTGGCGAAAAAAATCGATGCATATATGGCCGAATTTTCGCAAAACGGCATTGAAAACGTCGCCGTGTTCGGCGTATAGACTTGCCGGCATGCTTAGACGGCCGGAATGTTTACGCCGTTTGGCGTTTTCCGGCTGATTTTGAAAACAGGTGGTGATATGCGCTTGTGAACGACAACATGAACCCGCTGCCGGAGGAAAGCCGGCAGGCTCCCGCCGAAACGTCCGACGGTTTTTCGGAAGCGGACGCCGCGCAGACCGACGAGCCGGCGGCCCCTGAGCGCAACAGAGAATTTGACATCGCAAAACACGGGATCCTGCTGATGAAAACCGGCAGGCTGGTTGTTTTGCTCTTTTTGTTTGCCTCCTCGCTGATCCTCTTTTTGCAGGACAACCTCCCGGCCTCTCTTTTCGTGTTCGCGCTGCTGGCCGTGGTTTTTGCCGTGATCGAGATCACCGAGCGCGGCATCGCATCGCGTTTGAACATCCGCCGCCGCATGCTGACCGAGCTGGAATTCCGGATTTTTTTTGCTTCAAAAGAGACCAACGCGCTCTACATCTCCCCGTTTTTGCGGATGCTCCCCGTTGTCTGCGGGTTGATCGCCGCGATTCTGTTCTACGCGCTGCATCCGGACATCGGCGAACAGCGGATCGACGGACTGCTCGCCTGTCTGTGCGCGTCGTTTGTGTCCGGCGTTTCGGTTACAGCGCCCTTTGCGGCGCTGAACGCGGCGGAAACGCTGCGGCGCTTTGATATCACCATCGAAAATTATCTCTGTCTGTCGCGCCTCGCGCGGGCGCGCGTCCTCCTGGCCGACCAGTCGGTCTTTTACGGCTCCAAGAGCGCGGAGCTGCGCGGCTTCTATGCCGACGGCGCGCTCCACCCCGTCGCGGATCTGGATTTTGAAACCTATCTCCCCCTCGTGCTCGGCTTCTGCCGCTGCGACGACGGGTCGCTCGCGGCGGCCTGCGGATTTCGGCAGAGCCTTTCCGACGTGCTGCTCCGCGCCATGCGTACGACGCCGATGGAACACCGCGTGCTCCTCTCCGCTCCGTCGGCAACCTATACGCCTTACGACGCCGAAACGGGCGTCGTCGCGGCGAAGCTGACCTCGCCGGACGGACACGCCGTGGCCTATCGCGCCGGAAAGCCGGAGGCGATTCTGCCGCACGTCACCAGAATTCTCGACCGAAACGACCCCCGCCCGGCCGACGCCGCCGATCTCCGGCGGCTCAACGCCGTGCTGCGGCGCATCTACGAGATCGGCCGTCAGGCGATCGCGCTCGCCTATGACTCGGAGGACGGCTCGCTGACCTTCATCGGCTATCTCTTCGTCTCCTCCGCGCCCGTCGACGGCGCGGAAGCGGCGGTGCAGACGCTTCGCGGCAACGGCGTAGGCGTCGTCTACGTCAGCCGCGAGCATGAGAGCTGCGCTTTTTACCGCGCCTCGGCGCTCGGCGTCACCAACGATATGAGCCGGATCATCACCGGCGCGCGCATCGACAACTTCCGCCCCGAAAGCCTTGAACGCGCGGCTCGGCGCGCCCGTATCGCCGCGGAGATGAGCGGCGAGCACAGAGAGGCTCTTTCCGCCGTCATTTCCGCGCAGGGCGAAACCATCATCGCCGCCTCCGACGACGCCAACGACCGCCTCTTTGAGCACGCCGACACGCTGATTTCCGTCCCTGCGGAAAGCGAATATGCGCTCGATCTCACGGCGCGCGGCTGCAAGATCACCGATATCGCCGAGATCTGCCGCGCGACGCGGGCGGCCTGCGACGCGGCCGTGCGCGCGGCGGTGTATATGCTCTGCGTCCCATTTTCCGTCGTGCTGTTTTTGCTGATCACCTCGGCGGCGGCGCTGCCGCCCCTGACGGTTCCGGCCGCCGTCTTTCTGTCGTTTTTCATTCCGCTCCCGTTTGGCTACCTGATCGCTTCCCGCAGCGCCTCGTCGCTTGCCCCCGCGCCGCCGCCGGTCTTCGCGGCCGCCGACAAGCCCGTGCGCCGGTCGACGCGCCGCAAGCCGGTCGGCCGGCTGTATCTGATCTGGTCGGCTGCGGCCTCGGCTTTCACCGCGCTGTATGCGGCGCAGCTCTACAATCAGCTCGCTCCGGTGTCAAACGCCGGCGTATTGGCGGCGTCCGCCGCCGTCTTTCTGACGCTGCTCGTCTCCGCCGCCGTCAACGCCGCCGTCTCCTTTGTATGGGGGCATTCGCTCTTTACCGTGCTTGACCGAAAAAACCGGCTGATCCTGTGGTTTATCGCCGTTGTGTGCGCAGCAGGCTTCGGGCTGCTGCGCATCGGCGCGGTGAATTCGCTGTTCTCCTTCGGGCTGCTGGCGTTCAGAACTCTGCCGAAGACTGTGGTGCCCGCCGTGATTACGGCGCTGGTCTACGAGCTCGGCGCGCTGGCCGCGCGGCTGCTCTCCCGCCGCGGCGCCGACGGGAATTAGGCGCTCGGCGCGCTTCCATCCGCCGCCAACGTACACGGCCAGAGAGGAGAGAACCTCGCTTTGACGGAAACCGAAATCAAACTGTCCTGCGCGGATCAGGCGCGGCTGCTCGCCGCTTTCCGCGACGATTTGCTGCAAAGCGCAGCCGTTTCCGCGCCGAAATCCCTGCATATGCACTCCGAATACTACGATACGCCTGACGCCGCGCTGTTTGCGGCGGGCTGTTCCCTCCGCTTTCGAACGGAAAACGGCAGCGGCTATATCACCCTGAAAACCGACCCGCCGTCTGTAAACGCCGCGCCGCTCTCCGACGGGCTGGCGGTTCGCAGCGAATATGAATTTCCCGCCGCTTCGTTTTCCGACGGGCTGCCGCGTATCCTTGCCTCCGCGCCGCAATATGCCGAAGCGCTTCGCGCCGCGCTGCCCCATCTGCGGCGGACCGCTTCGGTCACCTACGAGCGGGTCGATCTGACAACTCGCTTCGGCGAAACGGCCGTGGTTTTTTCGCTGGATCAGGGATATCTCAACGGCGACGCGGAAAATCGCTTTTTTGAGCTGGAAGCGGAGTTGAAGCAGGGCGACGTCGAAACGCTCCATGCCGTGTGCCGGACGCTTTCCCAAGCCTACGGGCTGGTTCCTGTGACGGTTTCCAAGCTCCGGCGCGCGCTTGACGCCCAGCGAAGCCAATAGAGGCCGGGAGCCGGGTTTATGAGAAAAAAGGCTCCGGCGCGCCGTTTTTCCGCCGGACAGAGCCGTTCGTTTGGAAGCCCGCCGCTGCCCGCGCATCACTTGTCTGACCGGTGATTTTGAATCAGCCTCGGCCTGTGAAACGCCGCCCTTATCCTGAATATGATTTCGGAGGAATCCGCCTAATGTTAACCGTAGACAGGCTTGCGGGGATTTTGGAGCACACCGTTTTGCGGCCGGACAGCACCGCCGCGCTCCTCAAAGACGCCTGCGCCCTTGTGACAAGCTGGAATATCCCGACGCTCTCCGTCCGCTCCTGCGACGTCGCCGACGCCGTGCGGCTTCTGAAAGGCAGCGGCGTGCGCGTCTCGTCCGCCGTCGATTTCCCCCACGGCTCGTGCGACAGCTCCGTGAAGCTCGCCGAGGCGCAGAAGGCGATCGACGACGGCGCCGCCGAGCTGACGACCGTGGTCAATGTCGGGCGGCTCCTGTCCGACCGCTTTGACTGCGTTGAGCAGGATTGCCGCGCCCTTGTGATGACGGCGTACCGGCGCGGCGTGCCGGTCAAGCTGATCTTAGAAACCTGCTTTTTAAATGCGCGCTATCGCCGTGCGGCCTGCGAAATCGCCGAACGCACCGGGATCGCCCAAGTCGTCACCTCGACCGGCTATGCCACCGCCGGCGCCTCTCCGGCCGATATCGCCGAGCTGCGCGGCTATCTGCCGGATAAAATCCGCATTGCCGCCTGCGGCGGCGTGCGGACGCTGGAACAGGCCGTTTCTCTATATGCGGCGGGCGCGGACCGCGTCTGCACCGGCAACTCCGCCCATATTCTCGCGGAAGCCGCCGCGCTGCAGCGGGACGGCAAGGCGCTGGAATCGGTTTCCGCGGCGGTCTGACCGGGGATCACGCC
This sequence comes from Clostridiales bacterium, assembly GCA_003149835.1. GTDB lineage: Bacteria > Bacillota > Clostridia > Oscillospirales > QAMX01 > QAMX01. The sequence continues at coordinate 5,995 of QAMX01000158.1, forward strand.
GGTTTTCCGCGGCCTGCTCCGACCCATACCACCCTCCGGCCGTTTCTCCCATCCCCGCCCGCTCTTCGCCGCGGCGCAGCCGTTTTTTTCAGACAGCGGCCGAAATGCCGTGTTTTTCCAGCTTTCCCTTCCGGATTTTTTTAAACACATCCGCTCGCTGCGCGGCGGAGAAAGGATTCTATTCATGACCCGTATCAGCATTCCCAAAGGCACCAAGGACGTTTTGCCGGCAGCGAGCCACGACTGGCAGTATCTGGAAAGCGTCCTCCGCGGCTGCGCCGCAGACTTCGGCTTCTCTGAAATTCGCTTTCCCGCCTTTGAACACACCGAGCTTTTCCTGCGCGGCGTCGGCGACACGACCGACATCGTCCAGAAGGAAATGTATACCTTTGAGGATAAGGGCGGCCGCTCGATCACGCTGCGTCCCGAGGGGACGGCCTCCGTCGTCCGCAGCGTCATTGAAAACGGCCTCTACGCCGGCGCGCTGCCGCTCAAAGTCTACTATATCGCGCCGGTCTTCCGCTATGAAAAGCCGCAGGCGGGGCGGCTCCGCGAACACCACCAGTTCGGCGTCGAGATGTTCGGCGCGGCCGGCGCGGCCGCCGACGCAGAGGTCATCGCTCTGGCCGACACCTTCCTGCGCCGTTTGGGGCTCGAATCGCTGACCGTCTCCATTAACTCCATCGGCTGTCCGGTCTGCCGCAGCCGGTATCACGCGGCGCTGCGCGAGTATTTCGGCGCTTACAGAGACGAGCTCTGCCCGCTCTGCCTCGACCGCATGGAGCGCAACCCGCTCCGTCTGCTCGACTGCAAGGAGCCGCGCTGCGGAGAGATCGCCAAAAACGCGCCGGTCACGCTCGACTATCTCTGCGAGGACTGCGCAGAGCATTTCCAAAGCCTGAAACGCGAGCTCGATCTGCTGGGCATCACCTATTCGGTCGACCCGCGCATCGTCCGCGGCCTCGATTATTATACGAAAACCGTCTTTGAATTCGTCGCCCACAACATCGGCGCGCAGGCGACGGTGTGCGGCGGCGGCCGCTATGACCGGCTTGTGGAATCTCTCGGCGGTCCGAGCCTGCCTGGCCTCGGCTTCGGCTGCGGGCTGGAACGGCTGCTGCTCGCCTTGCAGGAGAGCGGCGTTTCCCTGCCGGAGGCGCCGGGCCCCGATATCTTCATCGCCGCCGCCGGCGAGGCGGCCGCCGACAGGGTCTCCCGGCTCGTGCACGAGCTGCGCCGCGCCGGAGTCTCCGCAGAGCGCGACGTGACCGGCCGCTCGCTCAAAGCGCAGATGAAATACGCCGACAAGCTGCGCGCGCGCTTTTCTCTGACCGTCGGCGGCGACGAGCTGCAAAGCGAAAGCGGCGCGCTGAAAAATATGCGCACCGGCGAAACTGTCCCCGTACCGCTCAGCGCGGCCTCCATCGGCGAAGCTCTCACGGCCGCTTCCGCCGGTCAGCCGCTTTCACCCGCTGAATAAGCCCCCGGCGCTCCCACACAGGATAATCGGAACAGGATAATCGGAAAGGAAGAACCCCTCCATGTCTGAAACATCTGAAAGAAACATCCACAGAACGCACCGCTGCGGCGAGCTTTCGCTGGCGGACGCCGGAAAGAGCGTGACGCTGTGCGGCTGGGTTCAGCGCCGCCGTGACCTCGGCGCGCTGATTTTCATCACACTGCGCGACCGCAGCGGCATCATCCAGTGCGTTTTCAACCGTGAAGCCAACGCCGAACTGGCCGCGCAGGCCTTCACGCTCCGCGGCGAATACACGGTTTCCATCAGCGGCACCGTCGCCGAGCGCGACGATTCGGCCAAAAATCCGAAAATGGAGACCGGCATGATCGAGGTCATCGCCTCGTCGCTGACGGTTTTCTCCCGCGCCGAAACGCCGCCGTTTGAAATCGTCGAGAACAGCGACGTCAACGAGGCGCTCCGCCTCAAATACCGCTATCTCGACCTGCGCCGGCCGGATATGCAGCGCGTCATCGCCATGCGCCACAGGATCGCGCAGGCGACGCGGCGCTTCTTTGACAGCGAGGGCTTTTATGAGATCGAGACGCCGATTCTCACCAAATCGACGCCCGAGGGCGCGCGCGACTACCTTGTGCCGAGCCGCGTCCACCCGGGCAAGTTCTACGCGCTGCCGCAGTCGCCGCAGCAGTACAAGCAGCTTCTGATGCTCGCCGGCTTCGACCGCTATTTTCAGATTACGCGCTGTATGCGCGACGAGGACCTGCGCGTCGACCGTCAGCCGGAGTTCACGCAGGTGGATCTGGAAATGAGCTTTGTCGATACGGACGATGTCATCGCCGTCAACGAGCGCTATATCCAGTATTTATACAAGGAAATTCTCGGCCGCGAGATTTCGCTGCCGCTGCCGCGCCTTACCTACGAGGAGGCGATGGCGCGCTTCGGTTCCGACAAGCCCGACCTCCGCTTCGGCTATGAAATCCGCGACCTCAGCGCGCTTGCCGCCTCCTGCGGCTTCGGCGTCTTTGAAGGCGCCGTTTCCGGCGGCGGCAGCGTCCGCGCGATTAAAATCGACGGCGGCTCCGCAAAGATCAGCCGCAAGGATATCGACGCGCTGACCCAGTTTGTCAAGACCTACCGCGCCGGCGGCCTGGCCTGGATCCGGCTGACAGACGGCGGCTCAAAGGCCTCGTTTGAAAAATTTGTACAGCCCGAAACCGTACAGGCGATTCTGTCCGCGCTCGGCGCTGTTGACGGCGATCTGGTTTTGATCGTCGCCGACAAATCAAACCGCGTCGTCTTTGACGCGCTCGGCGCGCTCCGCTGCGAATGCGCGCGGCGCACCGGCGTCATCGACAAGGACGACGTTCAGCTGCTCTGGGTCGTGGATTTTCCGATGTTCGAGTATTCGGAGGAGGAAAACCGCTACGTCGCCATGCACCATCCCTTCACCGCCCCGCTCGACGAGGATATCGACAAGCTGGAAACCGACCCCTCGGCGGTCAAGGCCAAGGCCTACGACATGGTTCTGAACGGCTTTGAGCTCGGCGGCGGCTCTATCCGCATCCATTCCAGCGAGCTGCAAGCGCGCATGTTCCGCGCTCTGGGCCTCTCCGAAGAGGTTCAGCAGGAGCGGTTCGGCCATTTGATCGAGGCGTTTCAGTACGGCGCGCCGCCGCACGGCGGCCTTGCCTTCGGGCTCGACCGCATCTGTATGCTGCTCTCCGGCCGCGACAACATCCGCGACGTCATCGCTTTCCCGAAAATGCAGAACGCAGCGGAGCTGATGATGAATTCCCCCGACACCGTCGACGCCAAGCAGCTCGCCGAACTGCATATCGCGCTGGATCTTGACGATTAGACACGATTCATACTCTTTTCATTTACAAAACCGCCACACATGATTCACAGCAAATGTTATAATGAACATGACGCTTTGCGCATTCATGAGAGGAAGGAAGCAGAACTTCTATGATCGAGGTTACGAATTTAGTCAAGCATTACGGCAATAAAAAAGCCGTCAACGACATCTCCTTTGCCATCAACGAAGGCGAGCTTGTCGGCTTTTTGGGGCCGAACGGCGCCGGTAAGACCACGACGATGAACGTCCTGACGGGCTATTTGTCCGCGACCTCCGGCTCCGCGAAAATCAACGGCATCGACATTCTCGAAAACCCCATCGCCGCCAAGCGGCACATCGGCTATCTCCCCGAGCAGCCGCCGCTCTACATGGACATGACCGTCAACGAATATCTCGACTTCATCTGCGACCTGAAAGGCGTCAAGGAGCACCGCAGGCAGCACGTCTCGGATATCTGCGAGCTCTCAGGCATCACGCACGTCTATAAGCGCATGGTGCGCAATCTCTCCAAGGGCTATAAGCAGCGCGTCGGGCTGGCGCAGGCGCTGATCGGCAACCCCGAGGTGCTGATCCTCGACGAGCCGACCGTCGGCCTCGACCCGATTCAGATCATTGAGATCCGCAACGTCATCAAGGATCTCGGCAAAAAACGCACGGTCATCCTGTCGAGCCACATCCTCCCGGAGGTCCAGGCGATCTGCGAGCGCGTGCTCGTGATCAACCACGGCGAAATCATCGCCAACGACACGCCGGCAAACCTCTCGCTCTACGTCGATATCGACCGGAAAATGCAGATCCGCGTCGCCGGCCCGCAGGACAAGGTACAGCCGGTTCTGTCGCGCATCCCGGAGATGGAGCGCGTGATCTTTGAGGGATCGCTGGAAAACGACACCTGCGACTTTATTTTGGAGCCGAAGGGCAAGGTCGATATCCGCAAGCTCGTTTTCAACGCGCTCGCCCACGCCGGCTACCCGATCCTGATGTTCACGCCCGTGTCGGCGTCGCTCGAAGATATCTTCATCAAGCTCACCGCCGAAAAATCCGGTAAGTAAGGGAAAAGGAAGGAAGGACAAGCTATGTTTGCAGTATACAAACGCGACCTGCGCGCCTTTTACACCACGCCGATCGGGTATGTTTTCAGCGGCGTGCTGATTTTAGTCATGAATCTCTGCTTCTATTTCCTCAACGTGGAGACAAGCTCCTCCAACGTCAAGCCGATTTTCTACCTGCTGCTGATCGGGCTGGCGTTTCTGGCGCCGATCCTGACGATGCGCCTGCTCAGCGAGGAGAAAAAGATGAAAACCGACCAGCTCCTCTTCACCGTGCCGATCCGTATGACCGACATCGTTCTCGGCAAGTATTTCGCGGCGCTCAGCGTGTTTGTCATTTCTCTGATCGGAACCTTTATGATCCCGCTGATTCTGGCCGCTTACAGCGTTTCCGAGCCGTGGGCGATCTTCGGCAACTATGTGGCGATTTTCTTTGCCGCGAGCGCGTTCATCGCCATCGGCCTGTTTATTTCCTCGCTCACGGAAAACCAGCTCGTCAGCGCCCTGGTTACCTGGGCCGTGCTGATCGGGCTGTGGCTCGTGGATCTGCTCGTCGCCAACATCGAGATCGTCGCCGTGAAGACCATCGTCGGCTGGCTGTCCGTGTTCAGCCGCTATACCAGCTTTACCTACGGGCTCTTCGACTTGTCCGATATCGTCTACTACATCAGCATCGCCGCCGTCTTTATCTATCTGACGATACGCATGCTCGACAAAAAGCGCTACGCTTAGAGAGATTGGAGGACGATGATCATGAACAACAAAACGCCTGACAGAAAAAACGCCAAAGCGCCCGCCCAAAAGAAGGGCGAGACGCCGGTCACCAGAAAACCCGCACCCAAACAGCCTGAGGCGGGTTCGTTCCGCGGCCGCCTCCATCAGTTCAACTTTAAGCTCCGCAAGCAGCGGCTGAAATACGGCACGCTCGCGACGGTGATGTCGCTGCTGATTGTTACGGCGATTATCCTCGCCAACGTGCTCGTCGGCTTTGCGACCGATAAATACGGTTTGAAATTCGATATGACGAGCGAGAAGCGCTTTGAGCTGAGCGACGAAACCATCGACATCCTCAAAGAGCTCGACGAAAAGGTCATGTTCCACGTCTTTATGACCGAGGAGAACTTCCGCGCCCTGACCTACGGCAACGAAATGGCCGAGATCATGTTGCGCTATGAAGTCTATTCCGGCGGCAACGTCGAGGTCAACTTCGTCGACCCGGTGCGCAATCCGTCGTTTGTCACCAAATACTCCGACCTCGTGGAGATCAGCAGCGGCTCGGTCGTGGTGGAAAAAGGCGAAAAATACCGCGCCTACGCGCTCAAAGACCTCTACTACTGGTATGACTCCACGCAGACCAATGCCGTCGGCGTTTCCATCGAGCGCAAGCTGACGACCGCGCTTCTGTATATGAACGTCGAAGACCCGCCCAAGGCGGCGGTTTTGTACGGGCATTCTGAGGTCTACTCTTCGCAGATCGCCACGCAGCTCTACGAAGCGAACTTTAACGTGCAGACGCTGAACCTGATGACCGACGAGATCCCCGACGACATCTCTCTGCTCGTCATGTGCTGCCCGACCACGGACTATACCGAGGATGAAATCCTGAAACTGGAAAAATACTTTGCCTCGTTCCGCGATTTCATCTATATCACTGGCGCCGACGCGCCGGCGCTCACCAACCTGGAGCTTTTGTTCCGCGAATGGGGCGTCGGTTTTGAAGACGCGATTGTCTGCGACAGCCAGTACCGGGTTCTCGGCGACTACACCAACGTCATCACGCTTGCGTCGACCGCAGATTCCAATCTGACGAGCGGCTTTTCCTCGACCAAGTACGTCATCGCGCCGTACTCCAAGCCCATGACGCAGCTCTGGACGGAATCCGGCCTCATGACCTCCACGGAGATCCTGCAAACCTCGCCGGTCTCGTATGCAAAGCCGAAAAACGCCTCTGAAACCATCAACTCTTATGAAAAAGAGGACGGCGATCTGGAAGGCTCCTTCTCCGCCGCCATCCACGTCGAGTATTCGCAGATTGTCAACAACGTCACGCAGACCTCCAACCTTCTGTTCCTGTCAAGCCCGTATATGTTCACCGCCGACCTGCTGAACAGCGAAAGCTACGGGAACATGCGCTTTATGACCAACATTATGAACGAGTTCAACGACACCATCGTATCGGTTGAGCTGAAAAACAAGAAGTTTACCGATCCTGAGCTTGAAGTCATCGGCAACCAGCTCACAGTCGTTCTGGTGCTTCTCTGCGTCATTCCGGCGGTCATCATCATTATGGGGATCTTTGTCTGGTATTGGAGGAAAAACCGCTGATGAAAAAGCAACTGAAAACACTGATTTTCTGTCTGGTCGCCGTGGCCGTGCTCGCAGCCGCCTATTTCATCGTCTCCGCGCTGCTGCCCGATTCGGAAACGGACGACGACAAGCTGTATATTGTCAAAGGCAGCGCCGACACGATGTTCGCCGTCAAGGTAGAGTTCCCCGAATCGCAGGGCGGTTACCGTTATATCATCGGAAAAATCCCCCAGGTCGACGAATCGATCCTGTATATCTACCAGGACAACGGCGTTTACGACGGTTACGAATACAGCCAGTCGCTGATGGAGGATGCGTTCACGCGCTTCATGGAGCTTGAAGCGACGGAGCTCGTCTATGAAGAGACCGATAATCTCGCGGAATTCGGTCTGGACGACGACAGCGCCGTCCGCGTCACCATCACGCCGTTCGACGTGCTGGCCGCCGAGAATGAAGCCTTACAGCCGATCACGCTGCTGATCGGCAGCTACAACAGCGTCTCCAACGCCTATTACGCCAAGCGCGCCGACGCGCCGGAGATCTATATGATCACCGAGCTCAACGCCAACACCTATCTGAACGGGCCGAACCGCTACCGCTCGCTCGACATTCTGCCCGATTTCGGAACGTATTATGACAATCTCAAAACCGTCACGCTCAACGCCAGAAACGGCGAATCCATCGTTTTGGAACGGCACGAGACGTTTGAATCCGAGGAGGAGGGCGTGCTCATCTACACCACCTTCCGCATGGTCGAGCCGTACCGCGCTTATGTCAGCGACACGGTGGCCGGAGAGTCGTTTTTAGACCTGATCTCGTCGCTGATGGTCATGCAGGTCGTTGAAAATAACCCCGAGGATCTCTCCGTCTACGGCCTGGATGACGAGAATTCGTTTACCGTCGAATTTGTCACCAACGCCGGCGAGAAGACGACGATGCGTTTCGGCAGCGTATCCTCCAGCATTTTCATTATGATCGAGGGGATCGACAGCGTCTACGCCGCTTACGGCGACATCAGCTTCGGCGATCTGACGGCCATGGATCTGCGCAGCAGCCTCGTCTGGCTCCACAACATCAAGGACGTCACCAAGGTGGAAATGTCGCTGCCCAACGGCGACTACGTCTTAGATGTCGACGACACCGTCAACGCCGACGACGGCTCCGGAACGTTTGTCGCCGCGCTGAACGGCACGGCGCTCTCCGAGGACAACGGCCGGAGGCTGTATACGAGCATCATCTCCATTCAGTATGATAACATCCTCGCGGGCGAAGCCATCGAGAGCGAACCTTCCTATACGTTCAAAATCACCTACCGCAGCGGCTTTACGGAAACGCTCCGCTTCTATAAGGCGACGAGCCGCCAGTATATCGTCTGCCTCGGCGAGGACACACAGCCGGAAGAAACCAATTTCTGCGCCAACATCACTTACCTGCGCAAGGTCGTCGAAAATATTGATACCATTCTCAGCGGCGGTACAATCAGCCGCTACTAAAAAAAGCCGCCGCCGTTATGCAAACGGCGGCGGCTTTTTTTTACGGCACAACCTCGGCGGGCATGCGGAGAATCGCCAGCGCCCGTTCGGAGATCGTCTCTCCGCTTCCTGCGGGAGACCGCCCGTTGCCGGTTTGGCTGCGCGGAGACTCTTTCGCCCGCGAAAAGCCGCGTTTAGGCGGTCAACGTCCTCCCCGCCTCTCGGCGGGCGGAACACGGCGGTCCAAAAAGGGCCATGCCGCTGAAATCATCGGCTGATGGTTTCAGCGGCATGGGTTTTACAATCCTCTTGTCCTGCGTCCTATCCGTTCCCGATACAGTTGTCGGCGCGGATTCGAACCGTTCCGCCAGGGCCGCTCACGCCATCGCCGCGAGCGAATCGCGGACGAGCGCGGCGAACTGCGCCGCGCTTCTGTCGGCGGTCTCCTTGACCTCAATGTGCGACAGCGGTTTTTTGGACAGCCCCGCCGCTTTATTGGTGATACAGCTGATGCCGCAGACCTGCATCCCCATATGGTTGGCCGCGATCGCCTCGACGGCCGTGCTCATCCCCACGGCGTCGGCGCCCATGCGGCTCAGCGCCCGAATCTCCTGCGGCGACTCATACTGCGGGCCGGTCAGCTGCACATACGTCCCCTCGCGCAGCACAATGCCGTTTTTTTGCGCGGCGCCGCGCACGAGGCCGCAGAGCGTTTCCCGATAAATGTTGCTCATGTCGGGGAAGCGCGGGCCAAATGCGTCGATGTTGGCGCCGATCAGCGGCGAGGGCACAAACAGAGAGATCTGGCCGGTAATCAGCATGAAGTCGCCGACCTCAAACGCCTCGTTAATCCCGCCCGCAGCGTTTGTCAGCATCAGGTTTTCCGCCCCGAGCAGACGCATCACGCGGATCGGCAGGACCACATCCTGCATCGAATAGCCCTCATAATAGTGCACGCGCCCCTGCATAATGACGACGGGCGTTTCGCCCACATAGGAAAAGAGAAAGCGGCCGCGGTGCCCCTCGACCGTCGAAACCGGAAAGCCCTCGATCTCCCGGTATTCGACGACAGCCTCATGAGGCAGCGCCTCGGCAAAGCCGCCGAGGCCGGAGCCAAGCACCAGCGCCGCTTTCGGCGCGAAATCCGTCCTGCGCCGGATCGCCTCCGCGCAGCGGTTGACCTTTTCGTAGGTGTTTTCCTGCATGATCTTCCTCACTTTCCGATTCCGGCCGCGCTATCGGTCGGCGCGCCTCTGGAAACGCGCCCGCAGCCTCAAAGCGCTGAAAATACTTGAACTTCTGCGGATGCCTATGATATAATACGCTTGGAACCGCAGAACCGGCTTCCAAATGCGATGCCTGCCGTTCTCCAACGCCCTTCGGGCAGCGACCGCACAGCCGTTATAAAATCCCATCCGCAATGAGAAAGGACGGAACTTTCATGCCGCATACATTTGCCCACGTCAACTTCAACGTCACTGATCTCGACGCGTCTATGCGCTTCTACGCCGAGGCGCTCGGCCTCTCCGAAGCGCGCCGCAAAGCCGCCGGCGACGGCAGCTTTATCATCGTCTTCCTGAGCGACGGAGCGACGGGGTTCGAGCTGGAACTGACATGGCTCAGGGACTGGGAAAAGGACCGCTATGACCTCGGCGACAACGAGTTTCACCTCGCCTTTATCACCGAGGATTTTGAAGCCTCTCACGCCCTGCACGAAAAAATGGGCTGTATCTGCTATGAAAACCCGGCAATGGGCATCTATTTCATCGAGGACCCGGACGGCTACTGGCTCGAAATCGTCCCGCGGCGCAGATAATCCCGCTTAGACGTTTATTGTACCGCAAAACGCCCTGATTTGTCAACCCGCTTCC
>QAMX01000128.1 GCA_003149835.1 Clostridiales bacterium
TACCTATGAGAAAACCTTGGGGAAAAGGATGGTCGCAGAAATGTATATCGGTATTGATCTCGGTGGAACCAACATCGCGGCGGGGCTCGTGAATGAGAACTGCGAAATCATAGCGAAAAAGAGCATTCCCACGAAGGCGGAGCGGCCGGTCGGCGAGATCATTGCCGATATGGCGGTCCTGGCGCGCGAGCTGACCGTGGAAGCGGGGCTGAATGAGAGCGGCGTCGAGTGGGTCGGGATCGGCGCGCCGGGCACAGTGGATGCGAAAAACGGCGTGATCGTTTATGCCAACAACATCGGCTTCCGCGACACGCCCGTCGCGGAGATTTTCAAAACCTATTATAACGTTCCGGTCTTTCTCGGCAACGACGCGAACTGCGCGGCGCTCGGCGAGGCCTATGCCGGCGCGGCCAAGGGCTGCGACACGGCCGTGATGATCACACTGGGGACAGGGCTCGGCGGCGGCATTATCATCGACCGCAGAATCTATGCCGGCTTTAACGGCGCGGGCGGCGAGCTCGGACATATGGTCATCGTCAAGGACGGCGTGCCGTGCAGCTGCGGCCGGCGCGGCTGCTGGGAGGCGTATTCTTCGGCGACGGCGCTGATCCGCATGACGGCGGAGGCGATGGAGCGGGATACGGAAAAGAAGAGCCTGCTCTGGGAGATGACCGGCGGCATCGACAAGGTCAGCGGCAAATCGGCCTACCGCGCCGCCGACCAGGGCGACGCGGTCGCCAAAGAGGTCGTGAAAACGTATGAGGAATATCTGGCCTCGGGGATTGCGACGATTATCAATATTTTCCAGCCGCAGGTCGTGTGTATCGGCGGCGGCGTCAGCCACGAAGGCGACAACCTGCTCGTTCCGCTGAAAAAGCTGGTGTTTTCCGAGGTCTATACGAGAAACGTGGCCCAGACCGAGCTGAAAATTGCCACGCTCGGCAACAACGCCGGCATCGTCGGCGCGGCCATGCTGGGAAAATAACCGCTCAGCAGGTTCAGCATAGCCAAGGTCATAAAAAATATCAAATTGTATTGACAAAACCGGCGCAAAGAGATATAATAAAAAAGCAATTCATACTCTCCTGAATTTGGGGGAGAATGAAATGTCTCTGTCTGTCAGACAGCTTGATTGCTTATCTCTTACACGTTTTATGGTGTGTTCAAATTATCTCCGGAAAAAGACCGCTCGTTTTCGAGCGGTCTTTTTCTATCTGTATTGACACGGTGATTCTGGCATACGCCTCCGGCGAATGCATGTTTGCCGTTTAACGGATGTTCCCGATTGCGTCCTCATAGATACAGGCTTGGCTTGCCGGCAAAAGGCGTCGCTTTCCGCTTCATCCCCGGTGTTTTCCGGCGAAGCCGCTCATGTGTTTCAGCACGCAAAGCCGGAGTTCAGGCGTCAGCCTCCGCCTCCTGAATAAGCCGGACAATGCGGCTTGTGCCGAGACGGTCGGCGCCTAAGGCGAGGAATTCGGCGGCGTCGTCGAGCGTTTTGATTCCGCCGGCGGCTTTGATTTTCAGGCCGTTTGACCTGTGAGCGGCGAACAGCCGGATATCGTCCGCGGTTGCGCCGCCGCTGGAAAAGCCGGTCGAGGTCTTAATGTAGTCGGCGCCGGACTCGGAGACGATTTCCGTGAGCCGGATTTTTTCCTCTTGGGCGAGCAGGCAGGTTTCAACAATTACTTTCAGAATTTTTCCCGGGCAGGCGCTCCTGACCGCCGCGATTTCGGCGGCCGTGTCGGCAAAGCGGCCTTCCTTGACGGCGCCGATGTCGATGACCATGTCGATTTCTCCGGCTCCGTCCTCGACGGCGCGGACCGCCTCAAACGCTTTGACGGCGGCGGCGTGATAGCCGTTGGGAAAACCGACGACCGTGCAGACCGGCAGCCGCCCGCCGAGATATGCGGCGGCGCGCCGCACGAAACTGGGCGGAATGCATACGGAGGCGGTGTGATAGCGCAGCCCCTCGTTGCAGAGCGTGTGGATCTGTTCCCATGTCGCCGCGGGAGAGAGCAGCGTATGATCGACATGAGAGAGCAATTCGGCATACGAATTCATGGTGAATTCCTCGCATTTCTGTGTATTTTTTGTGTTCAAGCGTCGGAATCGGTTGCATATTCGGACGCGGTGCGGTACAATATAGGCAAAGCCGTATGGTGAAACGATCAAAAGCAAACGAGAACCGCTGCATGGCGGCATGGAGAGCGGAGGCAGATGGGATGGAAATGGAAAAGGCGCTGACCCGCCTGAAAGCGTTGCAGGCAAAGCTGCACGCATATGAGCATGCGGAAAACATCATCTACTACGACTCGGTGACGGCTGCGCCCGCAGATACCGACGAGGGCCGGGGCGAGACGCTCGGCGTTCTCACCGGCGAAGCCTATGCGCTGTTTGCGACGCCGGAGACAGAGCGGCTGCTCGCTTTTTTGGAGGAGCGCGCCGACGCGCTCACGCCGGAGCTGCGGAGGCAGACTGAGCTTCTGCGCCGGCGCTACCGGAAAATGAGCTATATTCCGCAGGAGGAATATGTGGAATACCAAAAGCTCGTCAACAGCGCCCAGCACGTCTGGCACAGGGCGAAAGAGGAAAACGATTTTCCCGCCTTTGCGCCGTATCTCCAACGCCTGATCAGCATGAAAAAGCGCTTTGCGGAGCTGTATGACAGCGCGAAGGATCCGTATGATGTGATGCTCGACGAATATGAGCCGGGGATGACGCGCGCCGCGCTGGATCCGTTTTTTGAGCGGCTGCGCGCCGATATCGTGCCGCTGATCGAAAAAATCCGCGGCGCACATGCGGCGATCCGCGACGATTTTCTGTACAGGGAATACCCCGCGGCCGGTCAGCGCGCGCTCGCCGATGAGCTGATGACGCTGATGGGCATCGACCGCCGCCACTGCGGCCTTGGCGAAACGCTGCACCCGTTTACGATCACCTTCAACAACAAAGACGTGCGCATCACCACCAACTACGACGAACGCAATCTCGCCGGCTCGCTCTATTCGGTCGTTCACGAGGGCGGCCATGCGCTTTATGAGCTGAACACCGCCGACGAATTTGAGGGCACATGCCTCGCGGGCGGCGTCTCCATGGGGATTCATGAGAGCCAGTCGCGCCTGTTTGAAAACGTCATCGGCCGAAGCCGCGCCTTTGTCTCCGTGGTTTACCGCAAATGCCGGGAAATTTTCCCCGAACAGCTCCGCGACGTCACGGAGGAGGAGCTGTACCGCGCGGTCAACAAATGCGTTCCCTCGCTGATTCGCACCGAGGCCGACGAAGTGACGTATTGTCTGCATGTGATGGTGCGCTATGAAATCGAAAAGGGCCTGTTCGCCGGCAGTATCCGCGTCGACGAACTGCCCGCGGTCTGGGCGGAAAAGATGAACGCTTACCTCGGCGTTTCCGTACCGGACGACGCGCGCGGCGTTTTACAGGATTCCCATTGGAGCGGCGGGGATTTCGGATATTTCCCCTCCTATGCGGTGGGGAGCGCTTATGCCGCGCAGATCGCCGCGGCGATTTCCAAAGCGCTCGATATCGACGCCTGCGTCCGAAACGGAGAGATCCCGAAAATCACCGCGCTGCTGCGCGACGGCCTGTACCGCTTCGGCTGCCTCTACGATCCCGCGGCGCTGCTCGAACGCTTCTGCGGCGAGCCGTTCAATCCCGCGTATTATACAAACTATCTGACGGAAAAATATCATGGATAACCCGCCGGACGCCTGACAAAATTATACCGCGAAACGGCGGTTTTGTAAATACTTGGCGGAAAATCCCTTTTTTCCTTTCCAACCGGCGCCGGAGCCTGAATGCGCAAAAAGCGGCGGATTCACAGCCTGAACGCGGGGAATACTTGTGAATCGTTTGTGGAACTTTGATTTGGCAATTTACGAACGCTTCACAATGTATTCACTCCGTATAGGAAATTTGATTGTATCATATACTTGTAAACGAAAACGAAGGGAGACGAACCAAATGGAATATAAATCTGAGTTTATGCCTCCGGAAAAGAAGTCGCGGAAGGGCCTCGGCAAAAAGATCACGGCGCTGGCGCTGTGCGCCCTGTTGCTCTGCGGTACGGCTGTCGGCGGCATCTGGGCCATCCATTCATTCACGATCACAAAGACGAATTCGAATCTGTCCATGAACGCCGGCGACGGCGGCAACGGCGTCACGCCGGACATGACGAAAAACGAGCCGTCCGGCGCGGGCTACGTGCAGCCGCTCGTCACCAAGGGCGAGGGAACGGCGATGACGGCGGCGGAGATTTACGAGAAGTATGTCTCCTCTGTGGTCGGCATCGTCACGGAGGGAACCACCACCAATATTTTCGGCCAGCAGACGAATTATGCGGCCAGCGGCACGGGCTTTGTCGTCTCGGAGGACGGCTATATCGTCACCAACTGCCACGTCATCGACGGCGGAAGCAAATTCACCGTGTCGTTTGAGGACGGCAGAACCTACGACGCCAAGCTCATCGGCAGCGACGCTGAAAACGACGTCGCGCTTCTGAAAATCGAAGCAACCGGCTTGCAGCCCGTCGTCATTGGCGACAGCGACGACATCCGCGTCGGCGAAGAGATCTGCGCGATCGGCAACCCGCTGGGCGAGCTGACGTTCTCGCTGACAAAGGGCGTCGTCAGCGCGCTGAACCGCGTTGTGACCACCGACGACGACGAGTCGAATTTCATGTTCCAGATCGACGCGGCGGTCAACTCCGGCAACTCCGGCGGCCCGGTGTTCAACGGCTACGGGCAGGTCATCGGCGTGGTGACGGCGAAATATTCGTCGTCGGGCGTCGAGGGGCTCGGCTTTGCGCTCCCGATTAACGACGTGGCGCGGATCATCAACGAGCTGAAAGAAAACGGCGTCGTCCGCAAGGTAAGCTTCGGCATCACGGTCGGCAACGCGACCTATTCCGATTCGGGCGAGGATACGTCCATCGCCGGAGCGCGCGTAAAGGTCGTCGACAGCGGGAGCTGCGCGGAAGAAGCGGGGTTAGAGGTCGGCGATATCATCACCAAGATCGACAGCATGAAGATCACCGGCGTGACCGATTTGCTTGCGGCGAAGAAACGCTACGTTCCCGACGAGTCGGCCGAGCTGACGGTGATTCGGGACGGCAAGGAGATCAAACTGACACTGGTCTTTGACGAAGCTGCCGAGGAGACGCAGCAGACGCCTCAGACAAACACCCCCGACGGCTGGACGGAACAGGATCCGTTTAGCGGACTGAATCCGTTCGGTGGCTGGCGGTGATCAGATAGATGGCAGGGGAGCGCCCGTCCAAAGCGCTTTGGACGGGCGCTCCCCTGTTTTTTCAAAAAAGGGCGGTTGGTGTCGATTATAAACGAAAAATATGGTATAATATCATCTGCGCCGGAGAGAAAAAATACAGCCCGGCGGTGAACGTGACTGCTGTTCCAGCCCCGGCAATCGCCGCCGGGACCGCTGCCGGCTGACAGAGGCGGCGCGGCGAAAAAAGCGGGACGGCGCGTTGTTCCGGTTACGGGCGCACAGGCGCGCGGGATAGAATTTTATACGAAGTGGCGGTGAATACGCTTTGAAACGCAGTTGGCTGCGGGCGCTGGTCGGGCGCCGGATCGTGATTTTTCTCCTTTTGATTTTACAGGCGGCGCTGATGGTCTATATTGTCATCAGTTCCAGCCGGACTTCGCAGATCATCGACGTCAGCCTGCGGCTGGTGAGCGCGTTTGTGGCGCTGTTTATGATCAACCGCGAGATGAACGCCTCCTATAAGCTGGCTTGGATCTTTATGATCCTGCTGCTGCCGCTGTTCGGCGGGCTGTTCTATCTCACCTGCGTCTGCCAGGCCAGCACGCGGCGCTTCAAAAAGGATGTCACGGCAATCGACGCGCGCTGCAAGCATTATTTGAAGCCGGAGCCGGACTGCCTGAATGAGCTGGCCGACGCCGGCAAGGCTGTTTCCACAGCGCGGTACTTACAAAACTGCGCCGGATTTCCGCTGTGCAAAGACACGGAGACGCAGTTTCTCTGCCCGGGCGAGCGCTTTTTCGAGGCGGCTTTACGCGAACTGGAACAGGCGAAGCGCTATATTTTTCTGGAATATTACATCATCCGCGACGGCGAGATGTGGAACGCCGTTCTCGAAATCCTCAAACGCAAAGCCGCCGAGGGCGTAGACGTCCGCGTGCTGTACGATGATTTCGGCTGTTTTCTGTCTTTTTCAAGGCGCTACCGGCGCTATCTCCAAGAATGCGGGATCAAATGCCGTGTTTTCAACAGCTTCCGGCCGATTTTAACGACGGTGCAGAACAACCGCGATCACCGCAAAATCATGGTGATCGACGGCCGCGTCGGCTTCACGGGCGGCATCAATCTCGCCGACGAATATATCAATCGGGATTCGCCGCTCGGCCACTGGAAGGATGCGGCGATTCTGCTGCGGGGAAACGCGGTCAAAAACCTCGTGGGGATTTTCTTCTCACTGTGGTACCGGCGCGGCGACGCGCCGGAAGACGAAACGCTGTTTCTGCCGGAGCCTTGCGGCGCTCTGCCCGAACATCCGGAGGGGTATTGCATTCCGTTTTCGGATTCGCCGATGGACAGGGAATCGGTGGGCGAGCGCGTCTATCTGCAAATGATCAACCACGCCACCCGCTATATCGATATCGCCACGCCGTATCTGGTCATCGACGACGGGGTGATGGAGGCGCTGACGGCGGCGGCAAAAGGCGGCATCGACGTCCGCGTGATGGTGCCTGCGCGCGGGGACAACCCCCTCGTACAGCGGACCATGCGCTCCTATTTCCGGCGTCTGCTGCGCGCGGGCGTCAAGCTATACGAGTATACGCCCGGCTTTGTCCATGCAAAAACCATCGTCACCGACGACGAATGCGCCGTCGTCGGCACGATCAATTTCGATTACCGCAGCTTGTACCTGCAATTTGAATGCGGCGTCTGGATGTACAAGACGGCCGCCGTCGCGCAGGTACGCGACGATTTCCTCAAAGATCTGCCGCGCTGCCGCGCCCTGAGCGAGGCCGACTGCCGGAAAAATGTTTTTTCCGGCCTCGTCGACGAGATTCTGCGCCTGTTCGCGCCGCTGATGTAGCGCAAGTAGCGCAAATGGAAAGGCCGCTCCGAGGGGAACGGGATTTGCAAGCGCGCCCCTGCCGCCGGGGCGCAGGGGAAAGGGAGGTCAGAGATGCCGGAATTGCCTGAGGTTGAAACGGTTCGAAGCGTTCTTGCGCCGCAGCTGTGCGGGCAAACCGTCGTTTCCATCGCAGTCAGCCGTCCAGACGTCGTCGCCTATCCGTCGGCGGCCGCTTTTGCTTCCGCCGCGGCCGGCCGGACGATCCGCGAGCTCGGCAGGCGGGGAAAATTTTTGCAGATCATCTTGGACAGCGGCTGTATTGTCGCGCATCTGCGCATGACGGGGCGGCTTTTGGTTACGCCGCAGGGCGAACCGCTTGAAAAACATACGCATGTCGTCGTCTCGCTGGATAACCGGACGGAGCTGCGCTTTATCGACCCGCGCCGCTTTGGCCGGCTGTGGTGGATCGCGGAGGCGGAAGAGGACAGATACAGCGGGGTGGAGCGCCTCGGACCTGAACCGTTCGACGCGGCGGTCAGTGCGGCGGCCTTAGCGAAGCGGTTCGGCGCGAGCAGGCGAGCCGTCAAGACCTGCCTGCTCGACCAGAGCGCCGTCGCCGGGATCGGAAACATCTATTCCGATGAGATCCTCTTTGCGGCGGGAATCGATCCAAGGCGCTCTGCGGCTGCTCTGAGACGGGACGAGTGGGAAAAGCTGAGCGCGGAGATTCCGCGGGTGCTGCAAAAGGCGATTGACGATAACGAGATCACCGCGGACGAATATCTGGCCGGGCGCGGGATGGAGTACCGAAACACCCCGTTTTTTCAGGTCTACGGGCGCGCCGGCGAGCCGTGTCCGCGCTGCGGGCTGCCGCTGGAAAAGACCGTGATTGCCGGCAGAAGCAGCTGTTTCTGCCCGCGCTGCCAGCAATAAACGGCCGTTTTGGCGCGGAGCGGCCAGAGGAGATCTCTTTTATACAGGCGATCAAAAAACAGGCGGAGTGGATTCCCCGCCTGTTTCTGCATTCAATCGTCCGGCCCGGAGGCGCTCAGCTTTCAGCCGCCGCGCTTTGCGGCGCGACGATCTTCTGGAGCCAGATGCCGCGTTTGAGCATGATGAAACCGAACACGCACTTGACGAGGTCGATCAGCTGGCCGAGGAGATAAACCGAGACGATATTCAGCGCCGTAAAGTGGACGAGCGCATAGACAAACGGAATCGCGATCGCCCAGATGTGGACGCAGTCGAACAAAAAAGTAATCAGCGTTTTGCCGCCGGAGCGCAGCGTGAAATAGCAGCAGTGCGCAAACGCGAAGATCGGCATACAGACGGCGGAAACGAGGATAAACCGCGTCGCCAGCGAGCGGACGGTATCGGTCGTTTTATAGATGAGCGGGATAAACGGCGCGGCGGCAGCCAGCAGCACGCCTACCGCGAAGCAGCAGGCGACGGAAAAAAAGATCAGCTTCGCCGCCGTATCCTTGGCCTTGCCGTATTCGCCCGCGCCGAGCTGCTGGCCGACGAGAATGGCGACGGCGCTGCCGAGCGCTTGGAAGACGATGTTGAAGAAATTGGAGACCGTCGTCGAGATGTTCAGCGCCGCGACGACGGACAGCCCGCGCGAGGAATAGCATTGGACGAGGAAAGCCATGCCGACGGACCACAGCAGCTCGTTAATCAGCAGCGGCATGCCGCGCAGGATGATGTTTTTGACCAGACCACCGGGGATTTTCAGGCTTCTGTATACGCCCCTGATGAAGCGGTGGATTTCGGCGTGCCGGTGCGTGCTGACGGCGATGACCGCCAGCTCGACAAAGCGGGAAATGACGGTCGCGGCCGCGGCGCCGGCGACGCCGTAGGCAGGAAAGCCGAAGCGGCCGAAGATCAGCATGTAGTTCAGCACGAAGTTTGTGAGAACGGAGACGACAGACGCTTTCATCGGCAGCACCGTCGAGCCTGTTTCGCGGAGCGTGCTGGCGTAAATCTGTGTGAGCGCGAACGGAATCAGACCGAGCGACATGATTTTCAGGTAATCCAGCCCATAAGCCGCCGTCGCGGCGATGTCGCCGACATCCTCCTTGCCGCGCAGGTAGAGGTAAATCAGCTTTTCGCCGAAAAGAAAGAGGATTGCGAAGCCGGCGGCGCAGATAACGGCGGCGGTGATCAGCTTGAAACGAAACGTATCGCGCACGCCCTTGTCATCGCCGGAGCCGTGAAACTGTGCGGTGAAAATGCCCGCGCCCGACAGACCGCCGAAAATACAGAGATTGAAAATAAACAGCAGCTGGTTGGCGATGGCGACGCCGGACATCTGATCGGTTCCGACCTGTCCGACCATCACGTTGTCTAAGAACCCGACAAAATTGGTAATGCCGTTTTGAATCATGACCGGGATGGCGACGGCAAAAACGATTTTGTAGAATTCCCTCGTCCCGATTAGGCGCTTGACTTTGAGCATAGGATACTCCGGTTTCTGAAAATTTTCCCTTTTGCGGCGGTGAGGCCGACGGCCGAAAGCCGTTTCCGTTCGCTTCGCGCATGGCGCCCGTGAAGAAGCCCGGCGCCGGCGCGGTCTTCGCATATAGACGCCGCCGGCCTTTCAAACCGCGCAAGTACGCTGCGCACGCGGCTGCCCGCTTGCGCTCCGCCGAAAAAGTGTTCCCATTATATCATATTTCGTCAGCCTTCGCAAGCGCTCCGGCGCTTGACAAGGCTTAGAAAATTTGATACCATACCAAAGACATCAAGCATCCGACCCGGCGCGCGGCTCTTACGGCGTCCCGCCCTCCCGGATGCGGCCGGGAGATATTCAGCTTGGACAAATATGAGGTATTAAAGCAGTATTTTGGATACGATTCTTTCCGCGACGGACAGGAGGAGCTGATCGACGCCATTTTAAGGGGCCGCGACGTCCTTGGGATCATGCCGACAGGCGCGGGAAAGTCTCTGTGCTATCAGATTCCCGCCGTGATGACGGAGGGGATCGCCGTGATCGTTTCGCCGCTGATCTCGCTGATGAAGGATCAGGTGGGCGCGCTCAATCAGGCGGGGATCCGCGCCTGCTATCTGAACAGCTCGTTAAGCTACCGCCAGTACCGGCTCGCGCTCCGCTATGCGGCCGAGGGGCGGTATAAAATTGCCTACGTCGCGCCGGAGAGGCTTTTGACGCCGGAATTTCTCTCTTTCGCCCGGTGTGCCGACATCCGCCTGCTCTGTATCGACGAGGCGCACTGCGTCTCCCAGTGGGGGCACGATTTCCGCCCCGCCTATCTCGACATCCCGCGCTTTGTCGCGGAGCTGCCGGAGCGGCCGGTGGTCGCGGCGTTCACGGCGACGGCGACGGCGCTCGTCCGCGACGATATCGTCAGACTGCTCGGCCTGCGGGAGCCGCTGATGCGGACGACCGGCTTCGACCGGAGTAATCTGTATTTTTCCGTTCTGACGCCCTCGGACAAATACGCGGCGCTGAAACGCCAGCTTGACCGCCGCGACGGCGACAGCGGTATCGTCTACTGTCTGACGCGCAAAGCGGTCGAGGAGGTCTGTGAAAAGCTGACGGCCGACGGCGTTAGCGCCACGCGCTATCACGCGGGTCTGTCCGACGAGGAGCGCGGCGCCAATCAGGACGATTTTCTTTACGACCGCAAAAAGGTCATGGTCGCCACAAACGCCTTCGGCATGGGCATCGACAAGTCCAACGTGCGCTTTGTCATCCACTATAATATGCCGAAAAACATCGAGAGCTATTATCAGGAGGCGGGCCGCGCCGGCCGCGACGGGCTGCCGAGCGACTGCGTGCTGTTTTTTTCGGAGCGGGACGTCGCGGTCGGCCGGTTTCTGATTGAGCGCGCGCAGGAGGATGAGGAGCCGCGGCCGCCGGAGATCGTCTCGCGGGAGCTGGAACTGCTGATGAAGATGTCCGATTACTGCCGGACGACGGACTGCCTGCGCGCCTATATTCTGCGCTATTTCGGCGAGACTGCGGAGGCTTTCTGCGGCGCGTGCTCGAATTGCCGCGGCGATTTCGTCGACGTCGACGTCACCGTGCTCGCCGAGAAGATCCTCGGCTGCGTCACGACCTGCCGCGAGCGGTTCGGCGCCGGCGTCATTGCCGACACGCTGCGGGGCAGCCGCTCGGAGCGCTTGAAGCTCAACCGCATGGACAAGAACCCTTATTACGGCGCGCTGAGCACGGAAAGCGCCGATAAGCTGCGGTCGGTCATCGACCATCTCTGCGTGCGCGGCTATCTGAAACGGGACACCGACGGCATGCCGGTGCTGCGTGTGACCGAGAGCGGCAGGGCCGTTCTCAACGGCGGCGAGCGCGTCGCCATGCGCGCCGAGCGGGAACAGCCGAAGCCGGAGCGGCCGGTAAAAGCGGAGGGCGGTTCAATGTTCGACCGGCTGCGCGCTGTTCGGCTCGAGCTGGCGAAGCGGGAGTTCGTGCCGCCGTATGCGATTTTTTCCGACAAAACGCTCGTTCAGATGTGCGAGGAGCGGCCGCAGAGCGAGGAGGAGCTGCTGCGAATCAACGGCGTCGGCGCGGTCAAGCTGCAAAAATACGGAAAAATTTTCCTCGACGTGCTCCGCGCGGCGGAGTAGGCGGCGCGTGAAAAACCGACAGCGCAATACGCGAAAATCTGCCGCCGGTCGGAAAAAGCCGCAGATGCGTTTATGTTTACATAGAAGCCCTCCGCGCAGGGGCAGAGCCTTGCGCGGAGGGCTTTTGTGCTTTGAAAGATCTTTTTTCTGTTTTCGAGGTAGAGAAACTCTTCCCCTCCTGCCCACCGGCGTTTCCGGCGGCGCAGGAGCCCGCGGGAGGCGATTCGCGCCGGTCTGCAAACCGCGCCCGTCAGGTGAACCGTGATTGAAACGCGCGGCGGAACAGAGGGCGCAGGTTCCGGCGGCTTATTCGCCGTCGTCAGACGCTCCCGATTCGTGGACAATCTGCTTGCATTTGACGGCGCAGTCGACGAGCTTCCTCTTGACGCGCAGCGTCTCGCACTCAACGCGGATCTCGCCGCGGCCCTTGTTGACAATGCTGTCGCAGTGAATATCGCCCTCTTTGGCTGTGGCGCTGCCGTTGATATCCCGGCATTCAATTGAGCCTTCCGCGCTGGCGCTGCCGTTGACATTCCCACAATTGATGTTGTCTCCTGCATGGGCGCTGCCGTTGACATCCCCGCAGTTAATGCCGTCTCCTGCATGGGCGCTGCCGTTGACGTCGCCGCAGTTGATGCCGTCTCCTGCATGGGCGCTGCCGTTGACGTCGCCACAGTTGACGCCGTCTCCGGCTTTAACGCTGCCATTGACGTTGCCTTTGATGTCGGCGCTGCCCCAGACCTCGATGGGGAGTTTGAGATCCCGGTATCTCGCGTCCTCAAACGGCCGCAGGTCGAGCTTGATCGGACAGTCCTGCTTCCATTCCTCGGCGGCCAGCGGCGCAGCGCCCCAGAACTGGACAATGCGCAGCACGCCGTCGTCCTGAATGCCGGCGGGGAGATCAGGGGCCGAGCCGTTAGGCGCGGCGGCTTCCGCTGCCGGCGGCTCAGCCGCATCGCCGGCAGCGCCGTAAAACAGCGTGTCAATCGAGACGCCGAAGGTCTCGGCGATCAGAGGCAGAGTCAGGATATCGGGCAGCGCCGAGCCGGTTTCCCATTTGGAAACGGCCTGCATTGAGACGCCGAGCATGTCGGCGAGGTCCTTCTGGCTCAGCCCTTTGGCATGGCGCAGGGCGCGGATGGTTTCGCAGATTTTGTTTTCACACATGGCGGCTTGTCTCCGTTTCGTCTGTTTTCTTCCCCGGGTAACTCGATTGTAACACATAAGTTGCAGAAAAACAATAAAAGCGTGTTCGAGTTGACTCAACCAACGGTAGAATCCAACCCGTTTTACAGACGCCGCCGGGGAAAAAGGCGCCGCAAAGGGCTCTGCCGACTCCGAAAGCACAGAGCGCCGTATTCGCAAAGGCGTTTCTGCGGCGGAGACAGAGCGCTTCGTTTGGCTCCGTCTTTCCGGGCTTATTCGGCGTCGACGGCCTCGAAAAACCAGAGCGCTCCGCTCCGCTGCGGAAGCGCAAAGGTGAGCCCGCCGCTCATTGCGCCCGCGCCGCCGGAGCGGAAGGACTGTCCGCGCTCGGGGTCGGTGAAGCGGTAGGTGCGCGACGGGTCGAGCGCGACGGGGAAGACCGTGAGGCTGTCGGCGTCGGCGCGGGCGTTGCGGATGACGTGGACAAAGCCGCTCTGCGTCTTGGGATCATGGAACTCATAAGCGCACCAGTCGAAGGCCGACTTGCGCAGCTCCGTGAGCGGATAATAGTCGGCGGACAGCAGATACTTTGCGGCGGGCCGCCAGACGGTTTCGGAAAAACGGCGCACGAGCGCAAATTTTTCCTCCGGAGCGTCGCAGAAGACACAGCAATGCACGGCGGGGCCGAGGCCGTTGTGAAGCGCGAAGCTGTCGACGCCGCGCGGGTCGGGCGCGTACATTTGATATTCTCCGTTTTCCTCCGTCCAGATATCGGTAAAGGTGCGGAAATAGGGAATCCATGTAAACAGCGCCGAACAGAACGCCTGCTTGACCGGCGGCATCCCGTAGCCGTAATCGGTCGGATGGAGCGGTACGGAGCGGCGCATCGTTTCCAGATCGTTGCGCCGTCCGCCGGAGGCGCAGGAGTCGATTATGAGCCCGGGATTCCGTTCCAGAAGCGCGTCCCAATAGGCGAGATAACCCTGTACATGCAGGTTCTCGGTCATGCCGAGCCGGTCCTCGCCGTCGGCTTGGAGCCAGTATTCGAGCGGTTCAAAGTTAAAATCCTGCCGGTAGATGGCGATCCGTCCCTCTTTGATGAGCCGGTCGACGTGGTCGGTCAGCCACGCGCGGCATTCCGGGTCGCCGAGGTTCAGAAGCCCCTGGTCGGAGCGCTGTTCTTTTCCGTTGTGCCGCTCGGTGCGGTAGAGGATATACTTCTCCGGCAGCTCGGGCGAGCGGTATTCCAGCTTGATCCGTTCCGGTTCGAACCAGAGCAGGAATTTGATGTCGTTTTCGGCGCATTTTTCGCCCACCGGCCCGAGCCCGTTGGGAAAACGCTCCGGATCCGGAATCCAGTTGCCGGTGCGCGGCCAGCGGCGGATGCCTTCGGCGTCCTTGCAGGGGTACCAGCCGGCGTCGAGCCACCAGATGTCGGGCTTTAAGCCGCGGCGCAGATATTCCGAGATCGCCTCGCGCTGGTTCTGTTCGTCGGCGTGCGTAAACTCCTCGTCGCCCGCGGGATGGCACATGTTCATCATCGGCGCGAGCGGCGCGCCGCCGGTGCGCGGCAGGATATGCCGCAGATACCAGCGCCGCCACAGGTTCCGGCCGCGCGCTTCTCCGCCCTCATACGCCATGACGGTGATGCGCGGCGCGCGGTATACCTCGCCCGGGCGCAGAGAAAACGCCGTATACTGCTGCTTGGCGGCGAAGCGGAAGCCGCCGCCGGCCGCGGAGAACTCCGCTTGCCACTGTCCGGGCCAGCCGACGGCGAGGTTATAGCCTGTTTGTCCGCAGAGTACGCGGAAATACGGAAACGCCTGATCGCACGGCCGCCCGCCGACGGGGCGGATCAGCTCCGTCTCAGCGCCGAGCGGGACGGCGGCGGTTTCATAGCCGTCATGCGAATAAAAGTCGCCGTTGCAGCGGTACAAAACGGGCGCTTCGCCGGGCAAAACGACGTCAGACGCGTATAAATCGGTGATCAGCGGGCTGTTTTGGCATGAAACGTTGCGGATTGTGACAAGATATTCATAAACGGGAAAATCGAGGTACTGCGTCGCTTCGACCGTGACCTGCAAATTGTAGTCCCGAAGCAGAGCGATCGTATCGGTCAAGAGAAGATTGGCGTCCGCGCGGCGGCGTCTGACAGACTGAACGCCGCCGAGGGTCCTGATCTCTTTTTCGCCGATACGCAGCGAGAGCGGACAGACGCCGTTCGCCTCCTGCATGGCGGCGACCGCCCCGGCGATCAGCGCCATATCCTTCGGCGTGGTTTGGTTCGGATCGGTATAAACCATGATAAAAAGCTCCTTTCCTGACAGCGCGAAGAGATGATTGTGATATTTTTTTTTGAATACGATGCAAGATGAGAAACAGTCTCCGTCTTGGGAAAACTGTGGGCAGAATCCGCGGGGAGAGGGGGGCGCGGGAGGCGCGCCGCGCTGCAAATCGCCAGCGGGGCGGCTTAACGGGACGGATCGTTGATTTTTCCGGAGATCTTCATCGCCCGCAGCCGTTGCTTTTCCTCCGGCGCCGCGCCGCGCAGCTCGCAGATTTTTGCGATCGCCTTGTTGTGCGTCCATGCGTCGAGCCGCCGCGCCGAAAGCAGCGGCAGCGTCTGCGCCGGAAAGGATTTGTAAAAGGCCGAAACCGCCCAGGCCACGGCCATGCGCGCATAATAAGAGCCGTTGGACACGGAGCAGAGGCGCTCTAAGACGCGCTCGCAGTACGCCGCGCCGTTGAAGCGGAAGAGCGCGCAGACGACGGCGAAACGCGCATAATACGTTCGCTCGTCCGCAAACAGCGGCTCGATCCGGCGAAACCACGCTTCCTCCTCCGAAGGCGGAAAACGGAGCGCGGCGCAGAAGCTGTCGCAGACCGACCAGTTGTCGATCAGCGGCAGAAAAGCCTCGACCCGCCGCGCGCGCTCCTCAAAGGAGCCGCCGGCAAACGCCGTACAGAAGCCGAGCAGCATGACCGATTCAAACGACGCCGGACGAATCGCGGGAAAGCCGCCGCGCCGCACGAGCCCCCGCGCAAACCGGCGCAGCTCCGGCACGGGCACGCCGAGCAGATGGCGCGGACAGCCGGGCAGCAGCGACGAGGCGAAGGCCGCGTACTGCGGGTCGGCCCAGCGGATCAGCGCCGTATCCGGGTCGGACGGATCAAACCCTGCAAAATCGGCTTCGGAGAAACGGCGGACGGACATGGAACGCCTCCTTTAAAAACGGAACGAACAGGCGATTGTAAAGCTCTCGCTTTCCCATTCAAATTCGTTTTTGAGGTGGCTTTGCCGCCTCAAAAACTCGACTTTGGCGA
>QAMX01000046.1 GCA_003149835.1 Clostridiales bacterium
GGCGCGTTTGAAAACCGCGTCGCCGCCGACGGCCTGACGGTTGCCGAAACGGCCGAAAAAATCGCCGCTCTCGCCGGACTGCCGCTCGCCCCGCGCGCCTCATGGCTGCGGCAGCGCTGGAATATCCTCGCGACTCAGTGCGCCGTGATGCGCTGAGGCCGTCTCATCGCGTCCGGCCGCCGCTTTCGCCCCAAGCCCTTCACGCCGCCGGGGACAGCAAGCGCCGGGGCGGCTTGATTCAAACCGTCCCGGCGCTTTTTTGGTGCGCCGCGCCCCAAGGCATTTTCAGAATTGATCTGTCTTGACCCGTGCGCTCCGCGTTTATGAGCCGGTTTTCCGAAAAGCGGCCGCCGGTACCGCAGCCAAAGAAATGAGAGGGGAGCTTTATGAAACAAAAACCGCTTCGTTTCCGCCCTGACGGCGGGCTGACGATCATGCAGGTCAGCGACCCGCAGGACCTGCATTTCGTCCGCCGCGCCATGATCCAGATGCTCGACGCCGCCTACGACCTGATCCGGCCCGACCTCGTCGTGTTCACCGGCGACAACATTCTGGGCAACCACCTCAACGACGCGCGCTTCGGCAATCGCCGCGCCGTTTTCGACAAAGAGGAGACGTTCCGGCGCATGCGCCGCGCCCTCGCCTATCTCCTCGATCCGCTCGACCGCCGCGGTATCCCGTTTGCTTTCGTCTACGGCAACCACGACGACATGAACGCGATCAGCAAGGAGCGGCAGGCCACGATCTACGAGCGCTATCCGGGGCTTCGCGGCCTCAACAGAAGCGATCCGCGCGTCGATATCGACACCTTCAACCTCCCCATATACGGCTCCGACGGCAAAAAAATCGTCTTCAACCTCTGGATGCTCGATTCGGCGGGACACGACGACGACGGGGAAAACGCCTATACCTGCGTCTCAGAGCCCACGGTCCGCTGGTATGTCGAGACCTCGGAGCGCTTGAAACGCCAAAACGGCGGCCGCCCCGTGCCTTCGCTGATGTTCCAGCACATCCCCGTGCCGGAGATCACCGGGCTTCTGGAAGAAACGGAGGCAGCCGATCCGACAGCCGTCGCCCACGGCGAGAAATTTTATCGCCTCAATCCGCATCTCGCCCGCGGTACGCTCGGCGAATACCCTCACCCGTGCGCGGAAAACTTCGGGCAGTTTGAAGCGGTCGTCGGGCAGGGCGACGTGCTTGCCATGGTGTTCGGACACGATCACCGCAACAATTTCGCCGGGCGGCTCCGCGGCGTCGATCTGATCCAAACCTCATGCGCCTCTTTCCGCTGTTACGGCGGCCGGCTGCGCGGCGTGCGCGTCTTCGAGCTCGATGAAAAACAGCCGGACCGCTACCGGACGTACTGCCTCGCCTATGACGAGCTGATGGGGCGCGGCCTCCGCGCGCGCCTGCGCTTTTTCTGGGACGCGGACGAGATGGAAAAAAAGAAAGCCGCCGCGCTCAAAGCCGGCGCGGCGCTGCTCGCCGCCGGCGCGGCCGCGGCGGCCGCTCTGCTCCTACGGCGGAAACGCTGAACCAAACGACAAAAGGAACAGACGGGTCAGGAGACTCAAAGAGCTCCCTCATCGTATGGTCAAACGTAAAAGGGTTGTCTCAGCATGAAAACGCCTCGTTTTTGGGACTATATTGCCAAACAAGCAGACTCATAATTCGTACAGAAAAGGCAGGGCTTTTTGACTTTTTATGGATCAGATGAATTACAAACGGACAAAATACGCCTGTTATTTTACCTACCTTGCAATGTCTTCGGTATTCAGCTTGCCGCCGCTGTTGTTTGCAACGTTCAGGGAAATGTATGGAATCTCCTATACGCTCCTCGGGACGCTCGTGCTCGTAAACTTCTGCACGCAGCTGGGAATCGACTTGATTTTCAGTTTTTTCAGCCGGCATTTTAACATCCACAAAACCATTCGCCTGATGCCGCTTCTTACGGCGGCGGGCTTGTGTGTTTACGCTTCTATTCCTCTGCTGTTTCCGCAGTATGCCTATGCGGGGCTGGTCGCCGGCACCGTGCTCTTTTCCGTCGCGGCAGGGCTCGCCGAGGTGCTTGTCAGCCCGACCGTCGCGGCATTGCCTTCTGATACCTCTGAAAAAGATCTCAGTATGCTTCACTCGCTTTACGGCTACGGTTTTGTCGGCGTCGTGCTGGTCAGCACATTATTCCTCAATTTTGTGGGGAACCAATACTGGATGTATTTGACCTTTTTCTGGGCCGTATTGCCGGTCATTGCCTCTGTTTTGTTGATGACCGCAAAGCTTCCCGATATGAATATGGAACAGAGCGAAGCAAAGGCCGTTCACTCGAAATACCGAACAAAGAGCATTCTCCTCTGTATGGCCTGTATCTTCCTGGGCGCCTGCGCGGAAAACACCATGTCGAACTGGATATCCGTCTATACTGAAAAGGCGTTACATATGCCGAAGGTATGGGGAGATATTTTCGGTATGTCGCTCTTTGCCATCCTGCTCGCTCTTACCAGAACCGCCTATGCGAAATTCGGGAAAAACATTTCCCGTGTGCTGATGATGAGCATGGTCGGATCCATCGTATGCTATCTCATCGTCGCATTTTCCCCCAACGCCGTTGTCTCCCTGGTCGCCTGCGTCGCAGTCGGCGTCTGCACCGCTATGCTTTGGCCCGGAACGCTGATTTTGATGGAAGAAAAGGTGCCTGCGGCGGGCGTCGCCGCTTACGCGCTTATGGCCGCCGGCGGGGACTTCGGCGCATCCTTTGCCCCTCAAACGCTTGGAATTATTGTCGATAAAATCCCTGCCGCCGAATGGGCGGCAACGCTTGGCAATACCTTGTCGCTGACGCCCGAGCAGATCGGCTTCAAGGCCGGAATGCTGATGGCCGCCGTCTTCCCGCTGTTCGGCGCGCTTCTTTTGGCTTATATGAAAAAGCATTTCAGAAAAAACAGCGTCGAAATCAATCGTTGAGCGGCGCGGCCGCGGCGGCAAACACACGCGCCCCATACGGCCGCTGAAATCCGCCCGATCTTCTGCGCGAAGGAAAAAAAGAAACCCACCTCCGCATCAAACAACTGAATCCAGCCGTCAAGGCGACCGGCGCAGAAGCAGTATGCCTGTGTCCGTTTCCGGGTAGTCAGGGGGAACAACAGCCTAAAACGCTGTCGTTCCCCCTTTTTTATGGGAATCAAAATCCAGCAGAGCCGTACCGCTCCCGATCGAGCGAAAAAGCATGAGCATGAACGTTGGAGACGGGCGAGCGGGCGCTCCTTCCATTTCGACAGACTGCCGCCGTATGCAGATTTGCGCTTCGTTTGTTTTCTCCCTGCGCAAATCGGCCGGCGAGCGCTTCTCCCGCCCTCGCTTTTCAGGCTGACGCCGCGCCCAACACGCGCCCAAGTAAGCCGCAGACCTTTTACAGAGCATTCCCTTTCCCGTCCCGCCGGGTTCAAAGACCTCAAAAGCGGCGGCGGCCCTCCGGTTTCGCGCCGCGGTTGAAAGGCTCGCGGCATCGTCCCCTGCCCCGTACCTGTGTTCAGCGGATATCGCGCCGCATATTCCAGCGAAATACGGCTGCGGCGACGGCCCATGTCAGCGCCGCCGACGCTGTCACGACGGCGAGCGACACCCAGACGCCGTCGGGCGTGCCGGTTGCCGCCCCGCGCGCCGCGCGCACGGCATGATAAAACGGCAGCGACAGACAGACGCGGCGCAGCGTGCCTCCGATCGCCTCCACGTCCATCCAGATGCCGCCGAGCACCGAGGCGGCGGTAATCAGCAGCGACGACACCGGCGGCCCGCTCTTGTCGCTGAACAGCGTGCCGAGCAAAACGCCGAGGCCGATGAACAGGAATGCGGCCGGAATCAGCGACAGCGCCGACAGCGCCATACCGCCTAAGCTGAACGCCGTTCCCGACGCCGCGGCGACGGCGGCGGAAACCGCAAACGTCACGGCGCACTGCGCCAGGCCGACGGCGAGCAGCGGGAGCGCGTATCCGCAGAGATACTCCCATGCCGTCAGCGGCGAGGCGTACAGCCGCAGCAGAAAGGCCGACGAGCGGTCCTTTGACACCTGCAAGCAGGCAAACAGCATCAGGAATGTAAAGCCGAAAACCAGAATCCCCGGCGCGAGGCTGGCGATCTGAAACGTCGCCACCTGCGCCTCGCCGGGCAGACTCGCGTTGATCACCGTCATCATCAGCAGCATCAGCACCGGCAGCGCGATACAGAACAGATAGCTCAGCGGGTCGCGCAGCAGCTCCCTGGCGTTGCGGCCGGCAAACAGTCTACTTCTCACGGCGTTTCCCTCCCTCCGCGATGGCGATAAACGCGTCCTCAAAGCTCTGTGCTCCCGTCTGCGCTTTCAGCTCCGCCGCCGTGCCGAACGCCCGCAGCGACCCGCTCGCCATCACCGCGATGCGGTCGGCGAGCGCCTCGGCCTCTTCCAGATAGTGCGTGGTCAGAATGACCGTCCGTTTGCCCTTCATCGATTCGATCAGCCGCCAAAGCTCGCGCCGCGCCAAAACGTCCAGGCCGAGCGTCGGTTCGTCGAGAAACAGCACCTTCGGCTCGGTAATCAGCGCCATGGCGATGCTCAGCCGCCGCTGCCAGCCGCCGGACAGCGTTTTGGCCCGCGTATGCGCCCACTCGCCGAGCGAGAAAGCGTCGATGATTCCGTCGGCCCGCCGCCGCGCCTCCCTCCTGTCCGAGCCGTAGATCCCCGCCAAAAATACGAGGTTCTCCCGCACCGTCAGGTTCGGCGCCACCGCCGTCTCCTGCGGGGAGAGGTTGATCAGCGGCTTGACGCGCGCCGGCTCGGAAACGACGCTGCGCCCGAAAATGCGCGCGTCGCCGCCGCTCGGGCGGCACAGGCACGAGAGCATACGGATCGTCGTGGTCTTGCCCGCGCCGTTGACGCCGAGCAGCGCCGCCAGCTCGCCCTCCCCGACCGCCAGATTCAGCCCCTCCACAGCCCTGCGGCCGCGGAACGACTTTTCCAGTCCGATCGTCTCAATCGCGGTCATGTTTCTTCTCTCCCTCCGGCCTCTCCTGCGCGGCGAAAATTGCGCCGGCAAAGTCGAGAAAATCCTGATTCTGCACCAGCGCGATGCCGCGCTCCCTGTCGGCCAGCAGCAGCAGCGTGTCGCCCGGCTCAATCGAAAAAATCTCCCGCGCCCCCTTGGGAATCACGATCTGTCCCTTTTCGCCGACCTTGACGGTGGCGATAAATTTACCCTCCGGCATTTTCATCTGTTGCTTCCTCCTGTTTTCCGCCGCCGCGGCAGGCGGCCTGATTTTGTTTGTGCCGGTATTTTTGGTATGATTAGTATGAAATGTATAACTTTTCTTATAGTATACTCTTTTTCCCTTTTTCTGTCAAGGTGGAGCGCAAACACGCTTTTCAAAAATACCCGAAAATGCAATGCGTGCCGGCGGAAATACCGCCGGCACGCATTGCAGAAGATAGTCTGTTTTCCCGGGCCCGGTTACCGTACGCCCTTTAAGCAAACGGCGGCGCTTTCAGCGGCCCGCAGAGAGGCGTCAGTGTCCGCGCCTTTTCGGCGCGGTTATTTCAGAAAGCCGCGGATGATCTCCGCCTCCGCTTCCTCGCGGGAGAGCCCCAGCGTCATCAGCTTGGTGATCTGCTCTCCGGCGATTTTGCCGATCGCCGCCTCGTGAATCAGCGACGCATCCACATGATTGGCGCTGATCTCCGGAATCGCGCGGACGCGGCCGCCGTCCATGATGATGGCGTCGCACTCGGAATGGCCGGTGCAGGCGTTGTTGCCGTCGATTTTCGCCGTAAAGACCTGCTCGGATTCGCCCTTCGCCACCGAGCGGGAGACGACGTCGGCGCTGCAATCCGCTCCGTTCAGCGTCACCTCGAACTCGGTTTCGGCGCGCTGGCGTCCGCTGGTCATCAGCTTTTCCCGGATCACGAGGCGGGCGCGGTCTTTGAGTTCGCCCTTAGTGACGCGCTTGGTAGAATCCACGCCCTCGATCTGTACCGTCTCCATTTCGAGGCTGCCGTCCTCCTCGATATAGACGGCCGTCACCGGATTCAGCACCCGTTGGCCGCTGCCGTTTCCCTCTCCGTAGTGTTTTTCGGTATAGCGCACTTTTGCGCCTTTGCCGACATGGAAGGTGTGGATCCCGTCGTGCTGCGAGAGGTGCGTCCCGTCGTTGTGGATGCCGCAGCCGGCGACGATATCGACGTCGGCGCCTTCTCCGATGTAAAAGTCGTTGTAGACGACGTCGGCAAACCCGCTTTCATCCACCACCACCGGGATGTGGACGAATTCCCCTTTTGTGCCCGGACGGACAAAAATCTCGATTCCCTGTCCGTTTGCCTTCGGCTTGATCTCGATATTTTTGGTGCTGCGCCGGCCTGCGCTCGCCCCGTCGACACGGAAGTTATAGGCGCCCTCCGGCGCTTCCGACAGCCCCGCGACGATATTCAAAAGTCTCCGAACGATCGACGGCTTTTCAGCGGCCTGTCCGGTTTGAACCGTATCCTTTCCCATCATGACCATCCTTTCCCGATGTGCGCGGCGTGTTCAACGGTTTCGCCGCCGAAAACGCAAAATCACCGCCTGAAAGCCCATACTTTCAGACCAAACTCCTCGCTTTGTAGAATTTGCAGGTGTCTGAACCGGTCAACAGCTCCGGCAGAATCTCCGCCCTCGTTCCGCTCGCGGCGATTTCGCCGCCGGAAACCACGACAATCCGGTCGGCGATTTCCAGAATCCGCTCCTGATGGGAGATGATGATCACCGTCCCGTGCTGCTCGTCGCGGATCCGCTCGAAGACGCGGATGAGGTTGTGAAAGCTCCAAAGGTCGATCCCCGCCTCCGGCTCGTCGAACAGCGACAGCTCCACGCCCCTGGCCATGAGCATTGCGATTTCAATGCGTTTCAGCTCTCCGCCGGAGAGGCTGGCGTTGATCTCCCGGTGAATGTAATTCGCCGCGCACAGCCCCACCTCGGACAAATACGCGCACAGCTCCTCAGTATCCATGTCTTTATGCGTCGCTAAGCGCAGCAGATCCTGTACCGTCAGCCCTTTAAACCGCACCGGCTGCTGAAAGGCAAAGCCGATGCCGAGCCGCGCCCGCTCATGGATATCCAGCTCGGTAATGTCGCGGCCTTTGAAAAAAATTTTCCCCCGCGACGGCTTGGCGACGCCCATCATCAGCTTGGCGAGCGTGGATTTTCCGCCGCCGTTCGGCCCGGTGATGACCACAAACTCATTCTTTTCCACCGTCAGACTGACGTTTTTGAGAATTTCCTTGTCGCCCGCTCCCGTTTCATCCGCCACGGAAAACGAGACGTTTCTGAGTTCCAGCATTTTTCTCACCCTATTCCTCTTCTGCGGCCTGATGGCAGGGATTCCCTTGGCCTTCGCATTGGCAGGCAAATCCGCACACCGGCAGATACCGCCTCATCCTCTCTATAAATTGTAAAACCGCTCTTTTATCGGCCGGATCCATCGCGCACAGATACCCGCGCATTTCCTCCGCCGCCGCGCGGTTGGATTCGGCCCACGCGCTTCGGGCTTTGCGCCCCGCCTCCGTCAGGCGGAAATAGCGCTCCTTTTTGTTGCCGGGGTTCTGATAAGGTTCGATCAGGCCCTTTTCCGTCAGCTTCGCGCTCATCTGAGTGACCGCGCTTTTCGTCACGCCCGACCGCGCCGAAAGCGCGCTGACGTTGGCGGCCGGATATTCGTCGATCTTTTCCAGCAGACTGATCTCAGCCCGATACAGCGCTTGTCCGTCTCCGTATTCGACAGGCGTTTTTTGCTCCGCGGAAACCGCGGCCAGCATCTCAAAAAAGCGCTTGGCAATTTCACACTGCATGGGAAATCCCTCCTTTCTCCTCTATTCTTGCACCATTATATACCTCTTCATCCGCGCTGTCAAGTATTGTTTAGATAATTAACAAAAAAAAATCTGCCGGCAAAGCCCGGCAGCGCGCAAGCCCTTTGCGCAATCAAAAAACCTCTCTTGTCACAGCGGACAAAAGAGGTCTTTTTCAAAGCGGCAATTGTTTTTCATTTAAAAACCGGGCGCCTGTCCGGATGCACATTGTATGCCGGTCAGCGGCCGGTTTTGTCAAGCGG
>QAMX01000049.1 GCA_003149835.1 Clostridiales bacterium
AGCGCGTAGGTTTTATATTCGGCGGCAAGTCCGGCGAGTCCGGCGTTGAGCTTGTCCGGCGAAGCGGAGGAGCCGTCCGCCGCGGCGAACACGGGATAACGGATTTCATAGCGCAGCACGGTCGCGCCGTTGTCGCTCTCCGTGCCGGAAAGCGTTTCGGTCGACGCATAGACCAGCGGCGGCGCGTTAAAAACGGGCGGCTCTGTCGTCGTTTCCGGCGGTTGGCTGCCGGAGCCGGTCGGTTCCGACACGTCAGAAGAGGTAAACGAAACGTTGCTGCCGGCGGCGACGTCTAAGGTCACCGGCGGAAGCGTTGCGCTGGGATTAAAGATAAGCGTCTCGCTGGATCCCGGCGCCGTATCAACAGGGGAATCCGGACCGTTTTTTCCGCCGGACAACAGCACGACGGCGAGAACGACGGTCAGAACGAGCGGAACGGCGACGACGAGATAGAGCTTCCAAGGTCTGTCCGGTTTAAAAACTTTCATATGTAATGCAACATGCTTTACCGCGCAGGGCGGAAAAAGATATCCTTTCGTTGAGAGATCATCCGACCGGTATGGAGACGGCAGGGCGGCAGTCGACAACGCCGAAACCTCCCGGTTGCTGCGCGCTGTACAAGCGGTCTGCCGTTTTAGAGAAACGCAAATTTGCCTGGCCGCGGGCGTTTTGCCGGAAACGGTTCAGAATCTACCGGTCGCTATGCGGATATTATACCATAAACCGCCCGAAAAGAAAAGAGAGGCAAAAATTTATTTACAATCAATTGGATAGAAGATATTGACAGAATTGGCAAAAAACTATATAATTAACTATCTATATGGTTTAAATGGTCTGATTACGCGCTGCGAAGACAATGGAGGACGGCTTGACACAGATTTTGTGGGACTGGAACGGGACGCTGCTGGACGATGTGGAGATTTGCCGCGCTGTGCTGAACGGGATGTTGGGACGGCGCGGGATCGCGCCCGTTTCGCTGGAACGCTACCGCGAGATTTTTACGTTTCCGATCAGAGAGTATTACCGGTTGGCTGGCTTTGATTTCAGCAGGGAATCGTATGAGACGCTCGCGGAGGAGTATATGCGGATTTATCCGCGCGAGGCGCGGCGGGCGGCGCTCGTACCTGGGGCGGAACAGGCTTTGCGCCGTTTTCAAGCGGCGGGAATCCGTCAGACGATCATTTCAGCCTGCGAAACCCATATGCTGCGGAAGCAGGCGGAGCAGTTCGGCGTCGCTCGCTACTTCGACGGGATTTATGGCGCGGAGGACGGACTGGGCGGCGGAAAGGAAGCCGTGGCGCGGAGCTGGCTTTCCCTGTCGGGCGGCACCGCTGCCGGACAGACGCTGTTTATCGGCGATACGCTGCATGACTGCGAGGCGGCGCGCGCGATCGGCTGCCGGCCGATTCTGGTTTCCTTTGGGCATCAAGACCGAAGCCGGTTAAAGGCCAGCGGCGCAACCGTCATCGATCGCTTTGAGGAATTGTATCCGACTGTATTTGAGAAAGACCAGAGAGAGAAAGGGGACGGCGTTGATGGCCAATAAGCTGTTATTTATTGTCAACGCGATGGCCGGAAAAGGGAAAATCAAATCGAAACTCGCGGACGTGGTCGATACGTTTATCAGACACGAATACGACGTGACGATTTATACGACGCAATCCAAGGACGATGCGCGCCGGATAGCAAAGGAAAGGTGCGAGGAATTCAGCCTGATCGTCTGCTCCGGCGGCGACGGGACGTTGAGCGAGGTGGTCAACGGCCTGATGGAGCACGACGGCTCCAAGCCCGCGGTCGGATATCTGCCGACGGGAACGACGAACGATTTTGCCAAAACGCTTGGCATTCCGGTTTCCAATGTTCTGCGCGCCGCGCAGCTCGCCGTTACGGGGCCGGCGTATCCGTGCGACGTGGGCTGCTTCAACGGCAAGTATTTTACATATAGCGCCGCGTTCGGCGCGTTCAGCGACGTTCCGTATATCACGCCGCAAAAAACGAAAAGCCTGCTCGGCCGCAGCGCCTACATCCTGCAAGGCGTTGAGCGCATCTCCTCGCTGAAATCCTACCATTGCACCATTCGCTATGACGGCAGGAGCGTGACGGATCATTTTCTGTTCGGCATGGTGACCAATTCCGATTCAATCGGCGGTTTCCGCGGCCTGTGCGGTATGGATGTCGAGCTGTCGGACGGGATGTTTGAAGTTGTGCTGATCCGTATGCCGACGACGCTGTTTGAACTCAATAACATTGTCCTTGCGCTGCTGTCGCATGATATGAGCGTCAACGGAGTGCTGGCCTTTCGGACCTCTAAGCTCGAAGTGCAATGCGACGAACCGCTCGCATGGACGCTCGACGGGGAATACGGCGGCGCGCCGCGCTGTGCGGATATTCAGATTCAGAATAAGGCCGTCCGCTATGTGACGCGGATGGGAAGACGGTCGTAGGCGCGCCTGCAAAGCCTGCGTTTGCCCTGCAACCAGATGACGGCCGCTTTTTCATCAAAAAACGGCCGTCGCCGAAAAAAAGCCGCAAAGAGGATTTCCTCTTTGCGGTCAATGCTTTTACAGGGCCAATGTAGTGGGTAGCTTCGGCTCTTATCGGAAAACGGAATCCATACGGGATTCAGGAAGCCGGCTGGATCGACTCTGAAATCTCAGTGAGGAGAAGAGAATCGTTTTCTCCGCTCATGCGAATGGAAAAGTACCTGACAGCGCCCGTCTCGTCCACAAAGGAAATCCCTCTGTTGGGGATCAATCCGGCGACAGCCAGCCCGATGACAAGCGGTCTTTCCGGCGACAATTCCGCCTGAGAGTACAGCGCGTTTGCCACATGGAAAGCGATTTCACCGTTTTCTTCCGTAAAACCGAGTTCGACATACTGGAAGTCTTCTACCGCGGTATTCGTCGTTAAAACGGCTTTTATCTGATATTCCGAATCGTCGTCGATAAATTCGTCAAAGGCGCCGGTATCGGCCAAAAGCGCTTCATCTGCGTAATCAATGCACACGATCGCTTTTTTAGCCTCAGAGTCGCTGACAGGCGCGGAAGCCGAGCTGTCGGCGGAGACGGAACTGGAATGATCGGCAGACATAGAAGCGCCTTCCTCGCCGCATGCGGCGAGGAAGATCGTCAGCGCCATAGTCAATAGAAAGAGTTTTTTCACTCGTCTTGTTCTCCGTGACGGCGCCAACGCAGCCTTTACTCAGTCAGCGCTGAATTTCGCTTTTACCGGATAGCGATCAAAGAGACGCCGTTCTTTTTTTATTTCGAATGATTGAAACAATTTTCCGCGTAAAACACAAGATTAAAGGACCTTGCTGAGGAATTCGCGCGTGCGCTGATTCTGCGGATTGGAAAAAATCTGATCGGGCGTGTTCTGTTCGACAATCAGGCCGTTGTCCATAAACAGCACGCGGCTCGCCACCTCGCGCGCAAAGCCCATCTCATGGGTTACGACGACCATGGTCATCCCGTCGTCGGCGAGCTGTTTCATGACGTCGAGCACCTCTCCGACCATTTCCGGGTCGAGCGCGCTCGTCGGCTCGTCAAACAGCATGATCTCCGGGTTCATCGCCAAAGCGCGCGCAATGCCGACGCGCTGCTGCTGGCCGCCGGAGAGCTGGCGCGGATAGGCGTCCGCCTTGTCGCTGAGGCCGACGCGCTTCAACAGCGTATAGGCGATGTCGTCGGCCTCGGCCTGTGTCTTGACGCCGAGCTTCACCGGCGCCAGCGTCAGGTTTTTCAGCACGGAGAGGTGAGGAAAAAGGTTAAAGCTCTGAAAAACCATGCCCATTTTCATGCGTAGGTGGTTGATATTAAACTTTTTCTGGGTGATGAGCTCGTCGTCGACATAGATTTCGCCGGAGGTCGGCGTTTCCAAAAGGTTTAAACAGCGCAGAAACGTCGATTTTCCTGAGCCCGACGGGCCGATGACGACGATTTTTTCGCCCTTTTCGATGTGCTCGGTAATGCCGTTGAGGACGGCCAGATCGCCGAAATGCTTGTGAAGATCATGAACGCGTATCATGCGCGCGCATCCTCCTTTCGATTTTTCCGAAGATAAAGGAGAGCAGCGTCGTCATCAGCAGATAGACGATCGCGACGCCGATCAGCGGCATAAACGCGCTGAACGTCCGGCTGCGGATCAGGTCGCCCGCCCGCGTCAGATCGGTAATCGTAATATAACCGACGATCGATGTCTCTTTCAGAAGGACAATGACCTCGTTGGCCAGCGTCGGCAGGATGTTTTTAAATGCCTGCGGGAGAACAATATAACGCATGGTCTGCGCCTGATTGAACCCGAGCGACCGTGCGGCTTCGGTCTGGCCATGGTCGACCGACAGAATTCCGGAACGGACGATTTCGGCGACATAAGCGCCGCTGTTCATGCCGAAAGCGATGATCGCGACGATCACAGGCGGGATTCGGATTCCCGAAAAGACGACATAGTTGATAATGAGCAGCTGGATCAGCAGCGGAGTTCCCCGAAAAACCGTCAGATAGATTTTGGCAAAGCCGCAGGCGAGTTTATTGCGGGAAAGGCGCAGCAGAGCGAGGAGAATTCCGAGAATAATCCCGAGAACGACTGCGCCGAGCGTGATGTACAGCGTGACGGTGAGGCCGTCGAGCAGCTGCAACCAGCGGTCGTTATAAATAAAATTTTGATAGAACTCAGCGGAAAGATCATTCCACCAGTTGCTGAAAAAAACTCCGATCTTTTCAAACCATTCCGTCATGCGACCATCCTTTTATAATTGCCTCTGCTGAGAGCCGCCGTTCCGCGGCTCTCAGCAGAGGCGAGTCTTTCTGTAAATGCGGTATTACTCAGCGCGGATGATGACCGCCTGCTCGGACGTATAGTAGCTCTGGGAGAAATCGACCTGCGCGCTGCGCTCTTCGTCGACGGTCATGCCGGCGATCACGAAATCAACCGAGCCGCTGTCGAGCTCCATCAGCAGGGAGTCGAACAGGGTGTTTTTAACGACCAAGGTCTTGTTGGCTTTTTTCGCAATCAGCTTGGCAATCTCGATATCAAAACCGACGATGGAGCCGTCGTCAAGCGTGTACTCAAACGGCGGGAATTCCGCGTTGGTGCCGACGGTCAGAGTGCCTTCGGTGCCGACCTGTTCGCCGGTGATATAGTCGCCGCGCTCGTCCTGCGGCGTGTCGATGAAGCCCTTGACAAGGTTGTCATAGGTGCCGTCCGCCTTGATCTCGGTGAGAACGACGTCGATCAGGCCGAGCAGCTCGGTATTGCCTTTTTTGACGGCGATGGCGTAGTCTTCCGGTTCGTAGTCGGTGTTTTCAAGGATTTTCAGCTTCGGATTGGCGGCGACAATGTTCTTGGCCGGTTCGAGATCGACGATCACGGCGTCGATTTTGCCGTCGGCGAGAGCGATAGCGGCGTCAATGGCTTTGGAATAGCGGTTGACCGTCGCGCCTTCGATTTCGCTGGCGATGACGATATCGCCGGTCGTCCCGAGCTGGACGCCGATTGTTTTGCCGACGAGGTCGTCGACGGAGTCAATTTTGACTTGTTCAGCCGTGCCGCAGGATGCGAAGCAGCAGAGCAGCATGACCATAGCGAGGAATAGGCTGATTTTTTTCATGTTTCTATAACCTCCTGAATTTCTGAAACGGCAGAAGCGCTGAAAAACGCGCCGCTGCGGCCAATGGACTATATTTTACTCTATTTGACAGAAAAAAGCAATACATAAACATACACTGTTGTGCAAAAAAATCGAATCTTCCTTGTATAGAATGCCGAACAAAACCGGCGCGCAGCGGCCGCGACGGATCCCAAAAAGGAAAATCGAGCGAGCCTCCCGGAGCATATTGGCGCAAAAACACAATATAGATAAACTGACTTTAAAAGCCGGAGGTGCACGGTGTTTCGCTCAAAAGCTTTGCCGGATACGGATGATCGGGGGAAAAAACAAAAGACGGAGGGCAGGCGCACGGCGCTGCGCTTAGGCGTCTGCGCGGCGCTTTTGCTGAGCGCCGTCGCGCTGAGCCGGATGCAGGGGAAAGACGGCGCGGCGTCCGGCGGTCTCTGGGCCGTATTCGGCCGCGGGACGCGGGCGGAGGAGGTCTTTACCGCCGTCGGCCGCGGCGCCGCAGGAGAATTAGGGGCAGGGGCGATCACGGAAGCCGGGGGAAAAGAAACAGAAGCGGAAGGCGGGATGACGGAGGCAGGGGAAAACTGGTGGGAGGCGGTCGAGGCTCCAGCGGGGATTGTCGTGAGGATTTTTGCGGATGGCCAATGACATGCTGCGGGTCTCAGTGACCAACGGTTTTGTGCTGACCTTTGCGCTGCTTTTCGCCGTCTGCGGTGAAAGCGGCGGCATCGCCGTGCTCCTGTGCGCGCTGACGCACGAGCTGGCGCACGCGGCGGCCGTGCGGATCTGCGGCGGCCGCGTGACGGCGTTTGTCATAGAAGCGAGCGGCTTTCAGATGAAAACGGTTTTTCCCGCCGGTATTTCCTACTGGAAAGAAATTTTTTGTCTGGCGAGCGGCGCGCTGTGCAATCTGCTGCTGGGCTTCGCGCTCGTCCGCATGGTGTGGGGAAATGAATATATATACATGCTCGGAGGGGCGAACCTGACTTTCGGCTTTTTTAACCTCATACCGGCCGGACGCTTTGACGGCGGTAAAATTGTGCGACTCTGCGCGGAATATGCGGCAGGGCCGCAGCGGAGCCGGCTGATCCCGAATTGGATCTCCGGTATCGCCGCCGGCCTGGTGCTGGCCGGCGGCGGCATCCTGTTTTTCAAGTCGGGGCGAAACCCGCTCGTCGCATTGACCTGCCTGTACTTGTCCTTTCTGCTCGGGTATGATATAATAACGGCGGTGCGAAAGCGGAGGTAAGGAGCCGGTTTTGAGGGGTACGACTGATAAACAAGGCTTTTTATGCGCCCTTTTTCGCTTGAAATGCATCGAATTCCGAAAGTTCTACCAACGATATGAAAGCGGAGGCTAATTTTTGATATGGAGAGAAAGCTCGAACGGATTCTCCGGCGCGTACAGAAGCCGGCGCGCTATACGGGCGGGGAATACGGCGAAACGATCAAGGACAAGTCGGCGGTCGATATCCGC
Source organism: Clostridiales bacterium (assembly GCA_003149835.1). Lineage (GTDB taxonomy): Bacteria > Bacillota > Clostridia > Oscillospirales > QAMX01 > QAMX01. Next base: position 7,095 of record QAMX01000049.1, read on the forward strand.
TATGCGTTCTGTTTCCCCGACACCTATGAGGTCGGTATGTCCAACCTCGGCGTGCGGATTTTATACGCGGCGCTCAACGCGACCGAAGGCGTCTGGTGCGAGCGCGCCTATACGCCGTGGCCGGACATGGAGGCGGAAATGCGGCGCGAGGGGCTGGCGCTGTACGCGCTGGAAAGCGGCGATCCGCTGAACGTTTTTGATTTCCTCGGCTTTTCGCTGCAATATGAGATGTCGTATACCAATGTGCTGACGATGCTCGATCTGGCGGGGATCCCGCTGCTGGCGCGCGACCGCGGGCCGGAGGATCCGATCGTCATGTGCGGCGGGCCGTGCACCTACAATGCCGAGCCGGTCGCCGACTTTTTCGACATCATGTCGATTGGCGAGGGGGAAGAGGCGCTTCCGGAGCTGATGCGCCTGTACCGGAAAATGGGCGGCCGTTCCGCGGACAAGCGGGCCTTTCTGCGCGCCGCTGCCACGGAGCTGAAAGGTTTCTACGTCCCGTCGCTGTACCGGTATGATTACGACGGCCCGCGCACCGCGGCCATCGAGCGCGGCGAGGGCGTTCCGGCGAGGGTCACGAAGCGGATTGTAGAGGATCTGGATACGGCGATCTATCCGACGACGTATCCGGTGCCGTCCACCGAGGTCATCCACGACCGGGCGGTCATCGAGCTGTTCCGCGGCTGTATTCGCGGCTGCCGCTTCTGTCAGGCGGGCCACACCTACCGGCCGATCCGTGAAAAGTCGCCGCAGGTGCTGGCGCGGCAGGCGGTCGAGCAGCTGCAATTTTCCGGCTGCGAGGAGCTGGCGATGACCTCGCTCTCCACGAGCGATTACAGCGGCCTGCGCCCGCTCTGCGACGAGCTGCTCGCGTACTGCGGCGAGCGGAAGATCAACCTGTCCGTCCCGTCGCTCCGCGCCGACAGCTTTTCGACCGAGCTTTCCGAACGCATCAGCGGCGTGCGCAAGAGCTCTATCACGTTTGCGCCCGAGGCCGGTTCGCAGCGCCTGCGCGACGTGATCAACAAGAACATCACCGAAGAGGAGCTGCTCTCCGCCTGCGGACAGATGTTTTCGCACGGGTGGAGCAGCGTCAAGCTGTATTTCATGCTCGGCCTGCCGACCGAAACGGACGACGATATCCGCGCCATCGCGGCGCTGGCCGACAGCGTCGTGCACACATGGAGGCAGACGGCGAAAAACAAAATGAAAGGGCTGCGCGTGACGGTGTCGACCTCGCTGTTCATCCCCAAGCCGTTCACGCCGTTTCAGTGGGAGCCAATGTGCTCGATGGAGGAATTGCAGCGAAAGGTCTCCGTCCTCCGCGAGGCCATCACCGCCAAGGCGGTCGTCTATCATTATCATGACCCGAAGACGAGCTTTCTCGAAGGCGTGTTCGCGCGCGGCGACCGCCGGCTCGCGCCGGTGATTTTGGAGGCGTGGCGAAACGGCTGCCGCCTCGACGCGTGGGACGAGCATTTCAAATACGACGTATGGATGAGAGCCTTTGATACCTGCGGAATCGACCCGCGCGACTACCTCCGCGCCCGCGATTTGGACGAGCTGCTGCCGTGGTCGGTCATCGACTGCGGCGTGACGGAGGCGTATCTGAAACGAAGCCTCGCCGACGCGCATGAGGGAAAAATCACGCCCGACTGCCGCGCGGCCGCCGGACGCTGTTCCGGCTGCGGGGCGTCGAGACTGCTGAACGGAGGGAAATGCGATGTCTGAACAGGAAAACGGCGGCGCGGCCGGCTATAAGCTCCGGCTTGTCGTCGCCAAAGAGGGCAGGAGCGCTTATATCTCTCATCTCGATATGATGCGAACGTTGACGCGCGCGCTCGCCCGCGCCGGCGTACCGCTGAAACATTCGGAGGGCTTTCACCAGCGCGCCTATCTGTCGCTTGTGCGGCCGCTGTCACTGGGGTACGAGAGCGACGGCGAGCTGTGCGACATCGTGCTGGCGCAGAAGTGCGCGCCGGAGACGCTGCCGGAGCGCCTCAACCGCGTTCTGCCGGAGGGAATCCGCGTAAAAGCGGCGTTTGAAAACGCCATCAACGGGCGCGAGATCATCTGGGCGCGCTATGAAATCTTTGCCGAGCTGCCGGAAGCTTGCGGGGACGGGATGGAGAAAAAACTCGCCGCGCTCTGGCTGGCGCCGGATTTTTCGGTGATGAAGCGCACGAAGAAGGGAACGTATCAGGAAACGGCCGCCGCGGAGCAGATTCGTTCCGTTGAGATCGAAGGCGCGGCGAGCGGCCTGAAAATCGCCGCCGTGCTCAAAGACGCGCCGGACGGCGGCCTGAATCCCTCGTATCTGCTGGCGGCCGCACAGGAAAAGCTCGGCTTTGAGCCGCTGCTTGTCCGCTGCCGCCGGACGGGCTTTTTCAATGCGGCGGGCGAGCCGGTCGCATAAAGCGGGGAAAGCCGTCGGAAAAATAGAAAAGCCTTTGAGAGGAACGTCGTCATGGAAAACTGGTTTACCGTAGATACCGTTGAGAGAGATACGCATATCATCAGCGAATACCGGCATTGGGAGGAGACGCACTGCTATCTCTTGGAGGGGAAAAGCCGCGCGCTGCTCATCGATACCGGCCTCGGCATCTGTGACATCTCCGAAGAGGTGAAAAAGCTCACGGACCGGCCCGTGACCGCAGCGGCGACGCACATCCACTGGGATCATGTCGGCGGCCATCGCTATTATCCCGATTTTTACGCTCATGAAGCCGAGCTGAACTGGCTGAACGGCGGTTTCCCGCTGACGATGGAAACCGTGCGAAGCATGGTCGTGGACCGGTGCGACCTTCCGGCGGGGTATGACGTCGGTTTATACGAATTCTTTCAGGGCATCCCGACCCGGGTGCTGCGCGGCGGCGACTGTATCGATTTGGGCGACCGCGTGATTGAAGTGCTGCATACGCCGGGGCATTCGCCGGGACATATGTGTTTTTGGGAGCCGGAGCGGGGGTATCTGTTTACGGGCGATCTGGTTTATAAGGATACGCTGTTTGCCTATTATCCCTCGACCGATCCGAAGGCCTATTTGCAGTCGCTGGAAAAAATATCGGCGCTGCCGGTCAGGCGCGTCTTTCCGGCGCATCATACGCTGGATGTTCAGCCCGAGCTTCTGAGCCGAATGCGGGACGCTTTCCGCGCCCTGCGGGCTCAGGGAAAACTGCGCCATGGCAGCGGCGTTTGGAATTTCGGCGACTGGGGCGTTTGGCTGTAAGGGCCGCAGCCGCTGGTGTCCGGCGGCGCGGCCAATGCGCCGTTCCGGTTCGCTGCGACGGTTTGTGAAAGGAAAACGGTTATGCGAAAAAAAGCGCTTCTGCTGCCGGCGGCCGTCATCGGGCTGGCCGGGCTGTATCTGAACGCCATGCGTCCCGCCCCGATCGGCCCAAAGCGGGAAAAGCTCGGCTCGCGCCTCTATGCGCACAGAGGGCTGCACAGCGGCGACGGCGAGGTGCCGGAGAACAGCCTTGCGGCGTTTGCGCTGGCCGCGGCAAACGGATACGGAGCGGAGCTCGACGTCAACCTGGACGGCGACGGAAACGTCGTGGTTTTCCACGACGATACGCTGAAACGGATGACCGGCGTTTCCGGCCGCCTGAACGACACGCCCGCAGCCGAACGGCGGAGGCTGCGGCTGTGCGGCGGAGAGCAGCGGATCCCGCTGCTCAAAGAGGTATTGACAGTCGCGGACGGTATCCCGCTGATTGTCGAGCTGAAATCGACGCCCAGATATCGGGAGCTGTGCCGCAAAACGCTGGCGCTGCTCGGCGGTTACGGCGGCGATTACGCCGTCGAGAGCTTTGACCCGCGCATTGTCGCATGGTTTCGCAGAAACGCGCCGCACATTGTGCGCGGCCAGCTCGTCTGCCGGTATTCAGAGAAAAGCCTGCCCTGCGCGTGTGCGCGCTTTGCGGCGGAACAGCTCCTGACAAACGTGGCCGCCCGCCCGCACTTCATCGCCTGCGAGCAGCAAATGCTCCGCTCTCCGCCCGTGCGTTTCTGCAAAGCGGCCGGCGCGGCCGTGGTGGTATGGACGGCGCGCACGCTTGAAGAGACGCGGCGCGCCGCCTCGGCGGACGCGGTGATTTT